>JBEIHU010000069.1:0-17686 GCA_040381175.1 Burkholderiaceae bacterium
CTGCCACAGCCCGGTGTCGTCGAGCGCGATGTCGGTGTGACCCTGGATGCGGCTGTCGGCGTTCCAGGCGGTCTGGCCGTGACGGATCGCCAGGATGCGCGTCGCGTCGCTCAAGAGGCTAAACCCCCCAGACCACGGGCTGCCCGCCCTGGAGCGAGCGCTCGAACATGTCGATCACCGGCCACAGCCGCTGGCGCAGCGAGACGGCGTCGCTTGCCGGCGCATCCTCGTCCCCGGCCTGCTTGGCCTGTTCGGCCTGCGCTTCGGCATCGCGCACCACGGCGCGCAGCGCGGCAATGGCCGCAGCCAGCTGGTCGACGTCGACGATGCCCTTGGCCGCGGGCTCGCGGCCCAGCAGGCGCAGCATCTGGTCACCGTTCGGTCCGAGCATGATCAGATCGCCTGTGGCCTTGGACTTGAACTTGTAGATCATCGGTAGATGTACTCGCGATTGAACGGGTATGCCGATTGTGCACCGCGAAGGCTGCCGTCCTCGACCCGGCCGCTGGGCCGCGTCGCCAGCGTCTGGTGCAGCGCCATCCAGCCGCGCTCGAAGCTCATCGCGCTGCCGGCCAGGTAAAGCCGGTAGGCCCGCGTGACCTTCTCGCCGACGATGCCGCGGGCCTGCTCGAGCCGGGCCTCCAGGCCGTCGGACCAGCCCCACAGCGTGCGCCCGTAATGCGGGCGCAGGTTCTCGGTGTCAAGGCCCTCCAGCCCCTGTTCGGCCATCACGCGCAGCACGTGCGACACGTGCAGCAGTTCGCCGCCCGGGAAGATGTAGCGTTCGATGAAGTCGCCGATACCGGCGCCCAGCTGAGTGTTGCGCGTGCCACCCGCGGTGATGCCGTGGTTCAGCAGCAGCCCGCCAGGCTTGAGCAGGCGGCGGATCTTGTCGAAGTAGCTCGGCAGGTTGGCACGTCCGACATGTTCGAACATGCCGATCGAGGCGATCTTGTCGAAGGGTTCGCCCTCGGGCAGGTCGCGGTAGTCGAGCAACCGCATCTGCACGCGATCGCCCAGACCGCGCTCTTGAATCAGCTGAGTGACGTAGGCATGCTGGTTCTTCGACAGCGTGATGCCCAGGCCGCGCACGCCATGGCGTTCGGCCGCCCAAAGCAGCAGGCCACCCCAGCCGGCGCCGATGTCGAGAAAGCGTTCGCCGGGCTTGAGCATCAGCTTGCGGCAGATGTGCTCGAGCTTGGCTTCCTGCGCCTGGGCCAGCGACATCTCCGGCCGGGCGAAATACGCACACGAATACAGCCGTCGCGGGTCCAGCCACAGCGCATAGAAGTCATCGGACACGTCGTAGTGGAACTGGATCTGCTTCGCATCGACCTCGGCGCGGTGGCGCCTGAGCGATTCGGCACGCTGAATCAGATCACGCCACCAAGCCAGCGGCCCCAGCGGCTCGGCGGCGCGTGTCGGGTCGTCGCGTACCAGGCGGCCAGCCACGTCGATGACCGGGCGCATTGCGCCTTCGATGTCGATACGGCCTTCGACATAGTCCTCCGCCAGGAGCCCCACTTGGCCGGCGGCAACGTGCGCCAGCGGCGACAGGCTGGCCAGGCGCAACGTCACCGCAGCGTCTTCGGGCCCCAGGCGCCGGCCGCCGGGCATCACCAGCGCAAGCCCGGGAGCACCCGGTTCGGCCAGGGAACCCAGGCGCTGGGCAACAAGCAGTTCGAGTGTCGGCATGGCTTTGCGGTCCAGGCTGAAGCTTCGACTTTACAAAACCCAGGCGCGGGCGCAACCCGCGCGGTCCCGTACCGTCTTGCGTTCGAAAGCTCAGCAATCGCGGACGGGTTGCGGCGCCTTGCCGCCTTTCGCGAGAGGCTGCATTCCTGCCCCGCCCAGCACATCGTGCCCGATGCGGCCCGACGCGAGGGCGGTGCCGGGACCGTTTGCCGGCGAACTCCGCGCGCGTTGCCGCGAAGCCGGTGCGCGGCAGGCCGCGAGGCGAGGCCTCTGGCGCTTCGGCACCGCGTCCCGGGGTTGGGCGCGGCACGCTGGCGGGTGCGTTGCATGCCCAGCGTCGATGAGGCAACGCTCGCACACAGCAGCCAGTCGCCCATGAGCGTGGGCTGCACAACGCGGGTGACGCCGGCGTGCCACTTCAGCCGAGGCGGCACGCCGGCCCGTGCGAACCGGAAGAGCCGATCGCAACGACAGCAATGCGCCACGCACGGCGGTGTCTTGACCGTTGAACCCAAGTCGCCATCAGACCAGGCGCATGCGGCGGGCGTTGGTCTTGCCGGCGGGGCAGCGCGCCAGTTGCAGGCGCTTCTCGAAGCTCAGACTGTCCAGAGCCGGCGCATACAGGTAGCCCTGGAACTGATGGCAGCCGCTGTCGAGCAGGAACTGGCGCTGGCCCTCGGTCTCCACTCCCTCGGCAATGACCTTCATACCCAGGGCACCGGCCATCTGCAAGATGGCGACGACGATGGCGCAGTCACTGTCGTCGCCGGGCAGGCCCTGCACGAAGCTGCGGTCGATCTTCAGTTTTTCGATGGGGAAGCGCTTCAGATAGGCCAGGCTCGAATAGCCGGTGCCGAAATCGTCGATCGACAGGCGCACGCCGGTGCGCGCCAGCGCGCGCAGCCGCAGCAGCGCGTCGTCGGCATCGCGCACCAGGATCGATTCGGTCAGCTCCAGCTCCAGCAGCTGCGGTGGCAGCCGGCTGGCCTGCAGCACCGCGGCCACGCATTCGACGAATTGCGGCTGCTGGAACTGAAGCGCCGACACGTTGATGGCGATCGGCATCGCGATGCCGCGTTCCAGCCAGGCCGCGCATTGACGCACCGCCTGGGTCAGTACCCAGTCGCCGAGCGCGATGATGAAACCTGAATCCTCGGCCACCGGCACGAAGCGCGACGGCGGCACTTCGCCCAGCGCCGGGTCACGCCAGCGGATCAGTGCCTCGGCACCGACGACGTGGCCGCTGGCCAGTTCCACCTGCGGCTGGTAGTGCAGGCGGAAGCGCCCGCTGGCCAGCGCCTGGCGCATCGCATGGTCGATCTGGATGTCGGCACGGCGGTTGCCTCCCCGGCGGCCCCGTTGCACGCGGTAGTTGCCACGGCCGCCTTCCTTGGCGGCCAGCACGGCAGCCTCGGCATGAAGCACCAGCTCGTCGGCGCTCTGGCCGTTGCCAGGCCACATCGCGCCGCCGATGCTGCAGGTCAGCGTGAACTGCGACCCTTCCAGGTTGTAGGGCGCGGCCACCGCATCGAGCACGCGCCGCGCCGTGGCCTCGGCCACCGCGGTGTCGGCCCCTTCGACGATCAGCACGAATTGGTCGCCGCCGGTGCGCGCCAGCAGATCTTCGGCGCGGATGCAGGCCTTGATGCGCTGCGCGATGTCGATCAGCACACGGTCGCCGGTCTCGTGGCCCAGGCTGTCGTTGATCTGGCGGAAGCGGTCCAGGTCGATGAGCAGCAGCGCGAAGCTGCCGCCTTCCTGGCGCAAGCGCTGGCTCGCGAGGGCCACGTGCTCGGACAGCTGGCGGCGGTTCGGCAACCCGGTCAGCACGTCGGTGAGCGAAAGCTCCTCGATGCGGTGCTGCGCCGCCAGCTGCTCGCTCAGGTCGCGGAACGAATACACCCGGCCCATGGCCTGGCCGCGGCACCATAGCGGCCGCGTCACGCGCTCCAGCACCTGCCCGGAATGCAGAGTCAGTCGTTCGGTGGCGCTGAGCAGCGTGGCCTCCTGGATGGCCTGCAGCCGGCGCTGGTAGGCGTCGGCGTCGGCCACGCTGCGCCGCATCCACTCGTGCACGGCATGGTCCTGGCGCGACTTCAGCAGGTCTTCGGGGATGCCCCAGGCCTGCGCGAAGCGGCGGTTGAAGGCGCGGATGCGGCCCAACAGGTCGGTGACCAGAATGCCATCGGCGGTGGACTCCAGCGTGGCCTGCAGCTCGGCGACGACCTGCTCGCGCTCGTCCTCGGCACGGCGCCAGGCGCTGCGGTCGCAGGCCACCACCGCATAGTGTCGCGGCACCGCCGCGCTGCCTTCGCGCAGCGGGCGGATGCTGCGCGTGACATGCAAGGTGCTGCCGTCGGCCCGGCACAGCGTGGCCTCCGACTGCAGCGCGCCGCAGCCGCCGGCCGCGGCCTCGTCCCAGAAGGCCATGTCTTCGGGCGTGGCCAGCAGCGCCTCGGCCTGCAGCCCGATCAGGCTGCCGCCGGGCACGCCCAGCAGCTTGCGCGCGGCAGCGTTGTCGGCGACTACGCGGCGGCTGCACGCCTCGACGATCCAGATGGCGTCGGGCAGGCCGTCGACGAGCGCGCTCCAGGCCTGCAGCAGCGCGCGGTCCTCGCCAGCCGACGCCGCCGCCTCGGTCATGCATCCACCGCGTCTTCTTCGCGCGCCACTCCGACGCGCGCGGCTTCGAAGAAGTAGGCCACGCGCGGGCGCGGCGCCAGGTAGTCGAGCGCGTCGGGCGGCAGCTGCGCCGGCTTCAGGCTGCGGCGAATGCCCAGGTCGGGCGTGGTCATCAGGTTCAGGTACAGCGCTTCTTCGCGCGGCATCTGCGGGTCGTGCACCAGCACGTTGGGCTTGAGCGGGCGGGTGGAGTTCACGCTCATGACCAGCGCGTAGCGCTCGTCGGTGAGCTGCACCACCGAGCCGGCCGGGTACACGCCCATCATGCGGATGAAGGCATTGAGCATGCTGGTGTCGAACTGCGAGCGCGACTGCGCGAACGTGATCGACAGCGCCTCGTGCGGCGTCAGCGCGTTGGCCAGCGAGGACGGGTTGCACAGGTTGTCGTAACGATTGACCAGCGCGACGATGCGCGCCGCCACTGACATCCGCTCGACCTTGAGCTTCAACGGGAAGCCGGTGCCATCGGCGTGCTCGTGGTGTTGCTCCAGCACCTGCAGCGCCCCTGGCTTCAGGCCGATGCGCTTGCCGTGCAGCACGCCATGCGCCACATGGTCACGGTAGGACGCCTGCTCTTCCTTGCCGAAACGCTCGTCGACGTGGCGCAACCGCTCGGGCAGGTCGATCTTGCCCACGTCGTGCAGCAGCGCACCGATGCCCAGGTCGAGCATCTCCTCGTGGCCCAGGCCGAAGACCCGGCCCATCAGCAGCGAGATCACGGTCACGTTCATCGCATGCGCCGTGGCGTTGTCGCCGGCATTGCAGGTCAGCAGCCGGATGCACATGTCGTCATCGACCAGCATCTTGTCGAGCAGCGCGCGCGTCAGGTCCTCGGTGCCCTGGCGCGCCTGCTCGGGCCGCGCCACCACGCTGTCGAAGGCCGCGCGCCAGGCCTGGCCGGCCTCGTCGAACTGCGCCTGGCACTGCTGCGCCGACGCGCGCTGCGCATCGAGCTGCTCGCGGCGCTCGCGCTCGGCCGCCTGCGCCGCGCTTTGCGGCGGCAGCCCGGCAGCCTGCGCGGCTGCGGCCGCACCATCGTCGGCCGGTGTCGGCGCCTGCGCGGCCAGCTCGCTCCTTTCCGGGCTCCAGCGCAGCTGCTTCAGGCCCAGGCCGCGGATCTTCTCGATCTGCTGTTCCTGGGTGATGAGAAAGCTGCCCACTGGAAAGGGGTGCTGCATCCAGCTCAGGTCGAGATGGATGAACATGCCCACGCGCAGCTCGTTTACGTCGATCTTGCCCGCCATCGCCCATGTCCCCGTGGATAAGGCATCCGGCGCTGACCGGACCGCTCCTGCCTTTTCGGCAAGGGCGGGCGTCGACTTGAACCGGCGGGCCCGGGCGCGGCGTCAGCGGCGCAGCGCGGCAGCCAGCAGCGGCACCAGCGACACCACGTTGCTGGCATGGGACACGCTGTCGCTGCTCCAGACGTGACGCACACCGGCGGCCGCCAGCTGCGCAACGGCGTCATCGACGAAAAGCGCATGCGTCACCGCCACGTCCACCGCCGCGGCGCCGCGCTGCAGCAGCGCCGCGGCGGTCACGGCCAGGGTGCGGCCGGTGCTGGCCACGTCGTCGATCAGCACCACCTCGCGCCCCTGGAAGGGCAGATCCGGCAGCGCGATGCGCACGTCACGGTCGCCGCTGCGCTGCTTGAGGCAGGTGCCATGCTCCAGGCCCTGCGCTGCCGCGGCGCTGCGCACCCAGGGCGCCGCCTCCTCGTCGGGGCCGAGCAGGATCGGCCGGCATGCATGGCGCGCAGCCCATTCGCCTAGCAGCGCGGCCGCCGAAAGCGCCACGCCGCGCCGTGCGGGCAGCACCTCATCCATCGAGGAGACGCGGTGCAGGTGCGGGTCGACGGTGATGACGCGGTCGAACCAGCCGGCCAGGGCCTGCCCCACGTGGCGCTGGCTGACGGCCTCGCCCGGCTGGAAGGCCATGTCCTGGCGCATGTAGGCCAGGTAGGGACAGACCAGCGTCAGATGGGCGACCCCCAGCTCGCGCGCCGCCGGCGCAACGATCAGCAGCTCGGCCAGCTTCTCGTTCGGCCGCTGCAGCCCGCGCAGCAGCACCACGCGCGAGGGCAGCGTCGCCGGCAGCCGCAGGCGGGTCTCGCCGTCGGGGAAGGCGTGGCGATCGATCCAGCGCAACGGCAGCCCGAGGGTTGCGGCCAGCGGTTCGGCCAGGTGATGCTCGTCGTCGAAGGCCAGCAGCAGGTCGGTCACGACGGGCCTATTGGGGTCGGGGCCAGGCAGCGTCGGCGGCCGGCGGCTGTCCGGTCTGCACGGCCGCCGCCGGATCGGGCGGCGGCTCGCCGGCGTGAAGCCGCGCATGGATCAGGCCGCGCAGGTATTCGGCCAGCGCGCGCCGGTCGGCATGGCGCGCGCCCTGTGCCGGCAGCAGATCCACATGCACCTGCAGCCCTTGCGCCGACAGGATGCGCCAGACGCTTTGCAGCAGCGTGGTTTCGCCCAGGAACTGCACCGCCGGGCTGAAGCGATGCGCGGGATCGCTGTAGCGCAACGCCACGCACTGCACCGGCGTGCTGGTGGCAATGGCCGACTGCAGCAGGTTGGCATGGAAGGGCAGGAGGCTGGCGCCATCGCCGGTGGTGCCCTCGGGAAAAACCGCCACCGTGTCGCCGCCTTGCAGCGCCTCGGCCACCTGATGCAGCACCCGCAGGGCATCACGTTTTCGCTCGCGCTCGATGAACAGCGTGCCGGCGTTGCGGATCAGCCAGCCGAGCAGCGGCCAGGCCAGCACGTCGGCCTTGGAGACGAAGCGTGCCTGCGGCGCCACCGCATGGATGGCGGCAATGTCGAGCCAGGAGATGTGGTTGGCCACCATCAGCGCCGCACCCGGCCGCGCCGCCCCCTGCACGCGCAGCTCCAGCCCGGCCATGCGCACCAGCTTGGCCGACCACCAGCGGATGTGCCGCTGCCGCGCGGCCGCCTCGGCGCCGGGAAAGCGCAGCGCCATCACCGCCATGCCGTGCAGCAGGTGCAGCACCATGCGCAGCAGGCGCCAGGCGGCGCGCAGGCTGGCCATCAGCCCGGCGGGCTTTCGTAGGCCACGGTGCCGGCCACCAGCGTGGCGCGCACCCGGCCGGGCAGCGCCATGCCGGTGTGGGCGAAGCTGAAGGGCGTGTGCTTGCCCTGGCTCTTCAGCTGCCCTGGATCCAGCCGCCAGGTGGTGTCGGGGTCGAAGACGCAGACGTCGGCCACGCCGCCTTCCACCAGCCGGCCGGCGCTGGCCGACAGTGAGCCGATGGCCTCGCCCAGCACCCGCACCGGCCCGCAGGTGACGCGCTCCAGCGCGGCAGCCAGGCCAACCCGGCTGTCGGCGCCCCACTTCAGCGCCAGGCTGAGCAGCAACTCCAGCCCGGTGGCGCCGGGCTCGGCTTCGCCGAAGGGCAGCGTCTTGGCGTCGTCGTCCACCGGGTTGTGATCGGACACCAGCGCGTCGATCGTGCCGTCGGCCAGCGCGGCGCGCAGGGCGGCGCGGTCGGAGCCCTGGCGCACAGGGGGCGTCAGACGCATGTCGGCGTTGAAGTAGCCGATGTCCACGTCGCTGAGGTGCAGTGAGTTGATGCTGACGTCGGCGGTGAGCGGCAGGCCCTCGGCCTTGGCGGCGCGCAACAGTGCCACGCCGGCGGCGCTGCTCAGCCGGCACAGGTGCACGCGCGCACCGGTGCCGCGCATCAGCTCGAACAGCGTGTGCAGGGCGACCGTCTCGGCCGCCACCGGCACACCCGCCAGCCCCAACCTTGTCGCCAGCGCGCCGCTGGCGGCCACGCCCTTGCCCAGCCAGGCATCCTGCGGCCGCAGCCACACCGCATAGCCAAAGGTGGCGGCGTATTGCAGCGCGCGCTGCAAGACCAGGGTGTCGCGGATCGCCGTGTCGGCCTGCGAGAAGCCCACGCAGCCGGCGGCCGTGAGCTCGGCCATCTCGGTCAGCACCTCGCCGGCCAGGCCGCGCGTCAGCGCGCCCAGCGGGAACAGCCGGCAGCGCGACAGCTTGCGCGCGCGGAACTTCAGCATCTCCACCAGGCCGGGCTCGTCGAGCGCCGGCTCGGTGTCGGGCGGGCAGACCAGGCTGGTGATGCCGCCGACGGCGGCCGCCTGCAGCTCGCTTTCCAGCATGCCCTGGTGCTTGCGGCCGGGCTCGCGCAGCCGCGCCGCCAAGTCCACCAGGCCGGGTGCCACCACCAGACCGCGGGCGTCGATCTCGCGCTCGGCGCCGAAGTCCGGCATGCTGCCGATGGCCACGATGCGGCCTGAGGCGATGGCCACGTCGGCCACTTCGTCGCGGCTGCAGGCCGGGTCGATCACCCGACCACCACGAATCAGGAGTTTCACCGGCAACGCTCCAATGCATGACGGACGGCAGCGCCTTCGAGCGGCAGCCGCGGAACCGGCTTGGCCGGGCCGCTGGCGACCCCACCCCCGGAGGGGGCGCCGCAGGAGCTACGGGCAGGGGTCATGTTTCGTTGCCCGCAATGATGGACATCACCGCCATGCGCACCGCGATGCCGAAGGTTACCTGCGGCAGGATCACGCTGTGCGCGCCGTCGGCCACGGCCGAATCGATCTCCACGCCGCGGTTGATCGGCCCCGGGTGCATGACGATGGCATCCGGCTTGGCCAGCCCCAGCTTGTCCGGCGTCAGGCCGTAGCTCTTGGCGAACTCGGCGGCGCTGGGCAGCATCGCGCCGCTCATGCGCTCGTTCTGCAGCCGCAGCATGATCACCACGTCGGCATCGCGCAGGCCTTCGGCCATGTCATGGCAGACGCGTACACCCATGTCGCGCAGGTCGCCGGGCACCAGCGTCTTCGGGCCCACCGCGCGGATCTCGGCCGCGCCCAGCGTGCTCAGCGCGTGGATGTCGGAGCGCGCCACGCGCGAATGCACGATGTCGCCGACGATGGCCACCGCCAGGCTGGAGAAATCCTTCTTGTAGTGGCGGATGGTGTACATGTCCAGCAGGCCCTGCGTCGGGTGCGCATGGCGGCCGTCGCCGGCATTGACCACGTGCACGTGCGGCGCGCAGTGCTGGGCGATCAGGTAGGGCGCACCGCTCTCGCTGTGCCGCACGACGAACATGTCGGCATGCATCGCGGAGAGATTCGCGATGGTGTCGAGCAGGCTTTCGCCCTTGGCCGCGCTGCTGCGCGCGATGTCCAGGTTGATGACGTCGGCGCTCAGGCGCTTGGCGGCGATCTCGAAGGTGGTGCGGGTGCGGGTTGAGTTCTCGAAGAACAGGTTGAAGACGCTTTTTCCCCGCAGCAGCGGCACCTTCTTGACCTCGCGGTCGTTGACGCTGAGGAAGGTGCCCGCGGTGTCGAGGATCTGCGTCAGCACCGCCTTGGGCAGGCCTTCGATGGACAGCAGATGGATCAGCTCGCCGTGCGCGTTGAGCTGCGGGTTGCGGCGCGAGAGCATCAGGTCTGGTCCTTGACGCTGAAGCGGAAGCGGCCGGCTTCGTCGCGCGCCAGCGTCAGCTTCTGCGTGGCCGGCAGCACCAACCGGGCGGCGGCAAAGGCCGGCTGGATCGGCAGCTCGCGGCCGCCGCGGTCGACCAGCACCGCCAGCTGCACGCTGGCCGGGCGGCCGAAATCGTAGAGCTCGTTGATCACCGCGCGGATGGTGCGGCCGGTGTAGAGCACGTCGTCGACCAGCAGGATGTGGCTGCCATCGATGGAGAAGGGCAGCTTGGTGGCATCGGTGCCGGCAGCCATGCCGCGCGAGCCGAAGTCGTCGCGGTGCAGCGTGCTGGAGATGACCCCGGCCGTGCCCGCGCGGCCCAGGTCGGCGTGCAGCCGCTCGGCCAGCCAGGCGCCACCGGACCAGATGCCGACCAGCACGCTTTCGCGCTGCAGCAAAGAGCGCACGCCGGCCAGCAGCTCGCCATACAGCGCCTCGGCGTCGAGCTGCAGCATGGCGTTCATTCCGTTTCGCGCAGGTACTGGTCGAGGATCAGCGCGGCCGAGGCGGCGTCCACGTCGGCCGCGCCGGCCGCCAGCGCCTCAGTAGTGGTGTAGCGCTCGTCGACCTCATGCACCGGCAGACCAAAGCGCCCGCGAAGCTGGCGCGCGAAACGGCGTGCCAGGCGGGTGTTCTCGTGCTCGGCGCCGTCCGGGTGGAAGGGCACGCCCACCACCAGCGCATCCGGCTGCCATTCGACCAGCAAGGCGCCTATGGCGTCGAATCGCGCCTGGTGCTGCAGCGACAGAGTCTTCAGCGGCCGGGCCTGCCGCAAAAAGGTGCTGCCCACGGCCACGCCAACGCGCCGCGTGCCGAAATCGAAGGCCAGGAGACTGCGAAAAGAGGCACTGGCGGGCAGGGGCGCCGCCGCCAGGGACGTCATGCGTGCCCCGCCTCTTGGGACAGCATGCGCGGGTCGATGCCCAGCAGCGACAGCGCACGCTCGTAGCGCTGCTCGATCGGGGTGTCGAAGATGATGGCCGGGTCGGCGTCCACCGTCAGCCAGCCGTTGCGCCCGAGCTCGTCTTCCAGCTGGCCAGCCGACCAGCCGCTATAACCCAGCGTGACCAGCACGCGCTTCGGCCCGGAACCGCTGGCCAGGTCTTCGAGCACGTCCTTGCTGGTGGTCATGTCCAGGCCGCCAGGAACCGACAGCGTGGAGTTGTACTTGACGGCATCGGCCTCGCGCCTGTCGTGCAGCACGAAGCCGCGCTCGGTCTGCACCGGGCCGCCATAGAACACGGGCTGGACGGCCAGCTCCTCGCGTTCGAGGTTGAGCTCGACCTTGTCGAACAGGTTCTTCAGGTTGATGTCGATCGGCTTGTTGATCACCAGACCCAGCGCGCCGCGCTCGCTGTGCTCGCACAGGTAGACCACCGTGCCGGCGAAGCTGTCATCCAGCATGCCGGGCATGGCGATCAGGAACTGGTTGCTGAGATTCAAGCTGCCGGAACTCATCAAGGCATTTTATTCCGCCGACAGGCACACTGTGCGCCATGAACAAGCCTTTGGACCGTGCCCTGTTGTGGTTCCGGCGCGACCTGCGCGCCGACGACCATGCCGCGCTTTACCACGCGCTGCGCTCGGCGCGGCAGGTGTGGTGCGGCTTCGTCTTCGACCGCGACATCCTCGACCCGCTGCCGCGCCAGGACCGGCGCGTGGAGTTCATCCGCGACAGCCTCGCCGGCCTGGACGCCCAGCTGCGCGCGCTGGGCAGCTCGCACGGCATCGAGGGGGCCGGGCTGTTGGTGCGCCACGGCCGCCCGGCCGAAGAGATACCTGCCTTGGCCAGCGCCCTGGGCGTGCAGGCGGTGTATGCGAACCACGACGACGACCCGACCGCCTTGGCCCGCGATGCGCGCGTGCGCGGCCGGCTGGCCGACATCGGCGTGGCGATGCACACCGCCAAGGACCATGTGATCTTCGAGCGCGCCGAGCTGCTGACGCAAGGCGGCAATCCGTACACGGTGTTCACGCCGTACAAGAACGCCTGGCTGAAGAAGATCGACCCCTACTACCTGAAGGCCTACCCGGTGGCGCACCATGCAGGCGCGCTGGCGGCGCTGCCCGCGGCCATGGCGCGGCCCGTGCCGACCCTGGCCGACATCGGCTTCGAGGCCACCAACCTGCACCTGCTGAAGCTGCCCACTGGCAGCGCCGGCGGCCAGGAACTGCTCGACGACTTCCTGGGCGAGCGCATCGGCCGCTACCACGAGACGCGCGACTTCCCTGCCGTCAAGGGCCCCAGCTACCTGAGCACGCACCTGCGCTTCGGCACGGTGTCGATCCGCCAACTGGCGCGCGAGGCCTGGCAGCGCACGCAAGCCGGGCCCGACAGCCGCGGCGCCCAGACCTGGTTGAGCGAGCTCGTCTGGCGCGATTTCTACCACCAGATCCTGCACCACCGTCCGCATGTGGTGGAGCGGGCCTTCAAGCCGGAGTACGACCGCATCCAGTGGGAGCAAGGCAAGCATGCCGACGCGCTGTTTGCCGCCTGGTGCGAGGGCCGCACCGGCTACCCGCTGGTGGATGCGGCGATGCAGCAGATCAACCGCACGGGCTACATGCACAACCGGCTGCGCATGGTGGTGGCCAGCTTCCTGGTCAAGGATCTCGGCATCGACTGGCGGCGCGGCGAGGCCTACTTCGCCACCCACCTGAACGACTTCGACCTGGCGGCCAACAACGGCGGCTGGCAATGGGCAGCGTCCAGCGGGTGCGATGCGCAGCCCTACTTCCGCATCTTCAACCCGGTGAGCCAGAGCGAGAAGTTCGACGCTGAGGCCAAGTTCATCCGCCGCTACCTGCCGCAGCTGGCAGGGCTGCCCGACTTTGCTGTCCACGCGCCCTGGCTGGCGCGGCCCATCGACCTGGCCGCGGCCAAAGTGGAGCTGGGCCGCGACTACCCGACGCCGGTGGTCAACCACGCCGAGGCGCGCGAGCGCACGCTGCAGCGCTTCGCTGTCGTCAAAGCACGTCCATGATCGGAAGGATCAGGCCGGCTGCACGCGGACGCCGCGAAAACGGCTTCGCCGGGCGGCCGGCGCGCCGAAGACGCTGCGGGGGTGGGCCTATTGCGCGGCGGCTTCCTTCACGTAGTGGCCCACCAGCGACAGCAGCGCTTCTTCGGAGTAGGGCTTGCCGAGGTAGTGGTTCACCCCCAGCTGCGCCGCATAGTCGCGATGCTTTTGCGCGATGCGCGAAGTGATCATGATCACCGGCAGGCTGGCCAGTCGCGCATCGGAGCGCATGTTGCGCACCAGGTCGAAGCCATCCATGCGCGGCATCTCAATGTCCGACAGCACGACCGTGGGCAGTTCCTGGCTGAGCTTGTCCAGCGCGTCGAGCCCGTCCTTGGCCAGCGCAACGCGGTAGCCCTCGCGCGCCAGCAGGCGCTGCGTGACGCGGCGCACTGTCAGCGAGTCGTCGACCACCAGCACCAGCGGCTGCTGCGCGGCCAGGGCGGCCGGCGCCTCGGGTTGGTCGGCGCCGTGGCGCTGGCCCACCTGCTTGCGCGCGCTGTCGCCGTACAGGGTGGCCAGCGCCACCGGGTTGTAGATCAGCGCCACCGAGCCCGAGGGCAGCAGCGTGATGCCGGCCAGCCCTGGCAGCCGCGACAGTTGCGGCCCCAGGTTCTTGACCACCACTTCCTGGTTGCCGAGCACTTCGTCGACATGCAGCGCGACGCGTTGCGAGGCGCTGCGGATCACCACCACCGGCTGCGAGCGCCCGGCGGAACTGCCGCGATTGCCGGCCTGAAGCAACGCGCCGAGCCAGAAGAAGGGCAGGACCTTGTCGCCCAGCGTGAAGGCACCGCTGGCGTAACACTGCTCGATCTCGTCGCCGCCGACGCGGCGCACCAGCTCGACCAGGGTGGAGGGCACGGCGATGCTCAAGTCGCCGCAGCGCAGCATCACCACCTGAGTGACGGCGGTGGTCAGCGGCAGCACCAGACGGAAGCTGGCACCCAGACCCGCCGCCGTGGCGGTCTCGATGCGCCCACCCATGGCATTGACTTCGGCGCGCACCACGTCCATGCCGACGCCGCGGCCAGCCAGTTCGGAAACGCCTTCGGCCGTGCTGAAGCCGGGCGCGAAGATCAGGTTGGCCAGCTCGGCATCGCTGGGCTCGACGTCGGCCGCCAGCAGGCCCATGGCCACGGCGCGCTCTCGGATCCGGCCCAGGTTCAGCCCGGCGCCGTCGTCGCGGAACTCGACCGCGACTTCGCTGCCTTCCTGAGCGAGCTGGATGCTGATCGTGCCGGTGGCGTCCTTGCCGGCGGCGCTGCGCGCCTCTGGCCGCTCGATGCCGTGCGCCACACAGTTGCGAAGCAGGTGCTCGAAGGGGCCGGTCATGCGATCGAGCACGCCACGGTCGATTTCGATCGAACCCCCGACGATGTCCAGTCGCACCTGCTTGCCGGTCTCCTTGGCAGCCTGGCGCACCACGCGGTACAGCCGGTCGGCCATGCTCTCGAACTCGACCATGCGCGTGCGCAGCAAGTCATCCTGCAGGTCACGCGTCAGCCGCGCCTGCGACGCCAGTTCGTCCTCGGTGGCCTGCAGGCTGCGCTGAAGGCCGCGCTGCACGGTGGCGACGTCGTTGACCGACTCGGCCATCATGCGCGTGAGCTCCTGGAAACGCGTGAAGCGGTCCATCTCCAGCGGGTCGAACTCCTGCGAAGAGGCTTTGGCGGCCTCCATGCGCGAAGCAATCTGCGACTCGGCCTGCAACTCCAGGTCGCGAAGTTGGCGGCGCAGACGCTCCAGGTTTTCGCTCAGGTCACCGAGCGAGCCCTTGATCTGGCCGACATCGGACTCGATGCGCGCGCGGGCGATGCTGACCTCGCCCGCCTGGTTGACCAGCCGGTCGAGCAGCGGCGCGCGCACGCGCACCGCGGCGGCACTGGCGGCCGCCCTGTCCGGCACGGGCAGCGGCGCGGCCAAGCCCTGGCTGAAGCGGCTCCAGTCGATCGGCAACGTGCCCGCCACCAGCCCGGATCCCGGCTTTGGCTCGGGCGACTTTTCGGCCGCAGACGCCTGCGGCTCGGCAGCGTGCCGGTCTGGCGAGGCGGCTGCCTCGGCCGGTGCCGGCTGAGGCTCGTGCGACAGCTCCAGGAACTGCGGCTGCGGCAAAGCCGCGCCGGGGTACTCGTCGGCCGGCCGGCCGAGCAACTCGAAACCGCTGGTGATCGCGTCCACTCGGGACAGCAGCGCCTCGACCTCGGCACTGGTCGGCTGGCCCTTGGCCAGCAGGTGCTCGATGGCAGTTTCCAGCCGGTGCGCCATCTCCCCCAGGCGCATGGCGCCGGCCAGTCGCGCACCACCCTTGAAGGTGTGCAGCGTGCGCATGCACGCGGCAGCGGCCGACAGCTCGGAAGGCCGGCGCGCCCAGTCGCGCCTGCGCGACTGCAGCTGCGGCAACAGTTCCTCGCCCTCGTCTCGGAAGATCGGGAACAGCTCCTCGTCCACCTGGTCGACGGCGTCGATGTCGTCGGCATCGTCGAGCGCGTCCTCGCGCACCCGTACGCGGTTCGGCACCGGGTCCGGCCGCTCGGCGAAACTGGTCAGCGCGGGTTGGCCCAGCTCTTCGCTGAACACCGGCTGCGGCGGCAACTCGGCTGCAGCGGCCAGCTCGGCAGCCTCGGCCGGCATGTCGAGCTCGGCCAGGGCTTCGGCACGCTGCTCGGCCTGCTCGACCGGCTCCGTCGTGGCCTCGGCCACCGATTCGGCTTCGGCCTGCTCGTCCGGCGCCGGGGGCAGCGGCGCGCTGAGCGCCAGTTCATGCTCCTCCAGGCGCTTCATCAACGGCGCAGGCACCCGGCGCAGGAAGCCGGCAGCGAACTGGTGCAGCAGACGGCGGATCTCCTCGGCGGCGTCGTTGAACAATTGCGGCTCCCCAGGGGTGGCGCGACCGACCGCGATCGAACGCATCAGCGCATGTTCCAGCGAACGGGCCAGCGCCGATAACTCGGCATAACCGACGGTGGCCGAGCTGCCGGCCAGCGAGTGCGCCAGCGCGGCAGTGCTCTCCTGAAGCGGCCGCTCGGACTCCATCGCCCATTCGGCCAACTCGACACACAAGCGGCGCGACAGTTGGTCGGCCTCGTTCAGGTAGATATTGAACAGCGGAATGCCGATGCGCAGGTCGCCGATGACCTTGACCTGCTCATCCTCGACAACCGGCGCGGCGTCTCCGTCCTGCGCCGGCGCGGCGGCGGGCACGGCGTCGTCCAGCCTCGACAGGTCGATGTCGGTGTCGGCGAGGCTGGCGCGCCCGGCCGCAACTGGGTCGCCGGCAACCTTTTCGTCGCGGCGCTCCCCAGCCTCGATCTGCAGGTCGTCGGCAGCGTCCGGCAGCGGCTCGGCCTGGGCGCCGAAAACGGAGTCGAAATCGGCCTCGCTCATCGGCAGCGGGCGGCTCTCGCTGGCTGGCGCCGGCTCCTCACAGTCGAACTGCGGATACAGTCGGATCGATTCGACACCGGTTTCGGACTGCCGGCCCAGGTCCAGCGCAAAGTCCTCGCCAGAGGCTTCGGCCTGCAAGTCCAGCGACAACAGCTCGGGCAGCGGCTCCGGCGCCGCGGCCAGCGTCTCATGCTGCGCGCCCAGGTCGAGCTGCAGGTCGATCCCGGCCGCGGGCGCCGCCGCACGGACAGGCGACACGCCGGGCAGGTCGAAGTCGAGCTGCAGGTCTGCGGCACTCGGCAGCTCGGGCACCCGCCCGAGCAGCGCGGCCGTGGCCTCGGCAGACTGCAGCGGGGCCGGGACCGGCACGCCACTCTGGGCCTGGCGCTGGCGCAGGGCTTCGGCTCGCGCCGCCAGGGCCGCGCCGTCACGGCCCTGCTCGCGCCGCCCGGCAATCGCTTCGACCCAATCGCCCAGTTCGCACAACGCGTCAGCAGTGAAGTCGCCCAGATCGCTTTCGAGCCGCGAAGCTTCGGCAAGACGCGTGTTGTAAAGCTGCTCG
The DNA here is from genome assembly GCA_040381175.1 of Burkholderiaceae bacterium. Lineage (GTDB taxonomy): Bacteria > Pseudomonadota > Gammaproteobacteria > Burkholderiales > Burkholderiaceae_C > Rubrivivax. The sequence continues at coordinate 16,828 of JBEIHU010000069.1, forward strand.
CAGGCCCAGGCGGATTCGCCAAAGACCTTGAGTCCGACCATGCGCGAGCTGCCCTTGAGCGTGTGGAAGGCGCGTCGGATCAGCGTCAGGTCGCCCAGGTCGTCGGGCGCTGCGCCCAGCCGCTGCAGCGCCTCATTGGCCCCCTGGATCACCTCGCGAGCCTCGTCGATGAAGATCTCGCGCATCTCCTCGTCTTCTTCGAGCCCAGTGCTGCCCTGCACCTCGGCCTGAGGCGCGGGCGTGGCGCGCACCGGCTGCTGCACGGCCGGCGGCTCGACCGCAGCCGGCACCCTCAGGTCGGCCACAGCCTGGGCCAGCTCGCTGCGCACCGCCTGGCGCTGCTCGTCGTCGGTGGCGCGCTGCAGCGCCTGCTGCGCCAAGGCCATGGTCTCGGCCAGCGCGCGCTGGTCGGCCAGCAGGGCCTGCTGCGCCAGGCGATTCAGTTCCTGCTGCAGGGTTTCGTCGGCCACGCTGGCCTGAGCCGCCGCCTGCGCCAGGCGCTGCGCCTGGTCGACCAGCGGCGGCGGCGCATCGGCCTTCGCGTCGTCGAAGCCGCCAAAGGCCGACAGCCGGTGGCCGCGCCGGCCCATCACCGCGCTGAGGTTGCCGGTTTCGGGGTCGAAGCGGAACAGCGAGCGCGCCAGTTGCGGCTGGACGCTGAGCATGTCGATCATGAAGCTCAGCGCGCCCAGGTTGTCGGCCAGCCGCGTAAAGGTGCCGGTCGCAGCCGAGCGCTGCGCGTCGACCTCGGTCGAGGCCAGCACGTCGATGTCCTCGCTCATGCGCAGCACGGCCATCGAGGCCTGGTCCATGTCCAGCACCGACAGCACGCCACGCATCGACTGCAGCTGCCCAGGCA
>JBEIHU010000070.1:0-17673 GCA_040381175.1 Burkholderiaceae bacterium
ACGGCGCTGCCCCTCGAGAGGGCACCGCTGGCGGCCCGGCAAAGCCGGATCCGCGGCGGCCGCTGCAACCAGTCGCTTTCTCCGCCACCTTGGCCAGCGCGACTGAAGAGCCTGACTAGCGTAGGGCGATTCCCGAAGCCAAACAATCGTTTGATTAGCTTGATACAGTTCGGGGCATGAGCCATGTCCCGACTGCCGGTGCCACACCGGTTCATGAGAGCGCGCGTTCGCCGCGGCACGACGGCGGGGCCTCGCGCGCGCGCTTGCTGCGCAGCGGGCTGCAGCTGTTTGCCCAGCAGGGCTTTGCCAAGACCTCGACGCGCGAGCTGGCCGAGCACGCTTGTGTCAACGTGGCCTCGATCAGCTACTACTTCGGCGACAAGGCCGGGCTGTACAGGGCGGTGTTCTTCGAGCCCACCGGCTCGCCGCAGGACGACATTGCCCGCTACAGCGACCCCGGGCTGAGCCTGGCGCAGGCGCTGGCCGGGCTTTATGCCGGCTTCCTGGAACCGCTCAAGCAGGGCGACACCGCGCGCCTGTGCATGAAGCTGCACTTTCGCGAGATGCTCGAACCGACCGGGCTGTGGCAAGAAGAGATCGCCCACGGCATCAAGCCGATGCACGCAGCGCTGCTGGCCGTGCTGTGCCGGCACTTCGGCGTGGCCGAGGCCGACGACGAACTGCAGCGCCTGGCGGTGTGCATCAGCGGCCTGGGCGTGCACATGCACGTGGGGCACGACGTGATCCAGCAGCTGGCTCCGCAGCTCAACGACGGTGGCGACGCGCTCGACCGCTGGTGCGACCGGCTGGTGATGTACGCCATGGCCATGGTCGATGCGGAGCGCCGGCGCCGCGATGCACCGGGGGGCGTCGCATGATGCGCGCGCCCTCCTCGACCGGCCTGGCCGCTGTGGCCAGCCTGCTGCTTGGCGCCTGCTCGGCCTTCGCCCCGCCAGTGGCCCTGCCGGACAAGACACCACCGCCACCGGACAGCCCGCCGGCCTGGCTTGCGCCGCCGCCGCCAGCCGCCGCGCAGGCCGCGCTGCGCGGCTGGTGGAAGCAGTTCGACGACCCGGTGCTGCTGGAAATGATCGATGCCGCCCAGGCCGCCAGCCCGAGCGTGGCCGCGGCCGCCTCGCGCATCGAGCAGGCGCGCGCCAGCAGCGTGGCCGCCGGCGCGCTGCTGCTGCCGGCCGTGAATGCAAACGCCAGCGCCAACGCCGGGCGCGCCGACCTGGCCACGCCGTGGCTGAGCCTTGCCACGGTCAATGTGCAGGCCAGCTGGGAGCTGGACCTGTTCGGCGCCAACCAGGCCGGCCGCGATGCGGCGCTGGCCCGACTGCAAGGCGCACAGGCCGGGCTGCAGGACGCGCGCATCGCCATCGCCGCCGAGGTCGGCGCCAGCTACAACGCGCTGCGCGCCTGCGAGGCGCTGGTGCTGCAGACGGAGGCCGACGCGCGCTCGCGCGCCGAGACCGCCCGCGTCACCGAACTGGCGGCCAATGCAGGGCTGTTTGCGCCGGCCAGCGCCGCGCTGGCCCGGGCCAGCGCGGCGCAGGGCCGCAGCCTGGTGGCGGGACAGCGGGCGCAGTGCGATCTGCGGCTGAAATCGCTGGTGGCCCTGACCGCACTCGACGAAACCCGGCTGCGGCGCCAGCTGGCGCCGCGCCAGGCGCAGCTGCCGGTGCCGGCCGGCATCGCTGTCGACAGCGTGCCGGCCCAGGCGCTGGCGCAGCGCCCCGATCTGGCGGCGGCCGAGCGCCAGATCGTCGCCGCGGCGGAGGACACCGCGCAGAGCCAGGCGCTGCGCTACCCGCGCGTGGCCATCGCCGGCTCGGTCGGTCCGGCCTGGCTGCGCATCGACAGCATCTCGACGACCGGCACGCTGTGGACCCTGGGCCCGGTGCAGGTGTCGCTGCCGATCTTCGACGGCGGCACGCGCGTGGCGAACGTGGTCGCGGCCCGGGCGCGCTACGACGAGGCCATATCGGCCTACCGCGGCCTGATCCGCAATGCCGTGCGCGAGGTCGAAAGCGCGCTGGTCACGCTGGACAGCAGCACACGCCGTGTGCAGGACACGCGCGTTTCGGTCGAAGGCTTCGAAGCCTCGCTCAAGGCGGCCGATGCGCGCTTCCGCGGCGGCCTGGGCAGCCTGTTCGACCTGGAAGACGCCAGGCGCAGCGCACTCGTCGCCAAAGCCACCCTGATCGAGCTGCAGAGCGAACAGGTCGCCGCCTGGATCAACCTGTACCGGGCACTCGGCGGCGGCTGGAGCCCTGAACCGGACACCGCCCACGCCGTGCCTCCGACGAGCCCCGACACGCTGGCCGCGAGCCGCACTCCGACCCGATGAAGATCCCGCATGCCCCGACCCCAGCCCGCAAGGCGCTGCTGCTGGCCCTGGGCAGCGCCTTGCTGCTGGGCGCGGCTGCGCTGGCCGTGCGCGCCGCCGACGACAGGAAGCCGGCCGCCGCCGCGCCGCGGCCGGCGCTGAGCGTCACCATCACGCAACCGCAGCTCGCCAGCCTGCCGCTGAAGATCGCCGCCAACGGCAACATTGCCGCCTGGCAGGAGGCGATCATCGGCACCGAGGCCAACGGCCTGCGCCTGGCCGAGGTTCGCGTCAACGTCGGCGACGTGGTCAGGAAAGGCCAGGTGCTGGCTCGCTTCGCGCCCGACCTGCTGCAGGCCGACGTGGCGCAGATCCGCGCCGTGGTGGCCGAGGCCGAGGCCGCGCTGGCTGAAGCAGCCGCCAATGCGGCACGGGCCCGCGAGCTGCAGACCAGCGGAGCGCTGAGCGAGCAGCAGATCAACCAGTTCATGACCGCCGAGCGCACCGCGCAGGCGAGGCTGGAGGCGCAGCGCGCGCAGGCCAACTCGCAGGCGCTGCGGCTGCGCCAGACCGAGGTGCTGGCGCCCGACGACGGCGTGATCTCGGCGCGCAGCGCCACCGTCGGCGCGGTGCTGCCGGCGGGCACAGAACTGTTCCGCATGATCCGCCAGGGCCGGCTGGAATGGCGCGCCGACGTGGCCTCGGCCGACCTGGCGCGGCTGAAGCCGGGCATGCGCGCCAGCGTCACGCCCACCGGCGGCACACCGATCGCCGGCAGGCTGCGCATGGTGGCGCCGACCGTGGACCCGCTCACGCGCAACGGCATCGTCTTCGTCGACCTCGAGCCTTCGCCTGGCGCCCGCGCCGGCATGTTCGCCAGCGGCGAATTCGAGATTGGCCAGGGCCAGGGCCTGACGTTGCCGCAAAGCGCGGTGCTGTTGCGCGACGGCTTCAGCTACGTGCTGCGCGTCGGCCCCGATGCGCGCGTCAGCGAAACCAAGGTGACGGTGGGCCGGCGCGTTGGCGACCGCATCGAGATCACGGGCGGACTGGACGCCAACGCGCGCGTCGTCGCCTCGGGCGGTGGCTTCATCAGCGACGGCGACACCGTGCGCGTGATCGACGGCGCGGCGCAGGCGGCCGCGCCGGCCATCGGCTTGAAGAAGTAGGGCGGCGCGATGAACGTCTCCGCCTGGTCGATACGCAACCCCACGCCGGCGATCCTGCTGTTCATCATGCTCACGCTGGTGGGCGTGCTTGGCTTTCGGGCGATGAAGATCCAGCAGTTCCCCGACATCGAGCTGCCCACGGTGATGGTCAGCGCCAGGCTGCCGGGCGCGTCGCCCGCGCAGATGGAAACCGAGGTCGCGCGCAAGATCGAGAACTCGGTGGCGGCGCTGCAGAACGTCAAGCACATCTACACCAAGGTGCAGGACGGCACGGCCACGATCACGGTGGAGTTCCGACTGGAAAAGGGCGTGCGGGAGGCGCTGGACGACGTGCGCGACGCGGTGGCGCGCATCCGCTCCGACCTTCCCGGCGACCTGCGCGACCCGCAGATCACCAAGATGGAACTGTCGGGAATGCCGATCCTGACCTACACCGTCGCCTCCGGCCGCATGGACGAGGAGAGCTTGAGCTGGTTCGTCGACAACACCGTCACCAAGGCCATGCTCGGCGTGCGCGGCGTCGGCGCGGTGGCGAGGGTAGGAGGCGTCTCGCGCGAGGTGCGCGTCGAGCTCGACCCGCTGAAGCTGCAGTCGCTCAACGCCACCGCGGCCGACATCTCGCGCCAGCTGCGCGCGATCCAGCAGGAGGCCTCGGGCGGTCGCACCGACCTGGGCGGTGCCGAACAGTCCGTGCGAACCATTGCCACGGTGCGCTCGGCCGACGAGCTGGCGCGCATGGAGATCGTGCTCGGCGACGGCCGGCGCATCCGTCTGGACCAGGTGGCCAAGGTGTCGGACACGGTGGCCGAAAGGCGCTCGGCCGCGCTGCTGAACGGCGAACCGGTGGTCGGCTTCGAGGTCACGCGCAGCCGCGGCGCGGGCGAAGTCGAGGTCGCCGAAGGCGTGCGCGCCGCGCTGCAGGCGCTGCAGGCCGCGCACCCCGACATCACCGTCACCGAGGCCTTCAACTTTGTCGATCCGGTGCAGGAGAACTTCGAGGGCTCGATGCTGCTGATGTACGAAGGCGCGGTGCTGGCGGTGCTGGTGGTGTGGCTGTTCCTGCGCGACTGGCGCGCCACCTTCGTCGCCGCCACGGCGCTGCCGCTGTCGGTGATCCCGACCTTCGGCGCGATGTACCTGTTCGGCTTCACGCTCAACGTGGTCACGCTGCTCAGCCTGTCGTTGGTGGTCGGCATCCTGGTCGACGACGCCATCGTCGAGATCGAGAACATCATGCGCCACCTGCGCATGGGCAAGACGCCGTTCCAGGCGGCGATGGAGGCGGCCGACGAGATCGGCCTGGCGGTCATCGCCACCACCTTCACGCTGATCGCGGTGTTCCTGCCCACCGCCTTCATGAGCGGCGTGCCGGGCAAGTTCTTCGTGCAGTTTGGCTGGACCGCGGCGATCGCGGTGTTCTTCTCGCTGGTGGTGGCGCGCATGCTGACGCCGATGATGTCGGCCTACCTGCTGCACCGGCCGAAAAAGGAACACCGCGAGCCCGGCTGGCTGCCGATCTACCTGCGTTGGGCGCAGTGGTGCCTGAGGCACCGCATCCTGACGACGCTGGCCGCCGCCGTGTTCTTCGTCGGCTCGTTCATGCTGGTGCCGCTGCTGCCCACCGGCTTCATCCCGCCGGACGACCTGTCCCAGACCCAGGTGACGGTATCGCTGCCGCCGGGCAGCACCTTCGAGCAGACGCTGGCCGCGGCCGAGAAGGCACGCGCGCTGGTGCAGAAGAACCCGCACGTGAAGCTGGTCTACACCGCCGTCGGCGGCGGTAGCGCCGGCGGCGACCCGTTCGCGCCGCAGGGTGCGGCCGAGGTGCGAACCGCGACGCTGACGGTCAACATGACGCCGCGCAGCGAGCGCGGCGGCCTGAGCAAGCAGGACATCGAAAGCGACCTGCGCCGCCAGCTCGAACAACTGCCCGGGGCGCAGGTCAAGGTCGGTTTCGGTGGCTCATCGGAAAAGTACGTGCTGGTGCTGGCCGGCGAGGACGGCCGCGTGCTCGCCGAGCATGCCCGGCTGGTGGAGAAGGATCTGCGCACCATCCCCGGCATCGGCAACGTCACCTCCACCTCCAGCCTGGTGCGCCCGGAGCTGATCGTGCGGCCGGACTTCGCGCGGGCGGCCGACCTGGGCGTGACCTCGGCCGACATCGCCGACACACTGCGTATCGCGCTGGCCGGCGACTACGACCAGGGCCTGGCCAAGCTGAACCTGTCGCAGCGCCAGGTGCCGGTGGTGGTGAAGCTGCGCGCCGACGCGCGCACCGACCTGGACCTGCTGTCGCGCCTGGCGGTGCCCGGCGCGCGCGGGCCGGTGATGCTGGGCAACGTGGCCACGCTGTCGATCGACAGCGGCCCGGCACAGATCGACCGCTACGACAGGCTGCGCAACATCAATTTCGAGATCGAGCTCAACCAGCAGCCGCTGGGTGCCGTCGAGGCCTCCGCAATGGCTCTGGCCAGCCTGCAGTCGCTGCCGCCGGGCGTCACCCAGACCACCATCGGCGATGCCGAGGCCATGGCCGAGCTGTTCGCCAGCTTCGGCCTGGCCATGGCCACCGGCGTGCTGTGCATCTACATCGTGCTGGTGCTGCTGTTCAAGGATTTCGTCCAGCCGGTGACGATCCTGGCGGCGCTGGTGCTGTCGATTCCGGGCGCCTTCCTGGCGCTGTTCATCACCCAGACCGCGATCTCGATGCCGTCGATGATCGGCCTGATCATGCTGATGGGCATCGCCACCAAGAACTCGATACTGCTGGTGGAGTACGCCATCATGGCGCGTCGCGATCACGGCATGACACGCCAGGAGGCGCTGCTCGACGCGTGCCGCAAGCGCGCGCGGCCGATCATCATGACCACCATCGCCATGGGCGCGGGCATGATGCCGATCGCGCTGGGCCTGGGCACCGACCCGAGCTTCCGCTCGCCAATGGCCATTGTCGTCATCGGCGGGCTGATCACCTCCACCTTCCTGAGCCTGCTGGTGATACCGGTGGTCTTCACCTATGTCGACGACGCGGTGTTGATGATCAGTTCCCTGTTGCGCCGCCAGCGCCCCGCACAGCCCACGGCCGCCGGCGCTGCGCCCGGCCCGGCGGACATGCACTGAAACCGAAGGACCCACCGATGCAACCCCAACACCTGAAACGACAGCCGACGCGTGCCAGCTTGCGTGGCGCCGCACTGCTGCTGGCGCTGACCGCCGCGCTGCTCGCCGGGCAGGCGCGCGCGCAGCAGGCTGCAGCCAGCGCCGCGCCGGCGCCGGTGGCGGCCGAGGCCTACAGCACCCGCGATTTCGAATGGCTGGACGCGGCGCGCGCGCGGCGCGTACCTGTGCGCCTGTACCTGCCCGATGCCGCGCGCGCCAATGCGCCGGTGCCGCTGGTGGTGTTTTCGCACGGCATTGGCGGCTCGCGCAGCGGCTACAGCTACCTCGGCCGCTTCTGGGCCAGCCAGGGTTATGCCAGCCTGCACCTGCAGCACGTGGGCAGCGACCGCAATGTCTGGGCGGGCAACCCCTTCGAGCTGGTGTCGCGGCTGCAGGGCGCAGCCCGGGAGGCCGAGGCGGTGGACCGCGTGCGCGACCTGAGCTTCGCGCTCGACCAGGTGTTGGGCGGCGAACTGGGCGCGCAGCTGGACGGCCAACGCATCGTCGCGGCCGGACATTCCTATGGCGCCAACACCACGCTTCTTGCGGCAGGCGCCACCCTTCGGCGCAACGGCGAGGCGCTGACACTGCGCGATGCGCGCATCAAGGCCGCCATCGTGCTGTCGGCGCCGCCCTTCTATGGCGAGGCCTCGACCCAGCAGATCCTCGGGCCGATCCAAGTGCCGAGCCTGCATGTCACCGCCACCGAGGACATCATCCGCATTCCCGGCTACTACTCCGGCCCGCAGGACCGCGTGGCGGTGTTCGACGCCACCGGCAGCCCGCACAAGACGCTGGCAGTGTTCAGCGGGGGTTCGCACAGCATCTTCACCGACCGCGCGAGCACTGGCGGGCTGCAGCTGAACCAGCAGGTCAAGGCGGCGACGCGCGAGCTGTCGCTGGCCTTCCTGAACAGCGTGTTCAAGGGCGACAACGGCGCGCTTGCCGCCTGGCCGCTGCAATTTGCCGGCATCGTCGCGCGCTACACGAGCCAGATGCCATGAGCGCGCCGGGCCGCCATCGGCCGCAGGCGGATGACCTGCGGCAGGCACGGACAGTCCGCAGGGACTGCCAGTGCCCGGCCTCGGTCGGCCAAGCGCTCCTGCCGCAGCGCACAGCATGGAGGGTCGTCCAATGAGCCTGGAAACCATTGAGATGCTGAGCACCGAGCGGCCAGGCGCCAGCCTGATCGTGCTGCACGGCCTGGGTGCCGACGGCCACGACTTCGTGCCGATCGCTCAGGAGCTTGACCTGGGCGCCGTGGGCGGGGCGCGCTTCGTCTTTCCGCATGCGCCGCTTCGGCCGGTGACGATGAACGGCGGCCACGTCATGCGCGCTTGGTACGACATCGCCGGCACGCCGCAGGCCCGACGCGAGGACGAGGCCGGCCTGCGCGCGTCGCAGGCCTTGATAGAAGCGCTGATCGAGCGCGAGCGCGAGCGCGGCGTGCCGGCCTCGCGCATCGTGCTGATGGGTTTTTCTCAAGGCTGCGCGATGACACTGCTCACCGGGCTGCGCCACCGCGAGCGCCTGGCGGGCCTGGTGGGCCTGTCCGGCTACCTGCCGCTGGCCGAACACACCGGCACCGAGCGCTCGGCCGCCAATGCCGGGGTGCCGGTCTTCCTGGCGCACGGCCGCGACGACCCGATGATCGGCATCGACCGCGCCCTGGCCTCGCGCGATGCGCTGCGCGCGCTGGGCTACGCGGTCGAATGGCACGACTACGAGATGCCGCATTCGGTATGCATGGAAGAGATCGACGACTTGAACCGCTGGCTGCTGCGCGTGCTGGCCTGAGGGCTACTGGGTGGACAATGCGCACATGCCCCCACCGGAAGCCTGACCATGAGCGAAATACCCACTCTGGAAGCCACTCCCCAGGCCCATGTGCACCTGGTCGGCGGCGAGAAAGGCGGCGTCGGCAAGTCGCTGGTGTCGCGGCTGCTGGCGCAGTACTTCATCGACCACGACATGCCCTTCCTGGGCTTCGACACCGACCGCTCGCACGGCTCGCTGATGCGCTTTTATGCCGGCTATGCCTCTCCAGTGCTTGTTGATCGCTACGAGGCGTTGGACACGATCATCGAATCCAGCATCGACCAGCCACGCCGGCGCGTGCTGGTCGACCTGGCGGCGCAGACCCATGACCCGCTGGCGCGCTGGATGGACGAATCCGGCGTGCTCGACCTGGCCGACGTGTCCGGCCTGGCGATCCACTACTGGCATGTCATGGATTCGGGCCGCGATTCGGTGGATCTGCTGAAGAAGCTGCTCGACCGCTTTGGCCATCGCCTGCACTACGTGCTGGTGCGCAACCAGCTGCGCGGCGACGACTTCACCCAGCTCGAGCAATCGGGCGAACTCGAGCGCGCGCTGGGCCTCGGCGCCAAGGTGGTGAACATCAAGCGCCTGCACGACGCGGTGGTGCAGAAGATCGACGCCGCCAACAGCAGTTTCTGGGCAGCCAAGAATGCCGCCAGCGGCAACGGTGCCAAGCTCGGGCTGATGGAGCGCCAGCGGCTGAAGCTGTGGCTGAACCACGCCTATGGCGAGATCGGTGCTGCCGGCGTGTGAATAAGTCACAAGCCGGCTGGCGCAGATTCACGCCCTGAAGCAGCACTGAATTCCTACCCTTCGCAGGTGCGCTCGCGGCCGGCCGGCCGTTGTGCGGCACTCGAAGGGGGAACTCACCATGCTTGACCTGCAAACCCAGGCGCTGGGCCTGAAACCGATCCTCTGGGACACCAGGGCGCTGGCCGGCGCGGACATTGGCACGACAGCGGTCGCCGACGCGCCGCTGCCGGCGCAATGGTTCGAACTGATGCTCGACGAAATCGACTACGGCGTGCTGCTGCTGGGCGCCGACGCGCGGCTGCTGCACCAGAACCACGCCGCGCGTCGCGAGCTCGACGCTCAGCATCCGCTGCAGCTGCGGGGTCGGCGGCTGTGCGCCCGCGACGCCGGCGACGCGGCGCAGTTGCAGGATGCATTGCAGGCGGCACAGCAGCGCGGCTTGCGCCGGTTGCTGATGCTGGGCCGGGACGGCCGCCGCGTCGCGGTATCGGTGGTGCCGCTGCACTGCGGCGGAACGGCCGGGTCGCTGGCCACCCAGCTGTCGCTGGGCAAGCGCCAGATGTGCGGCGGCCTGGGCATGCACTGGTTCGCGCGCAACCATGGCTTGACGCTCGCAGAAACCCGGGTGCTGGATGCGCTGAGCGACGGCCTGCAGCCCAGCGAAATCGCCGAGCGGCACGGGGTCGGCATCTCCACCATTCGCTCGCAGATCGGCAGCATCCGCTCGAAGACCCGTTCCGACAGCATTGGCGCGCTGGTGCGCCAGGTGGCAGTGCTGCCGCCGTTGGTGGGCGCATTGCGCAGCCTGGCCGATCCCGGCGCGGCGCCGTAGACCGGGCGGCGTGACACCGGATCGCGTTCGCTGATCGAGGCGACTGGTATCAGGCCACCGGCCCGGGCAGGGTCCAGCGCTTGCTCACGTCGCCCTTGGCGTTGACGCTTTCGAGTTGCACGCCGAAGCCCCAAAGCCGCGCCACGTGCTTCAGCACCTCCTGCGCGGTGTCGTGCAGCGGCCGGTCGTTGTGCTGGAAGTGCCGCAGTGTCAGCGATCGATCGCCGCGCAGGTTGACGTTCCAGACCTGAATGTTGGGCTCGCGCGACCCCAGGTCGTACTGCCGCGCCAGCGATTCGCGCACGCGTTTGTAGCCGCTGTCGTCATGGATGGCGGAGACCTCGAGTTCCCTCTGCTTCTCGTCATCGACGATGGCAAACAGGCGCAGCTCGCGCATCAGCTTCGGGCTCAGGAACTGGCCGACGAAACTTTCGTCCTTGTAGTTGCGCATCGCCTGGTCCAGCGCCGGCAGCCAGGGCATGCCTGCGATGTCGGGAAACCACTGGCGGTCTTCGTCGGTGGGCGCCTCGCAGATGCGCTTGATGTCGGTGTACATCGCGAAGCCCAACGCGTAAGGGTTGATGCCGCTGTAGGCGCGGTGTCCGACCGGCGGCTGGTAGACCACGTTGGTGTGGGACTTGAGCCACTCAATCATCACGCCGTCGGTGAGCCAGCCATCGTCGTACATCTGATTGAGCAGCTGGTGGTGCCAGAAGGTGGCCCAGCCTTCGTTCATCACCTGCGTCTGGCGCTGCGGGTAGAAGTACTGCGCCACCTTGCGCACGATGCGAACGATCTCGCGCTGCCAGGGTTCGAGCAGCGGCGCATTCTTCTCGATGAAATACAGCAAGTTTTCCTGTGGCTCCTCGGGGAAGCGGCGGGTCCCGGACGTCTCCTCGGTCTTCCCGGCGCGCCTGGGCAGCGTTCGCCACATGTCGTTGACCTGGGCCTGCGCATAGGCCTCACGGTCCTTGCGCTCGGCCAGTTCCTGGGCCAGGGTCTTGCGGCTGGGGCGGCGGTAGCGGTCGACGCCGTGGTTCTGCAGCGCGTGGCAGCTGTCCAGAAAGCCTTCCACAGCATCGAGCCCATGCCGCTCTTCACACTCGGCGACGTAGTTCTTGGCATAGACCAGGTAGTCGATGATCGAAGCCGCATCGGTCCACATGCGGAACAGGTAGTTGCCCTTGAAGAAGCTGTTGTGGCCGTAGGCGGCATGCGCGATCACCAGCGCCTGCATCGCCATCGTGTTCTCCTCCATCAGGTAGCTGATGCAGGGGTTGCTGTTGATGACGATCTCGTAGGCCAGGCCCATGTGGCCGCGCTTGTAGTTCTTCTCCGTGGCGATGAATTCCTTGCCGTAGCTCCAGTGGCGGTAGTTCACCGGCATGCCCACGCTGGCGTAGGCGTCCATCATCTGCTCGGCGGTGATGATCTCCAGCTGGTTCGGGTAGGTGTCCAGCCCGAAGCGCTCGGCAGTGTCGCGGATGACCTTGTGGTACTGCTCGATCAGCTCGAAGGACCAGTCGCTCGGTCCGGGCAACGCAACGGCCGGCCGCTCCTTCAGCGGCAGCGGCTCGCGCAGCGGGTTCTTCAGCGCAACACTCATTCGCAGCTCCTTCGCGCGCTGCGCTCCGGAATCAGCGCTTCGCAGTGGCCGTGCGCGCTCATGCAGCCTTCGCCCCTTCCTTCTTGAACAGGTCGCGGAAAACCGGGTAGATCTGGTCGGCGCTGGTTGCCTTGCGCATGGAGAAGTGGGCGTGAATCGGCGGCAACTGCGCATATTCATCCCACAGGTTCTGCTCTTCCTCGGCCACCTGCACATAGGCGTAGTAGCGGCACAGCGGCAGCAGTTTGTCGCTGAGCAGCTCGCGGCAGCGGCCGCTGTCGTGGTGCCAGTTGTCGCCGTCGCTGGCCTGCGCGCCGTAGATGTTCCATTCGCTGGGCGAGTAGCGCTCGCGGATGATCTCCTCCATCAGCACCAGCGCGCTGGACACCACGGTGCCGCCGGTCTCGCGGGCGTGGAAGAAGTCTTCCTCGTTGACCTCCTGCGCCTGCGTATGGTGGCGGATGAAGACCAGGTCGATCTTCTCGTAATGCCGCGTCAGGAACAGGTACAGCAGGATGAAGAAGCGCTTGCTCAGGTCCTTGCGCGCCTCGTCCATCGAGCCGGAGATGTCCATCACGCAGAACATCACCGCCTTGGAGGTAGGCACCGGCACCTTGATGCGGCTGCGATAGCGCAGGTCGATCGGGTCCAGGTAGGGAATGCGCGACAGGCGCGTGCGCAGCGCCGCGACGGTGGCCTGCAGCTCCTTGATGCGGCCCAGAACCAGCGGGTCCTTCGGACCGGCAAGCAACTGGTCGAGCTCTTCCTCCAGCTGGCGCAGCTCGGCGCGCGAGCCGGCGCCAATGGCGATGCGCCGGCCGATGGCCCCGCGCATCGAGCGCACCACGTGCAGGTTGTTGGGCGTGCCGTCGCTGCTGAAGCCGGCGCGCTGGCTTTTCCATTCAGGTGTTTCGGCCAGCTGGGTGCGCACCAGATTGGGCAGCGCCAGGTCCTCGAAGAAGACCTGCATGAACTCTTCCTTGCTGAGGCTGAAGACGAAATCGTCCTCGCCCTCGCCGGAGTCGCTGGCCTGGCCCTTGCCGCTGCCCTGGCCACCCCCGCCCTTGGGCCGCTCGATGCGGTCGCCGCGGATGAAGTCCTTGTTGCCCGGGTGCACCACTTCCCGGATGCCGCCAGAGCCATGGCCGAACACCGGCTCGTTCAGGTCCTTCTTGGGAATGTGCACTTCCTCGCCGCGTTCGACGTCGCGGATGCTGCGTCCGTCGATGGCGCGTTTGACGGCCTCGCGCACCTGCTCCTTGTGGCGGCGCAGGAAACGCTCGCGGTTGCCGACCGATTTGTTCTTGCCGGCCAACCTTCTGTCGATGATGCTTTGCAGTGCCATGGCTCGAAGTCAAGGAATGCGACCAAGCAACCGCCGCGGAACCGGCCTTGCCGGGCCGCAGGCGGTGCCCCCCTGGAGGGGAGCGCCAGAGGGGCTGCGGGGCGGGACCATCAGCTGCTCTTGCGCACGCGCAGGTACCACTCGCACAGCAGCCGCACCTGCTTTGGGGTGTAGCCCTTGGCCACCATGCGGGTGACGAAGTCCTCGTGCTTTTTGGCTTCGTCGGCGCTGGCCTTGGCATTGAAGCTGATCACCGGCAGCAGCTCTTCCGTGTTGGAGAACATCTTCTTCTCGATCACCGTGCGCAGCTTTTCGTAGCTGGTCCATAACGGGTTGTTGCCGGAGTTGTTGGCCCGCGCACGCAGCACGAAGTTGACGATCTCGTTGCGGAAATCCTTCGGGTTGGCAATACCGGCGGGCTTTTCGATCTTCTCCAGCTCGGCGTTCAGCGAGCTGCGGTCGAAGACCTCGCCAGTGTCGGTGTCGCGGTACTCGTGGTCCTGGATCCAGTAGTCGGCATAGGTGACGTAGCGGTCGAAGATGTTCTGGCCGTACTCGCTGTAGCTTTCCAGGTAGGCCGTCTGGATCTCCTTGCCGATGAACTCGGCATAGCGCGTGGCCAGGTGCTCCTTGATGAACGCGGTGTACTTCTGTTCCAGCTCGGGCGGGAACTGCTCGCGCTGGATCTGTTGCTCCAGCACGTACATCAGGTGCACCGGGTTGGCGGCGACCTCGGTAGAGTCGAAGTTGAAGACCTTGGAGATGATCTTGAACGCGAAGCGCGTGGACACGCCGCTCATGCCCTCGTCGACGCCGGCGTAGTCGCGGTACTCCTGGTAGCTCTTGGCGCGCGGGTCGGTGTCCTTGAGGTTCTCGCCGTCGTAGACCAGCATCTTGCTGAACAGGCTGCTGTTCTCGGGCTCCTTCAGCCGCGTCAGGATGGCAAACTGGCTCATCATCTTCAGCGTGCCGGGCGCGCAGGTCGCCTCGGCCAGCGAGCTGCCGCGCAGCAGCTTCTCGTAGATCTTGATCTCCTCGCTGACGCGCAGGCAATACGGCACCTTGACGATGTAGATGCGGTCGAGGAAGGCCTCGTTGTTTTTGTTGTTGCGGAAGCTCTTCCACTCGCTTTCGTTGCTGTGCGCCAGCACGACGCCGTCGAAGGGGATCGCGCCGAAGCCTTCGGTGCCCTTGAAGTTGGCTTCCTGCGTAGCCGTCAGCAGAGGATGCAGCACCTTGATCGGCGCCTTGAACATCTCGACGAATTCCAGCAGGCCCTGGTTGGCCAGGCACAGGCCGCCGCTGTAGCTGTAGGCGTCGGGGTCGTCCTGCGCATAGGTCTCGAGCTTGCGGATATCGACCTTGCCGACCAGCGAGCTGATGTCCTGGTTGTTCTCGTCACCCGGCTCGGTCTTGGCGATGCCGACCTGCTTGAGGATGCTGGGGTGGCGCTTGACCACCTTGAACTTGCGGATGTCGCCGCCATACTCTTCCAGCCGCTTCACCGCCCAGGGGCTGAGGATGCGGTTCAGGTAACGGCGCGGGATGCCATATTCCGACTCCAGGATCGGCCCGTCCTCGGCGACGTCGAAAAGGCCCAGCGGCGATTCGTTCACTGGCGAGCCCTTGATCGCGTAGAAAGGCACGTCCTGCATCAGCTGCTTCAGCCGCTCGGCGATGCTGCTCTTGCCGCCGCCCACCGGCCCGAGCAGGTAGAGGATCTGCTTCTTTTCCTCCAGCCCCTGCGCTGCGTGGCGGAAGTAGCTGACCACCTGCTCGATGGCGTCTTCCATGCCGTAGAACTCGGCGAAGGCCGGGTAGACCTTGATCACCTTGTTGGCAAAGATGCGCGACAGCCGCGGGTCGTTGCGGGTGTCTATGGTCTTGGGCTCGCCTATGGCCTTGAGCATGCGCTCGGCGGCGGTGGCATAGGCCAGCGGGTTGCGCTTGCATTCGGCGAGGTAGTCCTCCAGGGACAGTTCCTCCTCGCGACTGCGCTCGAAGCGGGCGGTGAAATTGCTGATGACGTCCAAGCAAACCTCCTGGTTCAGGAAGATGTCGAGCGGCAGCATAGCCCTCGCCATCTGGGAAGATCTGATGAAGTCCCGGCTGTACGGGCCCGGGCGCCATCAGAGCTTTCCGGTTGTTGGCAATGTGTCGTGTCTCGTCCGTCCAGCGTCGTCTAAAGCTCAGACCGGCAAGTGCCGGAGAAGGTGCCGTAAAGCGGTGCAGTTCCCGAAGCACGTGCAAGACGCATTCCAGCATCCCTGAGGTGCGATCCTCACCACGTTGGTGATTTGAACGCAGACCATGCCCGATGCGCTGACACGGTGCCTTGAACAGGGGCATTTCCGTGTGCTTCGCACAACGGGCAGGTAGCGCGACGCCGAAGGCTGCGGCGACAGGCCGGTTGTAAGGCTGGCATGCGGTTGTCGGCGCTATGCTTTGCCACGCTTGTTGCTGCCGCCTTCGAATCATGACCCAGCGCATTCCTGCCACCCTCATTGCCGGTGACGGTATCGGCCCGGAAATCGTTGACGCCACGCTGGCGGTGCTGGACGCTCTGGGCGCACCCTTCGACTGGGAACCTCAGTTGGCCGGCCTGGCCGGCGTGACGGCCGCCGGCGACCCGCTACCCGATGCCACTCTGGACAGCATACGGCGCACGCGGCTGGCCTTGAAGGGGCCGCTGGAAACGCCGTCCGGCGGCGGCTACCGTTCTTCCAACGTCCGCTTGCGCGAGGAGTTCAAGCTCTACGCCAATTTGCGTCCGGCACGCACGCTGATACCTGGCGGACGCTTCGAAAACATCGACCTGGTGGTGGTGCGCGAAAACCTCGAGGGCCTGTACATCGGGCACGAGCACTACGTGCAAATCGACGACGACCCGCATGCCGTAGCCATGGCCACCGGTATCAACACCCGCGCCGGCTGCCGCCATATCCTGGAGTTCGCCTTCGAGCATGCCATCGCGAACGGCAGAAAGAAGGTGACCCTGGTGCACAAGGCCAACATCATGAAGGCGCTGACCGGCATCTTCAAGGAAACCGGCGAGCAGATGTACGAAGAGAAGTACAAGGGTCGCGTCGAGATGGACACGGTGATCGTCGACGCCTGTGCGATGAAGCTGGTGCTCAACCCCTGGCAGTTCGACGTGCTGGTCACCACCAACCTGTTCGGCGACATCCTGTCCGACCTGGTGTCGGGACTGATCGGCGGGCTGGGCATGGCGCCGGGCGCCAACATCGGCAAGGACGCCGCCATATTCGAAGCCGTCCACGGCTCTGCGCCAGACATCGCCGGCAAGGACATGGCCAACCCCACCGCACTGCTGCTGGCTGCGGCCATGATGCTGGATCACTGCAAGCTCGGCGAAATGGCCGCGCGGCTGCGCCAGGCCATCGACGCCACGCTGAACGTCGACAAGGTGCGTACCGGCGACCTGGGCGGGTCGGCCGGCACCGCCGCCTACACCCGCGCGCTGGTCGGCCGGATCAAGGGCGGCTGAGCGGCTGCGCACCCGCCGCATCGCCGCAGGCGGCCGCTCGGGCCCGGGCGGCCGCCTCAGCGCTCGGTCGCACCCAGTTTGTCGAGCAGGCCGTTCAGCTCGTCGAGCGAGCTGAAGGCGATCGCGATCTCGCCCTGTTCGCCGCGCCGGGTCTTGCGCATGACGCGGATCTCGACCACGGCGGCCAGTGCGTCGGCCAGCTTTTCCTCCAGCCGAACCAGGTCGCGCGGCTTGTCCTTCTTGACGCGCAGCAGCGGCGACTGGCGACCGTTGTTCTGTGCGCGCGTGACCAGCTTCTCGGCGTCGCGCACCGACAGCTTGCGAGCGACGATTTCAGTGGCCGACAGGATCTGCTGCGCATTGTCCAGCGACAGCAGAGCGCGCGCATGGCCCATGTCCAGGTCGCCGGCCATCAGCATCTGCTGCACCGGCGCGGCCAGGTTCAGCAGCCGCAGCAGGTTGCTGGCGGCGCTGCGCGAACGCCCCACCGCGGCGGCCGCCTGCTCGTGCGTGAGCTTGAATTCGCTGACCAGGCGCTGCAGGCCCTGGGCTTCCTCGAGCGGATTGAGGTCCTCGCGCTGCATGTTCTCGATCAGCGCCATGACCGCGGCGGCCTCGTCCGGCACGTTCTTCACCAGCACCGGTACTTCATCCAGTCCGGCCAACCGGGCGGCGCGCACACGCCGTTCACCGGCGATGATTTCGTAGTCAACGGCCGCGCCACCGCCGCGCGGCGCCAGCGGACGCACCAGCACCGGCTGCATCACGCCCTGGCTCTTGATGCTCTCGGCCAGCTCGTACAGCGAGCCCTCGTCCATGCGCGTGCGCGGCTGGTACTTGCCGGCCTGCAGGCGCTCGAGCTTCAGGTGCGACGGTGCTCCGGGCACGCCGCCGCCAACCACCGCGGCCTCCGGCGCAGCCGGGCCCAGCAGCGCTTCCAGGCCCAGACCCAGGCCCTTGGGTTTCTTCGTCACCATGAGGCCGGATTGTGGCGCCTGCGCACGTGGGCGGCGCGCCATGCGCGATCTGCGTTTATCCTGCGGGGCTGTCCTTCACCGAGAGCCCGGAGTTCCGCCATGTCCGCCAAAGTCTTCGTCGACGGCCAGGAAGGCACGACCGGCCTGCGCATCCACGAGGTGCTCGCCGGC
>JBEIHU010000071.1:0-17606 GCA_040381175.1 Burkholderiaceae bacterium
GAGCTCGGCGTCGAGGTCGTGCCCGTGCTCAACAAGATGGACCTGCCGCAGGCCGACCCGGAGCGCGCCAAGCAGGAGATCGAGGACGTCATCGGCATCGACGCCACGGACGCCATCCCGTGCTCGGCCAAGACCGGCGAGGGCGTGGACGACATCCTCGAGGCCGTGATCGCGCGCATGCCCGCGCCGCGCGGCCAGCCCGACGGCGCGCCGCGGGCCATGATCATCGACAGCTGGTTCGACAACTACGTCGGCGTGGTGATGCTCGTACGCGTGGTCGACGGCTTGCTGCGCCGTGGCGACCGCATCCGCCTGATGGCGACGAACGCGATCTACGGCGTCGAGCAGATGGGGGTCTTCACGCCGAAGTCGCTGGCGCGCGACGAGTTGCGTGCCGGCGAGGTGGGCTTCATCATCGCCGGCATCCGCGAGCTGCAGGCGGCCAAGGTGGGCGACACCATCACGCTGGAGAAGAAGCTGCCCAACAACGCCGGCCCGGCCAGCGAGCCGCTGCCAGGCTTCAAGGAGATCAAGCCGCAGGTCTTTGCCGGGCTGTATCCGACCGAGGCGAGCGAGTACGAGGCGTTGCGCGACGCGCTGGAAAAGCTCAAGCTGAATGACTCTTCGCTGCATTACGAGCCCGAGGTCAGCCAGGCGCTGGGCTTCGGCTTCCGCTGCGGCTTCCTGGGCCTGCTGCACATGGAGATCGTGCAGGAGCGGCTGGAGCGCGAGTTCGACCAGGACCTGATCACCACCGCGCCGAGCGTCATCTACCAGGTGGAGCTGGGCGACGGCCAGGTGATCGAGATCGAGAACCCGTCGAAGATGCCCGACCTGGGCCGCATCCGGGAGATCCGCGAGCCGATCGTCACCGTGCACCTGTACATGCCGCAGGACTACGTCGGCCCGGTGATGACGCTGGCCAACCTGAAGCGCGGCGTGCAGCTGAACATGGCCTACCACGGCCGCCAGGTGATGCTGACCTACGAAATGCCGCTGGCAGAGATAGTGCTCGACTTCTTCGACAAGCTGAAAAGCGTGTCGCGCGGCTATGCCTCGATGGACTACGACTTCAAGGAATACCGCGCCGCCGACGTCGTCAAGGTCGACATACTGATCAACGGCGACAAGGTCGATGCGCTGTCGATCATCGTGCACCGTGCGCAGAGCCAATTCCGCGGCCGCGCGGTGGTGGCCAAGATGCGTGAGATCATCCCGCGCCAGATGTACGACGTGGCCATCCAGGCGGCCATCGGGGCCAACATCATTGCGCGAGAGAACATCAAGGCGCTGCGCAAGAACGTGCTGGCAAAATGTTATGGAGGCGACATCACGCGCAAGCGCAAGCTGCTCGAAAAGCAGAAGGCCGGCAAGAAGCGCATGAAGCAGATCGGCACCGTCGAGGTGCCGCAGGAAGCCTTCCTGGCCATTCTTCGCGTGGACGACTGATGAGTACGCTGACCGCTGTGTTGTACGGCGCCCTGGGGGTTTACCTGGGCGGCTGGTTCCTCGGCTACTGGACCGGCAACTTCGCGCTGCTCCTGTTCACGCTGACGGTCGTCACCTTCGGCTACTGGCTGGCCGAGCGGTGGCGCTTCAAACCGGCGCGCGAGGCCGCGGCCGTGGCGCTCGAGAGCCAGGACCAGGCCCGCCGCGCCGGCCTGGCCAGGATGGGCATCGACAAGGTCGACGGCGACGTCGAGCAGGCCAAGCGCAAGCTGCTGGCCCAGCCCTGGTGGCTGGACTGGACGGCCGGGCTTTTCCCGGTGATCCTGATCGTCTTCCTGCTGCGCTCGTTCCTGTTCGAGCCCTTCAAGATCCCGTCGGGCTCGATGGTGCCCACGCTGCTGGTCGGCGACCTGATCCTCGTGAACAAGTACCACTACGGCATTCGCCTGCCGGTGCTGAACCGCAAGATCATCGCCAACAACGACCCGCAGCGCGGCGACGTGATGGTGTTCCGCTACCCGGTGGACCCGCGCGTCGACTACATCAAGCGCGTGGTGGGCATCCCCGGCGACGAGGTGGCCTATCTGAACCAGAAGCTGTCGATCAACGGCCAGCCGGTGCCCACCCAGGCGCTGGGCGAGTTCTACGATGAGGACAGCATGCGCTACGTGCCGATGTTCAGCGAGCGGCTCGGAGCGGTAGAACATCGCATCCTGGTCGATCCCAGACGGCCGGCCTACTTCGGCGCCGGCCAAAAGAGCTTTCCCATGCATGAAAACTGCCGATATCAGCCCGAGGGCGTGGTCTGCAGGGTGCCTCCGGGTCACTATTTCATGATGGGCGACAACCGCGACAACTCGCAGGATTCACGGTTCTGGGGCTTCGTGCCCGACGAGAACATCGTCGGCCGGGCCTTCTTCGTGTGGATGAACTTCGGCAATCTGCGCCGCATCGGTCCCTTCAACTGATGCAGCCGCGGGGCGCCGGCGAGAGGTGCAGATGAACCTGAGGACGACCCCATCGCGGCGGCGCATGCAGCGCGGCATGAGCCTGATCGGCCTGATGGCCTGGGCCATCATCGTCGGCTTCATCGGTTATGTTGCAGTGCGTGTAGCGCCCACCGTGAACGAGTACCTGACCGTGCAGCGCGCCGTCGACCGCGTGGCCGCCGAATCACCGCCCAGCGTGGGCGAGGTGCGCAAGGCCTTCGATCGGCAGAAGGACATCGAATACTCGATCACCAGCATTTCCGGCAAGGACCTGGAGGTCACCAAGGAGAACGAAAAGCTGGTCATCCGCTTCGCGTACGACAAGGAAATCCCGATCGTCGAACCGGTGTACCTGCTGTTGAAGTACAAAGGGAGTTCCAAATAGGCTGGAACATGACCGAAGCTTCGCTCGATGCCCTGCAGCAACGCCTGGGCCACGTCTTTGCGCAGCCCGCGCTGCTGACGCGGGCACTGACGCACCGCAGCTTCGGCAGCGCGCACAACGAGCGGCTCGAATTCCTGGGCGATGCCGTGTTGAACATGGTCGTGTCGGCGCTGCTGTACCAGCGCTTCGCCGGCTCCGACGAGGGCGACCTGACGCGCGTGCGTGCCCATCTGGTGCGAGAAGACAGCCTGCACCGCGCCGCGATCGCACTGGGCCTGCCGCAGGTGCTGCGCCTGTCCGAGGGCGAGGCCCGCGGCGGCGGGGCGCAGCGTGCATCGATCCTGGCCGATGCCCTCGAGGCGCTGATCGGCGCTGCCTTCCTGGACGGCGGCTTCGATGCCGCCAAGCAGGTGGTGCGGCGGCTGTTCGGCGAGCTGATCGACAGCACCGAAATCGACAATTGGACCAAGGACGCCAAGACCGAACTGCAGGAATGGCTGCAGGCTCGCCGCCTGGCGGTGCCCGCCTACCGCATCGTGGCCACGCGCGGCCAGGCGCATGCGCAAACCTTCGAGGTCGAATGCCAGGTGGCGCCGCTGGGGTTGGGCGAGCGCGGTGAAGGCCGTTCGCGCCGCAGCGCCGAGCAACAGGCTGCACGACGCATGCTCGAAGCGCTGAAGGCCAGCGACCGGCCCGGCAGCCCGCTCCGATCGTGACACGCTCGCGTAGCGACAGCGGCCCGGCTGTCGGCAGTCCTCCATCGGGCAAGGACTCTGCGCAGGGACGGGCGGACGCCGGCCCCGAAGCGTCTCGGCGCGCGCGCGCCGGGCGGGATTCGGCCCCTGCGGACGCTGCTTCGCCTGCGGGCCGCGGCCCAGCGGCCGCGCCGGCTGCGTTGCAGCCGCCCGAGGCCGGTTCGAGCGCAGTGCGGCGCTGCGGCCTGGTCGCCATCGTCGGCCGGCCGAACGTCGGCAAGTCCACGCTGCTGAACGCGCTGGTCGGGCAGAAGATCAGCATCACCTCCCGCAAGGCCCAGACCACGCGGCACCGCATCACCGGCATCCGCACGCTGGGGCCGGCGCAGTTCGTCTTCGTCGACACGCCTGGCTTCCAGGTGAAACACGGCACTGCGCTGCACCGCACGCTGAACCGCACCGTGCTGTCATCGCTGTCCGAGGTGGACGCCGTGCTGTTCGTGGTGGAGGCGGGCCGCTTCGGGCTGGACGACGCCAAGGTGCTGGCGCTGCTGCCGCCGGGCAAGCCGGCGCTGCTCATCGCCAACAAGCTTGATGCCGTCAAGCGGCGCAACGACCTGCTGCCCTGGTTGAAGAGCATGCAGGAGCGACATGCCTTCGCCGAGTTCGTGCCGATGTCGGCGCAGAAGGACGCTGACGTGCAGCGCCTGTTCGGGATCCTCGCGCGCTACCTGCCCGAAGGCGAATGGCATCACGAGGAAGACGCGCTCACCGACCGCAGCGACCGCTTCCTGGCCAGCGAGATCGTGCGCGAGAAGCTGTTCCGCCTGACTGGCGACGAGCTGCCCTACAACTGCACGGTACAGATCGACAGCTTCGAGGAGCAGGGCGATCTCAGGCGGATTGCTGCCACCATCATCGTCGAGCGTGACGCGCACAAGGGCATGGTGGTGGGTGCGGGGGGCGAACGGCTCAAGCGCATCGGCAGCGAGGCTCGCCAGGAGCTGGAGCATCTGCTCGGCGCCAGGGTCTTTCTGGAGCTGTGGGTCAAGGTGCGCTCCGGCTGGGCCGACGACGAAGCGCACCTGCGCAGCTTCGGCTACGAATGAGTGGCTCGGACGGGCCGGGCGCCGAGCCGCCCCAAGCCGGCCCGCATCCGCTTGCGGGACCGGCCAGCGCCCGCGGGCGAGGGGTTCCATCAAGGCCCTTGCAGGCCTATGTTCTGCACCAGTACGACTGGAGCGAGTCGAGCCTGATCCTCGACCTGTTCACCCGCGAGCGCGGCCGCCTGGCGGTGGCCGCCAAGGGCGCGAAGCGGTCCAATTCTCAGCTGCGCGGGGTGCTGTTGCCGTTCCAGCGCATGCAGGCGAGCCTTGCCCGCAGCAGCGACGATGCCGAGGTGCACACCCTGCGCGCCGCCGAATGGGCCGGCGGCGCGCCGATGCCGACGGGCGGCGCCCTGTTTTCGGGCTTCTATCTCAACGAGCTGCTGCTGCGCCTGCTGGCGCGGCAGGATCCGCATGCCGCGCTGTTCGACGCCTACGCGCAGGTGCTGCCGGTGCTGGCGGTGGCGGACGAAGCGCAGTCGCAGGCGGCGCTTCGCGCCTTCGAGCTGATCCTGCTGCGCGAGATCGGCCTTCTGCCCGACCTGAGCAGCGTCACGCTGACGCTGCAGGCGGTGCGTGCCGATGCGCCCTATGCGCTGCGGCCCGACGCCGGCATCGCGCCGGCCGCTGGTGACGAGCCCGCGCT
Organism: Burkholderiaceae bacterium; assembly: GCA_040381175.1. Taxonomy (GTDB): domain Bacteria; phylum Pseudomonadota; class Gammaproteobacteria; order Burkholderiales; family Burkholderiaceae_C; genus Rubrivivax. The sequence goes on from JBEIHU010000071.1 coordinate 5,271, forward strand.
GCCCGGCTTTCGCTGGGTGTCGCTGCAGGCGGCGCTGGACCATGGCGGCGTCGATGCGCTGCGCGCCGAATGCGCGATGTCGCTGCCGGCGCTGCGGGGCGGACTGCGCACGCTGCTTCAATATCATCTGGGTTCACCGATGCTGCGCACCCGCCAGGTGATGGCCGATGTGCGCAAACTCATGGACAGCAAGGCGCCCCACCGATGAACCCTCTCGTTGCCCCCGAAGCCGGCTATGGCGCCGCGCACCGCGGCGCGCGCACCGCGCTGTCTGTCAACGTCAACCGCATCGCGCTGCTGCGCAACTCGCGGCCGCTGGACATTCCTAACCTGGCGCACATCGCCACGCTGGCGCTGCAGGCGGGGGCCGACGGCATCACCGTGCATCCTCGGCCCGACCAGCGACACGTCCGCACGCAGGATGTGCATGACCTGCACGCGCTGCTGCAGCGCTGGCCGCAGGCCGAATACAACATCGAAGGCAACCCGTTCCACAACTTGATGCCGCTGGTGCGTGCCGTGCGGCCGCAGCAGTGCACACTGGTGTCCGACAGCGCCGAGCAGGCCACCTCCGACCATGGCTGGGACCTGGTCGCCGACGGCGCGCGGCTGCGCCCGCTGATCACCGAGCTCAAGACCCTCGGCGTACGCGTCAGCCTGTTCATGGACCCGCTGCCCGAAGCCATGCACAAGGCGCGCGAACTGGGCGCCGACCGGGTCGAGCTCTACACCGAAAGCTATGCCCGCGCGCATGGCACTGCGGCGCAGGCCGAACGGCTGGCCGCCTGCGCGCGGGCTGCCCAGGCCGCGCTGGCCGCCGGGCTGCAGCTGAACGCCGGCCACGACCTGAATCGCGCAAACCTCGGCGACTTCCTGCGCGCCGTACCTGGCGTGCAGGAGGTGTCCATCGGCCATGCGCTGGTTGGCGATGCGCTGGAGTTCGGCATGGCCGAGACGGTACGCCTTTACCAGCGCTGCATCCGCCTGGCCCAGGCTCCCGACGGCGCGGGCGCATGATCTACGGCATCGGCACCGACATCATCGACATCCGCCGGCTGCGCGTCACGCTGCAACGGCGCGGCGAGCGCTTCGCCGAGAAGGTGCTCGGTGCACAGGAGCTGGCGGTCTACCGCTCGCGCGGCATGCGCCTGCCGCAGCGCGGCATCAGCTACCTGGCCACGCGCTTCTCGGCCAAGGAAGCCTTCTCCAAGGCCATCGGCATGGGCATGCGCATGCCGATGACCTGGCGCTCCTGCGAGATCCTGAAGGCGCCCAGCGGCAAGCCCGAGATCCACCTGCATGGAGCGCTGGCCGAATGGTTCGCCGCGCGCCATCTGGTGGCGCATGTCAGTGTCAGCGACGAAAGCGACTATGCCGCGGCCTTCGTGGTCGTGGAAACCGAGGAGACGCCCCGATGAATTCCCAAGCCCCGGTGGTGCTCGACATCGCGGGCACCACCCTCAACCGTGACGACAGGCGCCGCCTGAAGCACCCGTTGACTGGCGGGCTGATCCTGTTCGCACGCCATTGGGTGGACCGGCGAGCGCTGGTCGAGCTGACCGCCGCGCTGAAGTGCGAGCGGCCGGACCTGCTGATCTGTGTCGACCATGAGGGTGGCCGCGTACAGCGCTTTCGCAGCGACGGCTTCACCCACCTGCCGCCGATGCGATGCCTGGGCGAGCTGTGGATGAAGGACCCGCTGGCCGCGGTGGACGCCGCCACCGCCTGCGGCTACGTACTCGGCGCCGAGCTGCGCGCCTGCGGTGTGGACTTCAGCTTCACGCCAGTGCTCGACCTGGACCACGGCCGCAGCGGCGTGATCGGCGACCGTGCCTTCCACCGCGATGCGCGTGTCGTCGCGCTGCTGGCCAAGAGCCTGATGCACGGCCTGCTGCTCGCCGGCATGGGCAACTGCGGCAAGCATTTCCCTGGCCACGGCTATGCCAAGGCCGACAGCCACGTGGCGGTACCGACCGACACGCGCTCGCTCAAGGCCATCCTGGCCGATGATGCGCTGCCGTATGCGGGGTTGAGCACCTGCCTGGGCGCGGTGATGCCGGCCCATGTGGTGTACCCGAAGGTCGACCACCGGCCTGCGGGCTTCTCGCCACGCTGGCTGAAGGACATCCTGCGCGGCCAGCTCGGCTTCACCGGCGCCATCTTCAGCGACGACCTGAGCATGGAGGGTGCGCGTCACCTGGACGGCGGGCAACTGGGCTATGCCGAGGCCGCGGCCCTGGCGCTGGACGCCGGCTGCGACATGGTGCTGCTGTGCAACCAGAGCAGCGGCGGCGGCGAGGCGGTCGACGAACTGCTGGCCGGGCTGCAGCAGCAGGCCGACGCTGGCCACTGGCAGCCCGATCCGGACAGCGAGGCGCGCCGCCTGGCGCTGCTGCCGCAGGCCACGCCGTTGACTTGGGACGAACTGATGCACCAGCCGGCCTACCAGCGGGCACTGGAGCGCCTGCCGTAGCGGGCGCGGGCGCCTGCCTCGAGTGTGCAGCTTTGCCCTCGGCCCCGTGCGACGCTTCGCCCGCCCCTGAGGAACAGCCCAAGTACCGCAGTTGACCTTGGACCCGCTCCGTTTTCTTCAATGCTGGCGAAGGGTTGAAGCTGTTTGGCAGGCTCAGCCGGTGGGTGAAGCCGACGAACCGAAGAAGACTGCGCTGGCGCAGGCCGGCGCGGGCTTGATGGTCGCCCACACGATGGAGGGTCGCGTGCACGTGCGCCGGGACGACACCGCGCCGGCCACGCCGCATGGACAGACCGTGTTCTTTGCCGGGTTCCTGGCCACGGTGGCGGTGTTCGACCGCTGAATCCGGGGCTGCCCGTTGAGCCACGGCAGCCCCAATGCATCGCGAATCTCAGGCCTGCTGCGCAGCCGTTGCCCAAGCTCGATCGCTGGCGAGCGCCGCTGGACCACATCTGCCGGCGAAGCGTGGGCCAGATCCGCCGGCCAGCCCCGCCGCCGGCGCTCCCAGCGACCGGGTGACTGCTCCTTCAAGGACAACAAGCCCGCCTCCCGCCGCCGGGCCCGGTCGACGACCCGGCGAGCGGGAACCCGCGTCACCATCGAGACGGTGGCCAGCCTCTGGCCAGCGACTCGCGCAGCACCATCTCGCGGCTGCCGCGCGGCGCCGCAGCGGTCAGCGCAGAGAAGACCGCCGCCATCCACGCCGCAATGGCCACGCTGCGCTACGTACCCTACCTGCTGTCCCGGCCCGGCGCGCCGGCCTGTGCAAAGCAGGCTGCAGCTGCAACAGTGGCACAACGCCGGATGCGAACCACGCTGCAGCGCGAACGGGCGCAAATCCGCATCAGGCCTGCGCCGGGGGCTGCTGCTCGAACGGCAGCTTCATCTGCGACAGGTCCTTGCGCGTCTCCACCAGCACCAGCGGGCCGTCGTCGATGACCACGCGCGGCCGCGGCACGCGCGGCACGTGCACTGGCCTGGGCTCGCTGGCCATCGTCTGCTGCACGACCAGGATGCGCTCGGCATCCGAGTTCACCCACTCCAGGCCGACCGATGCCGCTAGCTCGCGCAGCTCATCGATGGGCAGCTCGAAGGGCTCGACCTTCGTCAGGGCCGGCGCCGCGGCCATGGCCGGCGCAACCGCCGGCGCCGCCGCCGGCAAGGCCGGCGCAATCGGCTCGGCGGCCTCAGGCGGTGCAGGCGGTGCAGGCAGTTCGCCCGGCATCGCCTCGGCGACGGCGTGCGTCATTTCAGCGGCAGGCGCGGCGGGCTCGTCCTGCGGCACCTCGGCGCCAGCGACGGTGCTGCCGTCGCCCTCGCGGGCCTCGCGGCGGTTGCGTCCGCGGCCACCGCGGCGGCGGCCACCTTCGCGCTCACCGCGCGGCGCCAGGCCGTCATCGCCTTCGCGCGGCTCGCGTGCATCGGGCTCAGCGCGGGCCTGGGCCTGCTGATCCGCTTCGATCGCCTCGGGCGCCAGCCCTTCGGCAGCCCGCTCTGCAGGAGGCGGGCCTTCGCCCCGTGCCTCGTCGCGGCTGCGGCCGCCGCGGCGGCGTCGGCGCTGACCTTCGCGCTCGCTGTCGGCTGGGGTGCCTTCGGCTGGCACCGAATCGGCAAAGCCGCGGACAACGCCGGCGTCGGCGACGGCGGTCTTCCCCTCGCGCTCCGGCCGGCCGGTGCTCCGGGCTTCGCCGCGCGGTCCGCGGGTGGCCGCCTCGGCTGGCTGCGCGCTGATGTCGTGGGCCTCGGGGGCCGGACGCTGCGCATCCCGTGGCGGGCGGCCGTCGCGGCCCTCCCGGCCTTCGCCACGCCTGGTGTCGCCCGAACGGTTGTCGCGGCCATCGCGGCCGTTGCGTCCGCCGCGGCCACCGCGCTCGCCACGTTCTCCCCTCTCGCCGCGCTCGCCACGTTCGCCGCGCCGGCCTTCGGGCCGGGCCTCGCGGGTTTCGGGCGTCGCAGGCTTGGTGGCGGCTGCAGGCGCGGCCACAGAGGCTGGAGCCGGGCTGCTGCCGCCGAAGAGCTTCTTCACCCAGCCGAAAAACCCGCTGCCGGCGGCAGGCTCGGCCGTGGCCGCCACGGGTGGCGGCACGTAGGCCACCGGCGCCGGGGACGCCGGGGCAGGGGCTGGCGGGGCCGGCGGCGGCGGGGCCGGCTGGTCGGGCAGCACGCCCTTGATCACCGGCTCCTGCTTGGCCTTGGCCTTCTCCCGGCGCGTGATGCCGACCTCGTCGTCCGGCTCCTCGATCATCGTGTAGCTGGCGCGGTAGTTCTCCAGCCGCGGGTCGTCCTGGCGCAGCCGCTCGAGCTTGTAGTTCGGCGTCTCCAGGTGCTTGTTGGGCACCAGCAGCACGGTCACGCGCTGCTTCAGCTCGATCTTGGTGATCTCGGTGCGCTTTTCGTTGAGCAGGAAGCTGGTCACTTCCACCGGCACCTGCACGTGTACCGCGGCGGTGTTGTCCTTCATCGACTCCTCCTGCACCATGCGCAGGATCTGCAGCGCGCTGCTTTCGGTGTCGCGGATGTGGCCCGTGCCGTTGCAGCGCGGGCAGGTGATGTGGCTGCCCTCGCTCAGCGCCGGGCGCAACCGCTGGCGGCTCAACTCGAGCAGGCCGAACTTGCTGATGCTGCTGAACTGCACGCGCGCGCGGTCGCTGCGCAGCGCGTCGCGCAGCCGCATCTCCACCTCGCGGCGGTTCTTCGACTCGTCCATGTCGATGAAGTCGACGACGATCAGCCCGCCCAGGTCGCGCAGCCGCATCTGGCGCGCGATCTCGTCGGCGGCTTCCAGGTTGGTGCGGGTGGCGGTCTCCTCGATGTCGCTGCCGCGCGTGGCCCGCGCCGAGTTCACGTCCACCGACACCAGCGCCTCGGTGTGGTCGATGACGATCGCGCCGCCGCTGGGCAGGTTCACCGTGCGCGTGAAGGCGGTCTCGATCTGGTGCTCGATCTGGAAGCGGCTGAACAGCGGCGCATCGTCGCGGTAGCGCTTGACCCGCGCGGCCGACTCCGGCATCACGTGGTTCATGAACTGCTGCGCCTGGTCGTAGATGTCGTCGGTGTCGATCAGGATCTCGCCAATGTCGGCGGTGAAGTAGTCGCGGATCGCGCGGATCACCAGGCTGCTCTCCTGGTAGATCAGGAACGCGCCCTTGCCCGCCTTGGAGGCGCCGTCGATGGCGTCCCACAGCTTGAGCATGTAGTTCAGGTCCCACTGCAGCTCGGGCGCCGTGCGGCCGATGCCCGCAGTGCGAGCGATCAGGCTCATGCCCTTGGGGTACTCGAGCTGGTCCAGCGCTTCCTTGAGCTCTTCACGCTCCTCGCCCTCGATGCGCCGGCTCACGCCGCCGCCGCGCGGGTTGTTGGGCATCAGCACGAGGTAGCGTCCGGCCAGGCTGACAAAGGTGGTCAGCGCCGCGCCCTTGTTGCCGCGCTCTTCCTTCTCCACCTGCACCAGCAGTTCCTGGCCCTCCTTGATGGCGTCCTGGATGCGTGCCGTGCGCACGTCCACGCCGTCGCGGAAGTAGTTGCGGGAGATTTCCTTGAAGGGCAGGAAGCCGTGGCGGTCTTCGCCGTATTCGACGAAACAGGCCTCCAGGGCGGGCTCCACCCGCGTGACCACGGCCTTGTAGATGTTGCCCTTGCGCTGCTCGCGCCCTTCAATCTCGGTTTCGAAGTCGATCAGCTTCTGGCCGTCGACGATCGCCAGGCGCCGCTCTTCCGGCTGCGTGGCGTTGATCAGCATGCGCTTCATGTCTCGTGCACTCCTTGCACCCGCCTTGCCGGCAGGCCCTATCCCGGCCAGACACCCTGAAGTGCCGGCCCTTTCAGATGCACGAGAAAGGAGGGGAGAACCGAGAAATCGAACCGCCCTGGACGGCACATCGAGGCCCCGGCCTTCCGCTGCTGCGGAAGCGACGCGGTGCTCAGGCGTGTCGTGTTGGCGCTGGTGCCAGTCCCTCAGCGGCGCTTGGAAGGAGTCCGGTGCTTCCCCCGTCCGGGCACCGTGGTGTCCGGGACAGCGCCTCCCTCGGCGGCCGAGGCAGTCGACGCACGGTCGTCCTTGCCTGGGCGCACAGGGGTGTGGCGATAGGGGAGTGGAGTCTCATCACAGCGGGCGATGGGCCTGGCGCCGGGCTCAGCGGTCTGTCCGGACATCGGACAAGGCCTCTGGGCCCTGAATCTTTCGATGCAGTCTCGCCATCAAGGATTGGCGAGACGGGTTCTGTCCTTCGAGTCTCTGCCGCCTGCACGTCCGACCTCTGCGGCCACTTGGGGGCCAGGAGCCGATCTGATGCGCAGCCGTTGCATCAACGCTTGTGGCCGGTGGCTGACGTTCGGTCAACTCGTTGGCTGGTCCCCGACACAGGGCCGCCGGCCGCTCCGGTGACATCGCCGTGCCGGGTAAAATTCCCGAAAATCAAGCACTTGCATTCGTCACATGGAGCACCGGATTATAGGGGCCAAACCCGCACCGGCGGCCCCGCCTGCGGTGCGAAGACTGGTTGTGGACGCGGACGCCGCCGGGCAGCGCCTGGACAACTTCCTGCTGCGGCTGCTCAAGGGGGTGCCCAAGACCCATGTGTACCGTGTGATCCGCTCAGGCGAGGTCCGGATCAACGGTGGGCGTGCGGCCGCAGACACGCGTCTGGCCGACGGGGACGAGGTGCGGGTGCCGCCAGTGCGGGTGGCCCAGCGCGAGCATGTGGCGCCGGCACCCGCACGCAGTTTCCCTTTGCTGTTCGAGGACGACCATCTTCTGGCGGTGGACAAGCCCGCTGGGGTGGCGGTGCACGGCGGCAGCGGGGTCAGCTCCGGGGTGATTGAGCAGCTGCGTCAAGCCCGGCCTGACGCGCGCTTCCTGGAGCTGGTGCACCGCCTGGACCGCGAGACCTCGGGCGTGCTCCTGGTGGCCTGCCGCCGCAGCGCGCTGGTCCACCTGCAGGACCAGTTCCGTGCGCGCGGCGCTGACAAGGTGGTGGGCAAGACCTACACCGCCCTGGTGGTGGGGCAGTGGCCCGAGCGGCTGAAGGTCATCGACACACCGCTGCACAAGTTCCTGACCCCAGAGGGAGAGCGTCGGGTGCGCTGTGCCACCGCTGACGACCCCGAGGGCACCTATGCCCTGACCCTGGTGCGCGTGGCGCAGCGCCTGGCGGGCTACACCCTGCTGGATGTCACCATCAAGACTGGTCGAACACACCAGATCCGCGTCCATCTGGCGGGCGCCGGCCATCCGATCGCCGGTGACGACAAGTACGGCGAATTCGCGCTGAACAAGCAGCTGGCGCGCGCGACGGCAGGGCAGGTGCGGCTGGAGCGCATGTTCCTGCACGCCCGGCGCCTGCGTTTCGTGCATCCCGCCACGGGGCAGACGCTGGAACTGGAGTCGCCGCTGCCCCAGGACTGTGCAGCCTTTCTGCAGTCGCTCCAGAATCCGGGCCCGGCCGCTTCCCACCTTCAGTCTGCGCCCGGTGCCCAAGCCCTTCGTTCCTGATCCGCACATGACCCGCAGATTCGACCTCATTGCCTTCGACTGGGATGGCACGCTGTTTGACAGCACGGCGCTCATCGTCCGCTCCATCCAGGCGGCTTGCCTTGAAGTGGGCACCGTCGTGCCCAGTGACGAGCAGGCCGCGTACGTGATTGGCCTGGGGCTGCGTGATGCGCTGCTGCACGCGGCGCCGGGCTTTCCGCAGGAGCGCTACGCCGAGCTGGGCAACGCCTACCGGCGCCACTACATCCAGCATCAGCACGATCTGGTGCTGTTCGACGGTGTTCTGCCCATGTTGCGGGCGCTGAAGGAGCGCAATCACTGCATCGCGGTGGCCACGGGCAAGAGCCGGCGGGGGCTGGACGAGGCCTTGGCGACCGTGCAGCTCAAGGGCCTGTTCGACAGCACCCGCACCGCCGACGAGACGGCCTCCAAGCCGGACCCGCTCATGCTCCACGAATTGATGGCGGAGCTGGGGGTGCCGCCGCAACGCACCCTGATGATTGGCGACACCACGCACGACCTGCTGATGGCCCGCCAGGCGGGCGTGGCGTCAGTGGGCGTGAGTTACGGGGCGCATGAGCACGGCGCCTTCGAAGCCTACGCGCCGCTGCACGTGGCCCACTCCGCACGCGAGTTGCACGATTGGCTGGTGCAACATGGGTGAATCGTCTTCCTCTTTGCCGCCCGAGGGCGTGGACCTGTGCGCTGGCGTGGACCTCGAAGACGGAGGAAGCGCCTTCGTGTTCGATGTGGAGGAGCGGGGGCGGCCTGTGCGGGCGTTCGCGCTGCGCCATGATGGTGTCGTGGTGGCGTATCTCAACCGCTGCGCGCATGTGCCGGCCGAGATGGACTGGCAGGAAGGCCAGTTCCTGGACAGCGACCGCCGCTTCATCCAGTGCTCCATCCATGGCGCGGCTTATGAGCCGCACAGCGGGCGCTGCGTGGCGGGCCCTTGTGGCCGCGGACGGCTGACGGCCTTGAGCGTCGCCGAGCAGTCCGGGCGGGTCACTTGGTATCCTTCTTCGACGATCCGCCCTGTCTCCTTTGACGACCCCGCTTCCGGGGCCCCTTGATGAACGACCCACAAGACACGCCCCTGACCAAGACGCCAGCGGGCGACGAAGCTTCTGCGCCGCAGCCCGCGCTGGAGGGCGACGCCCCCAGCGCGCCTGTGGCACCGGGACGCCCGGCTGCCCAGGAGGCCGCGGCGCCCGCCGTCACGGCGGCAGGCCTGGAGTCGCGGCTCGACCTCCTGGCCGCAGAACTGCTGCGCGACCGCCGGGCCGAGCGCCGCTGGCGTGTGTTTTTCCGCCTGGCCTGGCTGGGGCTGGCATTGGCGGTGGCCTGGGCGCTGTTTGCCAAGCAGGTGCATGTCTCGGCCCCCACCGCCCCTCACACGGCCTTGCTGGAGATCCGTGGCGAGATCGCCATGGACACCGAAGCCAGCGCCGACCTGCTGGTGTCGGCGCTGCGCAGTGCCTTCGAGGACCCGGGTGCGCAGGCTGTGGTGCTGCGCATCAACTCGCCCGGTGGCAGCCCGGTGCAAAGCGGCATCGTCCATGACGAGATCCGGCGCCTCAAGGCCTTGCACGGCAAGAAGGTGTATGCCGTGGTGGAGGAGATCTGCGCCTCCGGCGCTTACTACATCGCCGTGGCCGCTGATGAAATCTATGTGGACAAGGCCAGCCTGGTGGGCAGCATCGGGGTGCTGATGGACGGCTTCGGCTTCACCGGACTGATGGACAAGCTGGGCGTGGAACGTCGCCTGCTCACCGCGGGTGAACACAAGGGCATGCTCGACCCCTTCAGCCCGCAAAGCGAAAAGGAACGCGCCTTCGCCAAAGCCATGATCGACCAGGTGCACCGCCAGTTCATCGACGTGGTGAAGGCGGGCCGGGGTGAGCGCCTGAAGGAAACGCCCGAGACCTTCTCCGGCCTGTTCTGGAATGGCGAGGAGGCCGTGAAGATGGGCCTGGCCGACCACATCGGCAGCCTGGACCATGTGGCGCGCGACGTGATCAAGGCCGGGGACATCGTGGACTACACGCCCAAGGAGAACGTGGCCGAGCGCCTGGCCAAGCGCTTTGGCGCCGCAGTGGGTGCCGGGGCCGTGCGGGCCCTGCGCTCCACGGTAGACATGCGGTGAGCGCCGGGGTAGCGCTGCAGCACCTGCTGCCCAAGCAGGCGCTGACCTCCCTGGCCGGGGTGCTGGCGGGGGCCCGCGGCGGCGCGGCCACCACGGCGGCCATCCGCGCCTTCGTGCAGCGGTACGGTGTGAACATGGCCGAGGCGGCCGAACCCGACATCGCGGCCTACGCCACCTTCAATGAGTTCTTCACCCGGGCGCTCAAGCCCGGTGTCAGGCCGCTGGCCCAGGCGGACCTGATCTGCCCGGTGGACGGCGCCATCAGCCAGTTCGGCGCCATCGACGGCGACCGCATCTTCCAGGCCAAGGGCCACCACTACACCACCCAGGCCCTGGTGGGCGGCGATGGTGCCCTGGCGGCCCATTTCCATGGGGGCCTGTTCGCCACGCTGTACCTGAGCCCACGCGATTACCACCGCATCCACATGCCCTGCGCCGGCCGGTTGCTGCGCATGATCCACGTGCCGGGTGACCTGTTCTCGGTGAATCCCGCCACGGCGCAGGGCGTGCCCGGCCTGTTCGCCCGCAACGAGCGCGTGGTGTGCGTGTTCGACGGCGAGGCCGGCCCCTGGGTGCTGGTGCTGGTGGGCGCCACCATCGTGGGCAGCATGGCCACGGTCTGGCACGGGGTGGTGAACCCGCCGCGCACCAGCCGGGTGCGCGAGTGGGCGTACCACGATCAGGACATCCGCCTGGCGCAGGGCCAGGAGATGGGGCGCTTCCTGCTGGGCTCCACCGTGGTGATGCTGTTCCCGCGCCCATCGGAAGGCGGTGCCCGACTGGCCTTCAACCCGGCCTGGGCTCCGGGTCTGCCCATTCGCCTGGGTCAGGTGATGGCCACGCGCACGTGAAGCCGGCGCGCTGGGCTGCGGTGCTGCTGTGGGTGGTGCCAGGCCTGTGGTCTTCCAACTACCTCATCGCGCGCGCCAGCCATGGCGTGATCGCGCCGCACGCGCTGGCGATGGGCCGCTGGACCTTGGCCCTGGCGCTGATGCTGCCCTTCGTGGGGGTGGCGCTGTGGCGCCAGCGCTCGGCCGTGCGCCAGGAGTGGCGCCACCTGCTGGTGCTGGGGGCCCTGGGCATGTGGGTCTGCGGCGCCTTCGTCTACCAGGCGGGCCACACCACCAGCGCCACCAACATTGCCCTGCTGTACGCCGTGGCCCCGGTGGCCATCACGGCCGTGAGCCTGCACCTGCTGCACGAGCGGATGTCGTGGCCCCAGCGCATGGGCGTGGCCCTGGCGCTGAGCGGCGTCTTGTTCATCATCGCCAAGGGTGACATCGACAACCTGCTGGCCGTGCGGCTGGCGGTGGGAGATGCCTGGGCGCTGGTGGCCGCGGGCTGCTGGGTGGCTTACTCCGTGCTGCTCAGGCATTGGCCTTCCACCCTGGGCCCGGCGGTGCGCCTGGCGGCCATCATCGCCGGGGGCCTGCTGGTGCTGGCGCCCTTCACCCTGGCTGAAGCACTGTGGGTGGAACGCACGCACTGGAGCCCGCAGGCGCTGGGCCTGGTGGTCGCCGGTGCGGTGCTGCCGGGTGTGTTGTCCTACACCGCCTATTCCTACCTGCAGCGTGAGCTGGGGGCCTCACGCACGGCCCTGCTGTTGTACCTGGCCCCCGTCTACGGTGCGCTGGGCGCCTGGGTGGTGCTGGGCGAGCCACCAGGCTGGTACCACGCCGCAGGCGCGGCGCTCATCCTGCCCAGCATCTGGCTGGCCACCCGGCCCGCCGGGCGTTGACCGCCGGGACCACTGGATCAGGGCCTGCGCGAGTCGGCTCGGCCGGCACAATGCCGCCATGGGAACCTTGTATCTCGTCCGACATGGACAGGCTTCATTCGGGGCCGAGGACTACGACCGCCTGAGCGACCTTGGCCACCGGCAGTGCGCGCAACTGGGCGCCTGGATGCAGGCGCGGGGCCTGCGTTTCGACGCCGTGCTGCGCGGCAGCCTGCGCCGGCACCGGGAGTCCCTGGAAGCCCTGGCCTCGAATCTGCCGGGGCTGCCGGATGCGCTGGAGTGGCCCGGCTTGAACGAGTACGACAGCGAGGCCGTGGTGCGCAGCGTGCACACCGGCGACTTGCCTCGGCCTGACACCCCTGAGGCCTACCGGCTGCACTTTCGGCTGCTGCGCGAAGGCCTGGCGCGCTGGATGGCAGGCGAGGTGCAGCCCGAGGGCATGCCCACCTGGCAAGGCTTCCTGCAAGGCGTGACCACCGCCCTGGACC
>JBEIHU010000072.1:0-17538 GCA_040381175.1 Burkholderiaceae bacterium
CACGTCGAGCGACTGCACCTGCGCCGCGCAATCAGGGTAGGTGTGCTGCGCCACCGCCTTCAAGGCCGAGGCCAGCGGAGCATGCGCGATGATCAGGACGGTGGTCATTTGCGATCCGATTCGGCGGCGATTATGACCATACGCCGTTGCCGCATCAGGAACCAGACCTGGGCGGCCACGCAGCACAGCGCAAACAGGCCGATGGCGCCCTGGAACGAGGCGACGCGGGTCCAGCCCAACGCACCCAACGCGTCGATCGCCAGGCCTATTCCCCATTGAAGGCAGAACACGCCACCAAAGATCAGCAGGTTGAAGGCCGACAGCGCGCGTCCGGCCCACGCCGGTGGGAAGACCTGTGCAACGGCAGGCTGGCTCAGTGACACGCAGGTGGACAACACGCACCACAGCGCCCAGTGCCAGGTGCCGGCAGCTGGGCCGATGGCCACGATCATGGCCAATACCAGCATGCTGGCCGGCAGGCCCCAGGTGATCAGGTGCCGGGCCTGCAGGCCGGCGCGAGCCAGCCTTGGCATCACCAGGCCCCAAGCCATAAAGGCGACGAGCATGCTCAAGTTGATGGCGAACAGGCCCTCGGCTGCCTGCCCGGCGCTGCGGCCCGTGACCTGCGTCAGCCAGGGCCCCGCCCAAAGCGACTGAACGGCGATCAGGCCGCCATAGCTGAAGAAGCCCAGCGGCGCCAAGGCCACGAACATCGGATGCCGCATGATCTCGCGGTAGCGGCCGCCGTCCGTGTCGGCTGCCTTCGGCGCAGCCTTCGGCACGAACAGCGCGATCAGCAACATCGCCAGCAGCAGCAGCGCGGCCAGGGCGATGAACAAGCCGCGCCAGCCCCAGTAGGGCAGCGCCAGCTGCACCGGCAAAGTGGACGCGAGCATGCCCAGCGAGCCGGTCATCAGCATCCACGAGTTCAGGCGCAACTGCGTGCTGGCATCGAAGAAATGCCTGTAGCACGTCAACGGCGCCATCAAGCAGGCCGCGACCCCCATGCCGATCAGCAGCCGCGCCGCGCTGAGGGACAACAGCCCGCCTGCCTGCGAAAAGGCTGCGCAGCCCGCGACTGCCATGCTCAACAGCACCATTTGAACGCTTCTGGCGCCAAAGTGGTCGAGCGCGCGGCCCAGCGGCAGCTGCAACGCGGCAAAGCCCAGGAAGTAGGCTCCGGCCAACAGGCCCAGGTCGGCCGGCTGCAGGCCAAGTTCGGAGCTGAAAACGGGCGCCAGCGTGGCGGTCACCGCGCGCAACAACGCCGAAAGGAAGTAGGCAAAGGCAAAAGACAGCACCAGGGCCAAGGCAGGTGCCACACCAGTACGCGCGCCGGCCGCGGACGGGTCGGGGCTGGTCACGGGGCGAGTCGCAGGCTGGCGAAGAAGGTGTCCACGGCCTCGGCGTCGAGCGTGGCGCCCAGCGCCTTGACCTGGTACACGCGCTTGCCCTTGGCGAACACCGCCACTTGTGCGGTCACCGCACGGCCATCGGGCATTTGTCCTTGCAACTGCAACCGCCGACTGACTGGATTGGGGGTGGCACCTTCGGCCTTCAGCGGCAACGTCACAGGCTCTGAGGCCGCCAGGTTCCTGGCAGCAGCCGCCTGCAGTTCCAACAGCGCCGGACCCACCCGCGCCGGGTCACCCATCTCGGCAAAAGCCAGCGCCCAGGTGGTGTCGGCAGCGGTGCAGGCATGCAATTCGAGGCGCACGGAATCGGGGCCGATGTTCACCTGCCGCGCATGGCTGTCAGGCTTGCAGGGCATCAGCAGCACGATGCCGCCGCCGGCCGGGCGAACCTCGCGCCAGTCCAGTGCCGGCGCGCACGCCAGCAGCAAGAACCCCACCGATACCGAGATCAACGCGCTTTGTCCCATGCGCGGTCATTATCAAGCGCGCAAGTCGAAGACCAGCGACGACCGTTTGGTGTGAACAATTCCCGGCAGCGGGCAGGAACGACGCGGCGACCCCGCGAATGCGGGCTGGTCTGCCCGGCCGGCCGGTTCACACTGCAAGCCTGTCAGTCACCGGCGCGCGCCCCAGCTTGCGCTCGCCAGCATGTCAGGCCGCGCTGGAGGGCCGAGGAGAAACACATGGATCTGTCCGTTCTGCCCACCGTCCCCGGCCGGCTGCAGGCCCCGCGCAGCACAGCCGCCGACCCGGCCGCCGCCGCCAGCTTCAGGGACCTCATCGGCCAGATCGGCCGCGAGATCACGGCACCGATGACGTCGGCGCTCGAGCGCGTCAACAACTTTGCCACCACGGGGCGCATCGACCGTTCCGGGCTGCGCGCGCTGCGCGAGGAAATCGAATGCGCCCGCCGCCTGGCCCTGGGCGCGCAGCAGTTCAGCCGCTTTGCATCGGGGCGCGTGCGCCAGAACCCGCAACGGCTGAATCTTACGCATTCGCTGCGCGACGCGCTGGCCCAGCGCGGCCGCGAGACGGCCTCGCGCGGCATTGACTTGCGCCAGGAGCTGAAGCCAGCGGAGATCATCGTCGACGCGTCGATGTGGTCAGCCCTGCTGCAGGCGCTGCTGGACTGGAGCTTCGAACACGCGCGATCTCACATCGAGTTTCGCATCGACGTGAAGAGCTGGCCGGCTCATGCCCGCCTGGTCTGTCGATTTGCCTTCATCCCGCCCGACGAGCTGGCCTCGCAGCATTTGTCGACCGCGCAGCGGCTGGAGACCGTGCCTTGGCAGCTGCTGTGCCACCTCTCCCGCAGCCTGGGGATGCAATTGCATCGCGAAGACCAGGGCGGCAGCAGCCAGCTGACGATTGAGTTCCCGAACACGGTCAAGGAAGGTGTGGCCACGCCAGGCACGCTGGAGCCCGACGAGGCCGGTCCGTCAGGGCCGAATTCGCAGCCGATGGTCGGACGTCATGTGCTGGTCATCGCGGCGCGACGCGAGACACGCAATGCCGTGCGCGAAACGCTGCGCTCCATGGGCCTGATGGTCGACTACGTCGCAACCATCGAAGAGGCGCGGCAGTTCTGCGAGTCGGGCCTGCCGCATGCAATCATCTTCGAAGCTGCGCTGGCTGGCGACAACTTCCGCAAGCTGCGCGCGGAATGGTCACGCGACGTGCCGACGCTCGGCTTCATCGAGATCGCGGAGCAGGGGCGCAACCTGGAGGTCAGCGACATCGGCGGCCAGCGCACGTCGCGCATTGGGCGAGACGTCATTGCCAGCGCCCTGCCCAGCGCGCTGAACTTCGAGCTGTCGCAGGACGGCTAGCGCCACTGGCTGGGGCAGGACCCTCAGCCAATGGCATCGGCCACGCCGGCGGCATGGGCCTGCTGGTCGGCGTGGTAGCTGGAACGTACCAGCGCGCCCACCGCGGCATGGGTGAAGCCCATCTTCTCCGCCTCGGTCTCGAACATCTGGAAGGTGTCCGGGTGCACGTAGCGAAGCACCGGCAGGTGGTGCCCGCTGGGCGCCAGGTACTGGCCAATGGTCAGCATGTCGATGCCGTGCCCGCGCAGATCGCGCATCACCTGCAGGATCTCCTCATCCGTCTCGCCCAGGCCGACCATCAGGCCACTCTTGGTGGGTACGCCGGGCACCGCCTCCTTGAAGCGCTTCAGCAGGTTCAGGCTGAATGCGTAGTCCGAGCCCGGCCGCGCCTGCTTGTACAGCCGCGGCACGGTTTCCAGGTTGTGGTTCATCACGTCCGGCGGCGCGGCCCTCAGGATGTCGAGCGCACGGTCCATGCGGCCGCGGAAATCGGGCGTCAGGATCTCGATGCGCGTGGCGGGCGAAAGCTCGCGCACGCGCCGGATGCACTCGACGAAGTGCGAAGCCCCGCCGTCGCGCAGGTCGTCGCGGTCGACGCTGGTAATGACCACGTACTTCAGCTTCAGCGCGGCGATGGTCCGGGCCATGTTCACCGGCTCGTCCGCGTCAAGCGGATCGGGCCTGCCGTGGCCGACATCGCAGAAAGGGCAGCGCCGCGTGCACTTGTCGCCCATGATCATGAAGGTGGCCGTTCCCTTGCCGAAGCATTCCCCGATGTTCGGGCAGGAGGCCTCTTCGCAAACCGTGTGCAGCCTGTGCTCGCGCAGTATCGATTTGATCTCGTAGAAGCGCGTGCTCGGGCTGCCGGCCTTGACGCGGATCCAGTCGGGCTTCTTCAGCACCGGCGCGGCCACCACCTTGATCGGGATGCGCGAGGTCTTGGCCTGCGATTTCTGCTTGGCGCTGGCGTCGTAGACGGCGCCGCCAGGTGCATCTTGGGAGTTGTCGGGTGTGGACATGGCGTAGGCAGCCGTTCGCGGGGCTCTCAGGGGGACAGATGGGCCTTCAAACGCGAGCCGAGCTGCTGCGCCGCCACGGCCCACTGCGTGTGCACACCCAGTGTAGCCAGATCGAGCGCTCGCAAACCCGGATAGCCGCAGGGGTCGATGCAGCCGAAGGGGCGCAGGTCCATCGCGACGTTCAGCGCCACGCCATGGTAGGTGCAATGGTTGCTGATCTTGATGCCCAGCGCGGCAATCTTGCCCAGGCCGTGAAAGGGGTCGCCGGCCGGCGGCGGCCCGGCCAGTGCCGCATTGCCGAACGGGTCGTCCAGGCGCACGTACACACCAGGCGCGCCGGCGACGCGATGGCCGGTCACTCCATGCTCCTCAAGCACCTTCAGCACCGCATGCTCCAGACGGTAGACATACTCCTTGACGTAGATGCGCAGCCGCCGCAGGTCGACCAGCGGATAGGCCACCACCTGACCGGGCCCGTGGTAGGTGACCTGCCCGCCGCGGTCGGTCTGCACCACCGGGATGCCGAGCACGTCGTGCAAATGCCCGGCCCGACCAGCGACGCCCTGCGTGAAAACCGGCTCATGCTCGACCAGCCACAGTTCGTCCTCGGTGTCCGGACCGCGCTGCGCGGTGAAGTCGCGCATCGCCTGCAAGCTGGCGGCATAGCCGCGCCGGCCCAGCACCTGCACCCGCACTACAACACCATCTTGACCAGCGGATGACTGCTCAGCGCGCGATACAGCGCATCGAGCTGCTCGCGCGAGGTGGCAGTGACGCTCAACGTCAGGCCCAGGTACTTGCCCCCACGGCTGTGCCTGATCTGCAGCGAGCGGTGGTCGTAGCCGGGGTCGAACCGCAGCACAACATCGACCATGGCCTGCTCGAAGCCCGGGTCGTTGGCGCCCATCACCTTGATCGGAAACAGGCTGGGGAACTCGATCAGCGAAGGCGGCTCGACGGTGGTCACACGCGCAGGCTCCGGTCAAAGCGACTGCAGTGCCTTGGCGCGCTGGTAGGCCTCATGCAGCCGCGCGTACACCGGTCCGACCTTGCCGCGCATCGTGCCGTGGCCCACCGCCTCGCCGTCCAGATGGGTGATGGCCAGCACCTCCTTGGTGGCCGAGCTGAGCAACAGCTCGTCGGCGCTGCGCACATCGGCCTCGGGGATGGGCCTGAGGTTGTAGGCGATGCCGACCTCCTCGCACAGCTCGCGCAGCAGGTCGAAGCGGATGCCCTCGAGCAGATGCTCGCTCTTCGGCGGGCCGAGCAGCGCACCTTCATGCACCACCCACACATTGCTTGCCGCGGCTTCGGTGAGGTAGCCGTCGCGGAACATGACCGTCTCCACCGCGCCGTGATCGGCCGAGATCTGCCGCGCCAGCACATTGCCCAGCAGCGAGATGCTCTTGATGTCGCCGCGCTCCCAGCGGAAGTCGCGCGCCGTCACGCAGGCCACGCCGTGGTGGCGCTGCTCCGCGGTGGGTGGCTTCATCGGCGTGGCCATCATGAAAACGGTGGGCGTGATGCCCGCCGGCATGACGTGGTCGCGCGGCGCCACACCCCGCGTCACCTGGATGTACACCAGCTGGTCCTGCGCACCGGTCTGGTCGGCCAGGGACTGAACCAGGTGACGGCAGCGCTGCAGCCAGCCTTCGCGATCGTGCGGATTGCCGATGCGCACCCTTCCCAGGCCGCGCTGCAACCGTGCCATGTGCTCGTCGAAGCGGAACAGGCGCCGGCCATACACCGGCACGACCTCATAGATGCCATCGCCGAAGATGAAACCCCTGTCCAGCACCGACACCTTGGCGTCACACACGCGAGTGAATTCACCGTTCAGGTAGCAAGGCGTGTCGGGAAGCGGGCTGGACATGGCGGCAATTCCTTGCATGAGGGCGATTCAGCTTACCTGACCCACAGCCGCAGCGCATCCCAGGTGCGGCTGAGAATGCCGGCCAGCTCCACCGGCTGCATCACCACCAGGGGCGCGCTCGCCACCGGCGAGCCACCGGCCGTACTGACCTTGATCTGACCGACCTGCTGGCCCCTGGCCAGCGGAGCGAACAGCGGGTCGGTACGCTCGACCTGGGTCTTCAGCCTGTCGCCCTCGCCCTTGGGCACGGTGACGAAGAGCGCGCCGGGCGCGCCCAGCTGCACCTCGGGTTCCTTGCCCTTCCACACCGGCGCCGTCACCACCGGCGTGCCGGCCTCGAACAGCCGCACCGCATCCCAGGCCTGGAAACCCCAGTTCAGGAGCTTCTGGCTTTCGGCGGCGCGCGCCTCGCGCGAAGCCGTGCCCAGCACCACGCTGACCAGGCGGCGCTTGCCATTGGGCATGTCGCGAACCGCGCTGGCCACCAGGCAGTAACCGGCTGCGTCGGTGAAGCCGGTCTTCATGCCATCGACCGTGGGGTCGCGGCCGAGCAGCAGGTTGCGGTTGTCCTGCTTGATGCGGTTGTAGGTGAAGTTGCGGATCGAATAGAGCGCGTAGAAGTCCGGGAAATCGCCGATGATCCTCGCGGCGATCAGTGCCACGTCGCGTGCCGACCCGTAGTGGCCCGTCTCGGTCAGGCCGGTGACGTTGCGGAACTGGGTGTTCTTCAGGCCCCAGGCCTGGGCCTGCCTGTTCATCATCGCGACGAAAGCGTCAAGCGAGCCGCCCACCGCCTCGGCCAGCACCACCGATGCGTCGTTGCCGCTTTGCACGATCATCCCCCTGAGCAGGTCGTCGACGCGCGGCGTCATCGTCGTGTCGATGAACATCAGCGAGCCGCCGCCCTTGCGCTCGGCCCAGGCACGCTGCGACACCGGCAGCGTCTGCTCCAGCGTCAGCTTCTTGTCGCGCAGGGCGGCGAACACCAGGTAGGCGGTCATCAGCTTGGTCAGCGAGGCCGGGTCGGCCTGCACGTCGGCCTCGCGCTCGGCCAGCACCTGCTGGCTGTTCAGGTCGAGCAGGATGTAGCTTCGCGCGGCGATCTCGGGCGGCTGCGGCGTCTGGGCCAGCGAGCCCAGGGAAGTGGCCGCGGCCACGAGGAAGGCAAGGAATCTCTTCATCAGGTCTCTGAGGGGTCGAAGACGGAAGGGTTCACTGGCGCGGCCATGTGCCGACCACCAAGGATTTGAGCAGCGGCAACTGCCCATGGAAGAAGTGCCCGGCGCCCGGTATCACCGTCACGGGCAGCGCCTGCGGCCGCGCCCAGTCGAGCACCGCCGCCAGCGGCACCACGTCGTCGGCTTCGCCGTGGACCACCAGCGTGCCCGGCGGCACCGCCGGCATGTCGAATCGGCTGGCCGCCGGCGCGATCAGCACCAGCCGTTCGGCCGCTGCGGCTTGGGCGGCAAGGCGCGCCGCCGCATTGGCAGCCACATAGGCGCCAAAGGAAAAGCCGGCCAGCACCAGCGGCTGCTCAGGGCCGCGAAAGGCGGCCACCGCCGCCAGCGCATCGTCGATCTCGCCCGCTCCTTGCGCCCAGGCCCCGTCCGACGCGCCGACGCCGCGAAAATTGAAGCGCAGCGCGCTGTAGCCCATCTGCACGAAGGCGCGTGCCAGCGTCTGCACGACCTTGTTGTCCATCGTGCCGCCGTGCTGCGGATGCGGGTGGCACACCACGGCCAGGCCGCAGGCCGCGCCAGCGGGCGCGTCCAGCGCACATTCCAGGGCCCCGCTTGGGCCGGCGATGGACTGGCGTTGCGTGTGCGCGTTCATTCGCGGCGATCAGCGGCCCACCTCCGGCGCCAGCACCAGCCGCTCGACGATGCGGCCGTTTTTCAGGTGCGAATCGACGATCTCGTCGATGTCCTGCTGATCGACGAAGGTGTACCAGACGGCCTCGGGGTAGACCACCGCCACGGGGCCGCCGGCGCATCGGTCCAGGCAACCCGCCTTGTTGACGCGCACCCCGCCGGGGCCGGCCAGCCCGGCCGCCTTGACGCGCGCCTTGCAACGGTCGAAGGCAGCCTGCGGGTCGTGCTGCGCACAACAGGCCTCGCCGTTGTCGCGCCGGTTGAGGCAGAAGAAGATGTGGTGCCGGTAGTAGCTCAAGGAAATCCTTCTGACACTGGGCACCTTGGGCGTGCCGAGGGGCTGAATTGTAGGCAGCGCGCGCAGCGGCTCGGCCGCGGCACCTCAGCCGGCATTGCCGCGTCCCAGGCGGCCCAGCAGCCAGACCATGGCCGCATACGGCCACAACCAGCCGATCCACAGCGCCAGGCCGTGAAAGCGGATGAAGCGGCCCTGTTCCCAGCTCTGCAGGCTGACGGCAAAGTACGGGTCCACCGGCGCCTGGCCGACCAGCGCCACCAACGCGCCCAGCACCGCCAGGCCCAGCCCCGCGGCAGCGCGCGCAGGCAGCAAGCTGCTGGCCAGGGCCAGCAGCACGCCCAGGGCCAGCGCCGGCAGCGTCTGCGGCGTGATCCAGGCCAGCGAGTTGGCCGGGCCGAAGCTCAAGGCGGTGGACAAGGTGGTCGCAGCCAGGCCCACCGCCAGCAAGCCGGCCACCAGCAGCGCGCGCCGCGGTCCGCGGCGCGCTGCGCTGAAGGCCACCAGGCAGGGCGCCAGCAGCCCGAACGTCTGCACCAAGGCGTCGGACAAGGGCGGTAGCGGCTGCACGGCGACTGCCCCGCCCTGCAACAGCGCAACGAAGCCGCGAGCCCACGGCGCATCCTCGAACAGCGCCATCAGGGCCGCGCGCAGCTGTTCGGCCACATGGCCCACACCCAGCGGCACTGGGGTAGGGAACAGCAGGCCCACTGGCCAAAGCGCCAGCAGGCTCAGGGCGCCGGCGCTGTCGACCACGAACCAGCGTTCGCGCAGAGTCTGCCAGCGCTGCAGCAGGCCCAGCGCCTGCAGCAGCGCGGCCAGCGCCACGCCGGCGGCGGCGCCGGCGCTGTTAAGCGCCCAGTCCACGCGCGACGGCACCCGACCGGGCAGGAACTGTTGAATCACCTCGCTCAGGTAGGACAGCGCGCTGGCTGCCAGCAAGGCAATCAGCGCCGCTTGCCATGCACGCCGCCCAGCCCGCACCTTGGCCAGGTACAGCAGCGCGCCCAGCGGCAGGTAGCCCAGCACGTTGGACCAGACATCGAAGGGGTCGCGCCACGGCGGCCAGGGCAGCGCCAGCAGCGCTCCCAGCGACGGCCCCGGCGGCCAGCGCCAGCCAGTGAAGGGATACAGGCTGGCATACAGCACGAGCGCGGCGTAGACCAGCGCCAGCGGCGCCGCCGAACTGCGTTGGCGCAGGGCTGCGGCCACCAATCAGAAGGGTTTGACGACCACCAGCACCACGATCGCGATGAACAGAAGCACCGTGATCTCGTTGAACACCCGGTACCAGCGGTCGCTGCGGGTGTTGGCGTCCTGCTCGAAGCGGCGCAGCACGCGGCCGCAGACATGGTGGTAGCCGAGCACCCCCAGCACGAGGGCCAGCTTGGCATGCATCCAGCCGTTGCCGGCGCCCAGGCCAACGCCGTAGTACAGCCACAGCACCAGCCCCAGCGCCACGGCCGGCAGCATCAGGATGCCGGCAAAACGGTACAGCTTTCGCGCCATTAGCAGCAAGCGGGCGCGCTCGGCATGGCTGTCGGGCGGGACGATTGCCAGGTTGACGAACAAGCGCGGCAGGTAGAACAGGCCGGCAAACCAGCTGGCGACGAAAACGATGTGGAATGCCTTGACCCACAGATAAGCGCTGCCCATGGGCCAGGATCATAGTGTCGGCACCCATGAAAAAAGCCCCGGCACGAGGCCGGGGCCGGCAAGCCTTATCGCTGTCAACACGCTAAGGCACCTGCTCAGGGAGGAAAAGCAGGGAATGATCGCCTTGCGGCTATCATCCGCCAAAAACTCTAGCAGAGCCCCAACGGTCGCTGATAGAGCGGTTTTCCCGGGGTTGGCAGCGGCCTCCTTGGGCCCTACTGCGGCAGGGCCTGAAAGCCGGCGCCGCAGCCGCCGCAGACACAGGACACCCGCCTTGCATACTCCTCCGCCCTTTCCGGCCAGCCGCCCGCGCCGCCTGCGACGCGACGCCTTCACCCGTGCCCTGGTGCGCGAGCAATGCCTGGCGCCTCAGGACCTGATCCTGCCGGTGTTCGTGCTCGACGGCATCCAGCAGACACAGGACGTGCCCAGCATGCCCGGCGTGCAGCGGCGCAGCATCGACCGGCTGTTTGCCACGGCCGAGGAGTGCGTGGCGCTGGGCATTCCGGTGATGGCGCTGTTCCCGGTGATCGAGTCCTCGCTCAAGACCCCCGACGGACGCGAGGCCACCAACCCGGGCGGGCTGGTGCCGCGCGCGGTGCGCGAACTGAAAAGGCGCTTTCCCGAGCTGGGCATCCTGACCGACGTGGCGCTCGACCCCTTCACCAGCCACGGCCAGGACGGGCTGCTCGACGACAGCGGCTACATCGTCAACGACAGCACCGTGGCCGTGCTCATCGAGCAGGCGCTGGTGCAGGCAGAAGCCGGCGTGGACATCGTCGCGCCCAGCGACATGATGGACGGTCGCATCGGCGCCATCCGTCAGGCTCTGGAGGCGCGCGGCGCGGTGCACACGCGCATCATGGCCTACAGCGCCAAGTACGCCAGCGCCTTCTACGGGCCCTTCCGCGACGCCGTGGGCTCGGCCAAGAACCTGGGCAAGAGCGACAAGAAGGTCTACCAGATGGATCCCGGCAACAGCGACGAAGCCTTGCGCGAGGTGGCGCTCGACCTGGCCGAGGGCGCCGACATGGTGATGGTCAAGCCCGGCATGCCCTACCTGGACATCGTGCGCCGAGTCAAGGACGAGTTCCGCGTGCCCACGTTCGCCTACCAGGTGAGCGGCGAGTACGCCATGCTGAAGGCTGCGGCGGCCAATGGCTGGCTCGACCACGATGCGGTGATGATGGAAGCGCTGCTCGCCTTCCGCCGCGCCGGCGCCGACGGCGTGCTCAGCTACTTCGCGCTCGACGCCGCCCGGCTGCTGCGCAGGGGCTGAGGCGCGCCGGTCCGGCATGCGTGTCTTCCACGTCAGTGCCGAGCAGTGTGTCGAACTCGGTGATGTGCCGCAGGCGCTGCCGGACGACGGCTTCCTCTGGATTGGCAGCGGCAGGCGCGAATTCGAAGTCAACGCCGCACGCATCCAGGCGCATCTGCAGGCCTGCACCGGCAGCCAGCTGGTCGACCTGCACGTCTCGGACCTGCTGAACCAGCAGTTGCCGTCGTACTTCGACTCCACCTTCCTCTACGACCTGCTGGTCTTCCGGCGGCTGGCGGTGCGGGGTGCAGCCGAATCGCCGGCCGGCGACCAGCAGCACGGCGCGACCGCTGGCGCACGCCAGGCGCTGGCGGCGATCGACACCAGCCCCGTGGGCTTTGCCGCGTTCGACCGGGTGCTGCTCAGCGTGCACCCGGCCGATTGCGCGGTGCGGGATTACTTCGGACAACGGCTGCTGCAACAAGGCGCCGGCGAAGTGCGCGGCGCGGCGCGGCTGCCGGCCAGCCCGGCCGACCTGATGCTGCGCATGGCCAACCACATGGTCGACGGCTACCTCGAGCTGCGCCGGCTGCTGACGCGCCAGCTCGGCACGCTGCAGAGCGAACTGCTCAACCCGAAGAGCCGCTTCGCCGACTGGAAGGTGCTGCTCGATGCTCGCACCACCCTGCACATGTTGGAAGACACCTGCGAGGACCAGCGCAGCGCGGTGCAGGAATGGATCGATGCGCTCGACGAATGGCCGGTCGAGACCGAGGCCGGGGCGCGCCGCGAACGCGAGCTGCTGAGGCTGCGCTCGCGCGACGTGCTCGAGCACATCGAGCGCGTGCTGACCCACGTGCGCCGGCTCGAGCACTCGGCCGAGGTGGCGGTGCAGATGCACTTCTCGGCGCTGGGCCAGCGCACCAATGACATCATGCGCACGCTGACGGTGCTGACTGCGGTATTCCTGCCGCTGAACCTGATCACCGGCTTCTTTGGCATGAACTTCGATTCGCTGCCGCTGATCCACTCGGCCACCGGCATCTGGGCGGCCGTCGGCGCCATGGCCGCCGTGGGCGTCGGCCTGCTCGTCTACTTCAGGCGCAAGCGCTACCTGGGCTCGACGCTGCGCAAGTGAGCAGCGTAGGGGTCGTCGAAGCCCAGCGCCAGCAGCAACGCGGATTCGCGCGCTTCCATCGCCCGCGCATCGGCCGAGGGGCCTTCATGGTCGAAGCCCTGCGCATGCAGCGTGCCATGCACCAGCAGGTGCGCGTAGTGCGCCTGCAGCGGCCGGCCCGCGGCACGGGCCTCGCGCTCGACCACCGGCGCGCACAGCACCAGGTCGGCATGTATCCGAGGCTGGACCGCGTAGCCGAAGGTCAGCACGTTGGTGGCGTAGTCCTTGCCGCGGTAGTCGCGGTTCAGCTGTCGGCCCTCGGCCTCGTCGACGATGCGCACGGTGAGCTCCGCCGGCGCCAGCAGCGCCGCCCGCACCCAGCGGGCCACGCGGTGGCGAGGCAGCTGCGCGCGGTGGCGCCCATCGGGCATCTGCAAAGACAGGCGCAACGCCGGCGCGGCCATGGCTCAGCCACCGTCGCCGCGCAACCGGGCGGCGTCGTAGGCCTCGACGATGCGCGCCACCAGCGGGTGACGCACCACGTCGGCGGCACCGAACTGCGTGAAGGCCACGCCCTCGACCCCGGCAAGCACCGCCTGGGCCTCGACCAGGCCGCTGGTGCGACCCTTCGGCAGATCGATCTGGCTGGTGTCGCCGGTGACCACGCAGCGCGAGCCGAAGCCGATGCGCGTGAGGAACATCTTCATCTGCTCGGAGGTGGTGTTCTGCGCCTCGTCGAGGATCACGAAGGCATGGTTCAGCGTGCGCCCGCGCATGAAGGCCAGCGGCGCCACCTCTAGCAGGCCCTTGTCGAAGACCCGGGTCACGCGTTCCAGGCCCATCAGGTCGTACAGCGCGTCGTACAGCGGGCGCAGGTAGGGGTCGACCTTCTGCGCCATGTCGCCGGGCAGGAAGCCCAGGCGCTCGCCAGCCTCCACCGCGGGGCGGGTGAGCACGATGCGCTGGACCGTGTGGCGCTCCAGCGCATCGACCGCGCAGGCCACGGCCAGGAAGGTCTTGCCGGTGCCGGCCGGCCCGATGCCGAAGCTGATGTCGTGCGTCAGCATGTGGCGCAGGTACTGCACCTGGTTGGGCGTGCGCGCGGCCAGGTCGCTGCGCCGCGTGTGCAGCACGACGCGGCCTTCGCCGGGCCCGGCAGCCGCCAGCTCGGGCTGGCGCAGCGCATGCTGCAGCGCCTCGGCCTCGATCGGCTGCGCGGCGCCTTCGTAAAGCCGCTGCAGCAGCGCCTGCGCCGTGCGCGCGGCGGCGGGTTCGCCGTCGATGCGAAAGCGCTCGTTCTGATGCGCGATGCGCACGCCTAGCGAGCGCTCGATGGCGCGCAAATGCTCGTCGAGCGCACCGCACAGATTGGACAAGCGGGTGTTGTCGGGCGGCGAGAAGGCGTGGCGGAGGATCACGGCGCGCGGCCATCGGCCCAGGGCCGGGAAGCGGAACAAGCGCACATTGTCGCCCGCTCGGCCCCATACCCCCTTCCTGCACAATTGCCGCTGCGATGCAGTGCCCAAGCCCCCAGCCCGCCGTCCGGCCCTCGACGCACCGCATGTTGCTGCAGGCCCGCCGGCATGGCGCCCGGCTGCTGCTGGGCCTGGCGCTGGCCTGGCTGGCCGCAGCCGCCGCCGCGGCCCAGACGGTGAAGATCCACGCTGCCCAGGCGCTGGTTTCCGACGCCACCAGTTTTCCGGCCGGCGACGCCGCGCCCCGGGTCGACCTGCCCGATGACTGGTCGGTCAGCCGGCCCGGCAGCAGCGGCCCGGTGTGGTACCGGCTGAACTTCACCGCGCCGGGGCTGCGCGAGAAGGGCGAGTTGCTGGCGCTGTACATCGAGCATGTCTGCACCAACCTGGAGGTCTACCTCAACGGCCAGCTGATCCACAGCGGCGGCCAGATGAGCGAGCCGATCACACAGAACTGCAACCACCCGCAGCTGGTCAGCCTGCCCGCCGGGCTGATCGGCCCGGGGCTGAACTCGCTGGACCTGAAGGTGGTGGGGCATGCGCTGTCGCGGGTGGCCTCGACGCACCGCGCCGGCGGCCTGTCGGCGCTGGAGATCGGGCCGCAGTCGGTGCTGGCGGGCAAGCATGCGCGGCAGACGGCGCTGAACGTGGCCGTGCCGCAGGCGGTGAGCGCGACGCTGCTGCTGATGGGCGGCTTCATGTTCGTGCTCGGCTGGATGAACCGGCGCGAAAGCCATCTGGCCTACTTCGGCGCGCTGTCGGTCGGCTGGGCGATCGTCGAATCGCGGCTGTGGCTGCGCGACCTGCCCTTCGGCAATGCGGTGGCCGAGCTCCTGCTGTGCGCCATGCTGCCGCTGCTGACCTGGGCGGGCGTGCAGTTCCTGCTGCGCTATGCGCAGCACCGCAGCCGCTGGGTCGACATCGCGCTGCCGCTGCAGGCGGTGGTGATGCCGGCCTCGCTGTGGCTGGCCGGGCCGCAGCGGCTGTACCCGATGGCCAGCTTCTGGTACGTGCTGCTGGCGCTGCAGACGCTGACGGCGGCCGTCTTCTATCTGCGCACGCAGTACCGCACCGGGCGCAGCGCGTTCTGGCCGATGGCGCTGCTGCTGTGCATCGCCACGCTGGCGCTCGCCGTCGAATACGCGGCGCAGAAGTTCGGCATCCGCGGCCCGTGGATGCTGCTGGCGCAGATCGCCACGCCAGTGATGATGGTGCTGGTGGGCCTGCGCCTTCTGCACCAGCAGGGGCGAGCGCTGCAGGCCGCCGAGGAAAGCAAGGCCCAGCTGGAGCTGCGCATCCGCGAGGCCACTGCCGAGATCGAACGCAACTTCGCCCAGCTGGCCGAGCTGCGCGTGGAGAAGGTGACCGAGCGCGAGCGCAAGCGCATCGCCGCCGACCTGCACGACGACCTGGGCGCCAAGCTGCTGACCATCGTGCACACCAGCGACAGCGAACGCATCTCGACGCTGGCTCGCGAGGCGCTGGAGGAGATGCGCCTGTCGGTGCGCGGCCTGACCGGCAAGCCGGTGCAGCTGATCGATGCGCTGGGCGACTGGCGCGCCGAGGTCATTTCGCGGCTTGGCCAGGCCGGTATCGAGGCCGACTGGACGGCGCCGTCCGAGGAGCTGCCGCAGACGCTGTCGGCCCGCGCCTTCGTGCAGACCACGCGCATCCTGCGCGAAGCGGTGAGCAACGTCATCAAGCATGCCGGCGCGACCCATTGCTCGCTGAGCTGCGAGCTTTTCGATGGCGACCTGCTGATCGTCGTGCGCGACAACGGCAACGGCATCCCGATGGAGCTGGACGGCAAGCTCGATCGCGGCCATGGCATGGCCAGCATGAAGCACCGCGCCAAGCAGCTGCAGGGCCAGTGCCTGGTCGAATCGGGCCCTGGCTATGGAACCGTGATACGCCTCACGCTTCCGCTGAACCGCGCGATCGAGCTGGCGTAACCGGCTGTTAGCATGGTTTTCCGCCAGCCAGGAGCCTTGCCATGACCAACATCCTGCTCTTGGAAGACCTGCCCGAGATCCGGGCCTGGCTGAGCAGCCTGGTGATCCAGGTCTTCCCCGATGCGCAGATCGCCGAGGCGGCGCGCGTGCACGATGCGCTGGGCCTGGTGTCGGCCATCAAGTTCGACCTGGCGCTGGTGGACCTGGGGCTGCCCGACGGCTCGGGCGTGGACGTGGTGGCCGCGCTGCGCGAGCACCAGCCCGAAACCCAGAGCGTGGTGGTGACCATCCACGACGACGACGACCATCTGTTCCCGGCGCTGCAGGCCGGCGCCTTCGGCTACATCCTCAAGGAACAGGCGCGCGAGCTGATCATCGAGCAGCTGCAGCGCATCAGCCAGGGCGAGCCGCCGCTGTCGCCGTCGATCGCGCGGCGCGTGATGGCCTACTTTGCCGCCAAGTCCAAGCCGCAGCCGTTGTCGGCGTCCTCGCCCGCGGTGCCCAGCGTGTCGCTGACCGAGCGCGAGACCGAGGTGCTGCTGCGCGTGGCCAAGGGCTACACGCTGCCCGAGATCGGCCAGCAGCTGACGCTGTCGCGGCACACCATCGCCGACTACGTGAAGCAGATCTACCGCAAGCTCAACGTCAGCTCGCGTGCCGAGGCCGCGCTGGAAGCCCAGCGCATGGGGCTGTTCGGCAGGTAACTGTCCCCACCCCCGAAGCGCCTTCGGCGCTCCCCCTCAAGGGGGCGCCGCCTGCGCACCGGCAAAGCCGGATCCGCGGCGGCCGCTCCATGGCCATTTGCCTGCGGCACCGACCAGCCCAGGACGCAGCCTGAGCAGGGCTGGCGATAATGTGTCGATGATCGGCAGGCTCACGGGCGTGATCGCGGAAAAGTCGCCCCCGCAGGTGCTGGTCGACGCCAACGGCGTCGGCTATGAGCTCGACGTGCCGATGAGCACCTTCTACAACCTGCCGGGCATTGGCGAACGCGCCACGCTGCTGACGCACTTCGTCGTGCGCGAGGACGCGCAGCAGCTTTTCGGCTTTCTCACCCACGACGAGCGCAACACCTTCCGCCAGCTGGTCAAGATCAGCGGCGTCGGCCCGCGCACCGCGCTGGCCATCCTGTCCGGCCTGAGCGTGGCCGAGCTGGCCGGCGCGGTGTCGCGCCAGGAGAGCGGCCGCCTGGTCAAGGTGCCGGGCATCGGCAAGAAGACCGCCGAACGGCTGCTGCTCGAACTGAAAGGCAAGCTCGGCGCCGACCTGTCGCTGCCCGCCGGCGCCGCTGCCAACAGCGAGGCGCAGACCGACATCGCCCAGGCGCTGCAGGCCCTGGGCTACAGCGACCGCGAAGCGCAAGCCGCGCTGAAGGCCCTGCCGGCCGACGTGGGCGTGAGCGACGGCATCAAGCTGGCGCTGAAGGCGCTGAACCGCTAGCGGCAGCGGGCTGCGCACCGGTCTTGCCGCATCCGCAGCCCGAGTTACCGCGCACCTGCCTGCACACCATGTCTCGCACGCCACGTTCCCGTCCGCCCGCCACGCCGCTGATGCCCGTGCTGGCGCTGTACCTGGCCGCCATCCTGCTGGTGCAGGCGCTGGCCGCCGCCTGGGCGCTGGGCGCCGGGCCGCTGCACCAGCACCGCAACCAAGGGCTGGCGGCGGGCTCGCCGGTGGCATCCCTGGCTTCGGTGGCGTTCTCGCACCGCGAGCTTGAACCCCAGGTCGCGCACGCCCAGGCCCACGCCACCGGCCAGCGGCACCACCACGCGGCGCAC
>JBEIHU010000073.1:0-17390 GCA_040381175.1 Burkholderiaceae bacterium
CGCTGCGCCAGCGACTCGAGCTCGCGCAGCAGGTGCAGCGCGTCGATCGGCCGCGGCAGGCACGCCGCCGCGCCCGCGGGCGCATGAGCGCCCACGAACACGGTATCGCCCAGGCGC
Organism: Burkholderiaceae bacterium; assembly: GCA_040381175.1. Classification (GTDB taxonomy): domain Bacteria; phylum Pseudomonadota; class Gammaproteobacteria; order Burkholderiales; family Burkholderiaceae_C; genus Rubrivivax. The sequence goes on from JBEIHU010000073.1 coordinate 118, forward strand.
TGCGCGGCACGCAACGCCTCGACCGCGCCGGCATGGTCGCCGTCGGCCACGATCCACCGCGCCGCCGTGATGTCCGTCACCAGTTCCAGCGCCAGCGCAGCCGGCGCCGCCAGCCTGAAGAAGCTGGCCAGGGCGCGCTGCTCGAAATCGCTGAAGCCATGCAGCGCCACGCGCAGGGTGGGATTCATTGAGGGGCTCGAGTCGGCAGCGGCAGGCAGGCGGGGTGCTGCAGATATTATCGAAAGCCATTCCCAGCCACCCTTCCGGAGCCTTCATGAGCAGCGTCTACGACTTCACCGCCTCGTCGATCGACGGCAAGCCCGCAGACCTGGGCACACAGCGCGGCAAGGTATTGCTGATCGTCAATACCGCCAGCCAATGCGGGTTCACGCCGCAGTTCGCCGGCTTGGAGGAGCTGTGGAAGGCCTATCGCGACCAGGGCCTGGTGGTGGTGGGTTTCCCGAGCAACCAGTTCGGCGCCCAGGATCCGGGCGCCAACGAGGAGATCGCCTCCTTCTGCCAGCTGAACTACGGCGTCAGCTTCCCGATGATGGGCAAGGTGGACGTCAACGGTGCCCAGGCTCACCCGCTATGGACGTGGCTGACCGAGCAGGCGCCGGGGCTGCTGGGCAGCAAGGCGATCAAGTGGAACTTCACCAAGTTCCTGGTCGGCCGCGACGGCAAGGTGATCAAGCGCTACGCGCCCACCGACACGCCGTCATCGCTGAAGAAGGACATCGAAGCGGCCCTTGCGGCCAAGGCCTGAGCAAGGAGCGCCCCCATGTTCGAACACGTCGAGCCCTTTGCGGGCGACCCGATCCTCGCGCTGGTCGAGGTCTTCAACGCCGACCCGCGGCCGAACAAGGTCAACCTGTCGATCGGCATCTACTTCGACGAGCAGGGCCGCATTCCGGCGATGCGCTCGGTGCAGCTGGCCGAGGCGCGGCACGTGGCACGGGGCGGGCCCAAGCCCTACCTGCCGATCGAGGGCGCGGCCAATTTCCGCCAGGCGGTGCAGAAGCTGCTGTTCGGCGCCGGCCACGAGGTGCTGGCGTCGAACCGGGTGGCCACCATCCAGTCGGTGGGCTCGTCGGGCGGGCTGAAGGTCGGCGCCGATTTCATCAAGCGCTGGTTCCCGGACAGCGGGGTCTGGGTCAGCGACCCCACCTGGGACAACCACCGTTCGATGTTCGAAGGTGCAGGCATCGCCGTGCACAGCTATCCGTACTACGACCCGGCCGGCGGCGGCGTGCGCTTCGGCGCCATGCTGGACATGCTGAAGACGCTGCCCGCGCGCAGCGTGGTGCTGCTGCATGCCTGCTGCCACAACCCCACCGGCGTGGACCTGAGCCGCGCCCAGTGGGACGAGCTGGTCCCGCTGCTGGCGCAGCGCGGCCTGATCCCCTACCTGGACCTGGCCTACCAGGGCTTCGGCGATGGCATCGAGGAGGACGCCTATGCGGTGCGCAAGCTGGCGGCCTCCGGCGCCAGCTTCTTCGTCGCCAACTCCTTCAGCAAGAGCATGAGCGTGTATGGCGAGCGCTGCGGTGCGCTGAGCATCGTCTGCCCGGATGCGAAGCAGGCCGAGAACGTGCTTGGCCAGATGAAGTTCACCGTGCGGCGCAACTATTCCAGCCCGCCGATCCATGGCGGCCAGATCGTCGCGCACGTGCTGGACGATGCCGACCTGCGGCCGATGTGGGAAAGCGAGCTGGCCGCCATGCGGCAGCGGATCCTGGCGATGCGCAAGTCGCTGCACGAGGTCATCAGCGCCAAGGTGCCGGGGCGCAACTTCGACTACTTCCTGACCCAGCGCGGCATGTTCAGCTACACCGGCTTGAGCGCCGCCCAGGTGGACCGGCTGCGCGACGAGCACGCGGTGTACCTGGTGCGCAGCGGCCGCATCTGCGTGGCTGGGCTGAACAACGGCAATGTCGAACGCACCGCTCAGGCGATGGCCGAGGTGATGGCCGGCTGAGAGGCGCGCCCCCGCCTTTGCGTCTCCCATCGTCGCCGGCCGTCGTTCGCGGGCCACGTTCGACTTGCGCTGTCGGCCAAGACCCGCTGCTGGCCGCTCCCGGCTTCCAGGCATGTCACTTGACATTGCAGACTCAGACCGACCGGCAAGTACGGTTCCCCGGGGCGCTTCAGGTTTCCTGAAGGCAGGACCAGCACTGCTGAGTCGGTCTGCACGGCTGCAGTCGTGGACCAGCCTTGCGGACCCGCAGCGCAGTGCGAAGATGCTTCACTCATGCCCCCGGCTCACCCGTCCAACCTCCAGCTGAAGCGCGCCGCGCTGGTTGTGGTGATGCTGGGCGCCTCGGTCGCGCCACTGGACTTCGCGCTGGCCGTCGGCTTTCCCGCGATTGCCGATGACTTCGGGCTGAGCCTGCGGCAGATCCGCTGGATCGCGATCAGCTATGTGCTGACCTATGGCGGGCTGATGATGTGGCTGGGCGCGCTGGGCGACCGGGTGGGGCACCTGCGGGTGTTTGCGGTGGGGCTGGTGCTGTCGACGTGCTCGATCACGGCATGTGCACTGGCCCCCAGCTACGACCTGCTGCTGGTAGGACGCGTGTTGATGGGGCTGGGCGTGGCGTTCACGCTGTCGTGCGCGCCCGCGCTGGCACTCTCGCTGTACGACGATCGCCAGCGCACCCGGGTGCTGGCGATCTACGGCAGCCTCTTTGCGCTGGCCGGGCTGCTTGCGCCGCTGGCCGGCGGATGGGCCATGGACCGGCTGGGCTGGCCCGGGGTGTTCTGGTTTCGGCTGCCGGTGTTGTTGCTGGCGCTGCTGGGCTTGCCGCTGCTGCTGCAGGGCAGGGCGGCGGCCCGGTCGGCGGCATCTGACGCGGTTGGCGCAGTGGGCGCGGTGGGTGCGGCCGATTCTGTGGCGGCCGTGGCGGCCGCAGCCCCTGGCCGGCCCGATGGGCCCATGCCCTGGTGGTCGGCCCAGCTCTGGCGGCTGCCCGGCTTTGCGCAGGCCAACGCGGCCAGTGTGGCGCTGCAGTTCGCCAGCTTTGCGGTGGTGCTTGTGATGCCGTTTTACCTGGTACGCCAAGGCGGCTGGTCGCCAAGCGCCATCGGACTGACGTTGGCCTGCTGGGCATCGGGCACGATGCTGGGCTCGGCGCTGGCGGCACGCTGGATTCGCGCGCACGGGCTGAGTTCGACCGTTTTTTGGGGCACGGTGCTGAGCGCGTTGGGCCTGACCATCACGGCCCTGTGGCCGGCGCAGCCGCAACTGGTACCGCTGGTGCTGGCCATGGCGGTGCAGGGGCTGGGGGTGGGTGCGTTTCAGGTGGCATATGCCGACCAGGTGGTGGCGGCGATGCCCAAGCAGATGCGCGGCGTGGCCGGTAGCTTGCTCATGGTCACGCGCACCGCTGGCGTGGTGCTGGGCGCGTTGGTATGGCCTGAGGTGCTGGAGACGGCAGGCGCAGCGGTTTTCATGACGGGCCACCAGACGGTGTTTGGGGTGGCGGCGTTGACCAACGTGGGCCTGGCCGCGGTGCTTTGGCGGCGGCGGTAGCTGCGGCGCAGAGTGCTGAGGCCCGTCCGGCGATGACGCTGGCGCGTGCCGCTGCACCAGGCCGTAAAGCCTGGTTGGCTCAGGGCGGTGGCGCTCGTAGTGAGCCAGGGCGTCATCGGGCGCCCGCTGGGGCCGCCGGCCGGTGGCTTGCACCCGAGGCTCCGGAAGTGGTGAACCAGCACGGTCTCAAGTCGTGCGCTACGCCTCATCGCCCTGCGTGCCGTCAACCTGCGGATACCCAGTGCTGCGGGATCTCCTTCGGGGTGCGCTTTACCGATCCGCCCGGCCGCTTCGGGGCGGCGAGTTCAGGGTCGCGGATGTCGGTTCGGGGTCGGCTTGTTGAGTTCGCCGTCGGCGTGAGCAGTCATCGGCGGCGTGCTGGACAGTCTCAAGGGATTGACGGATCGCTTTGAGCGTTCAGCGGTCACCCGCGGCAAACGTCCTCGAAGGACCAGTCCCGGATGCCGGCGACGTTCGGCCGGCGAGTACGAGCGACGCCGATCAGCCTGTAGCGCAAGTCATCCGAACTGGTTGTCCGGCGTGTTCAGCAGCCAGCTGCCAAGCCGACTGCCGTTCGCCTTCATCACAGGCACATCGAAGGTCGAGCCATTGAAGCTCAGCACGCCGACACCCCAGGGACTTTCCACGAACACCTGAGCACGCCCCGCGTGGGTCAGGTTGCCATAGACACGGAACTCGTTGTCGGCGGTGTTCAGCAGCCAGCCGCCGAAGCGCGTGCCGTTGGGCTTCAACATCGGACAGGTCAGTGCCCCGCCCGAATAGGCCAGCACGCCAATGCCCCAGGGGCTGCTGATCAGCAGTTCGTCACGCCCGTCGCCATCCAGGTCGGCCGCTGCCCGCAGCCGGTTGTCGAAGCTGTTCAGCAGCCAGCCACCGAAGCGCGTGCCGTTGGGCGCCATCATCAGCGGATTCAGCGTAGCGCCGGAGAGCTTGAGCAGGCCCAGGCCCCAGGGGCTGGTGACGGCGAATTCGCTGCGTCCATCGCGGTCGTAGTCGCCCGTGGGTCCGAACCAGTTGTCCCCTGTGTTCAGCAGCCAGCCACCAAAGCGCGTGCCGTTGGGCGCCATCATCGGTGCGGCCAACGTGCCGCCGGCAAACTTCAGGATGCCGATGCCCCAGGGACTGCTGACGACGATCTCGTCGCGCCCGTCGCCATCGAAGTCGCCGACCGGGCCAAAGCGATTGTCGGCGGTGTTCAGCAGCCAGCCGCCGAAGCGCGTGCCATTGGGCGCCATCATCAATGGCGTCAGCGTCGTGCCGGACAGCTTCAGCAGTCCGATTCCCCAGGGGCTGCGTACCATCACCTCGTCGCGCCCGTCGCCGTCGAAGTCCCCGACCGGGCCGAACTGGTTGTCACCGGTGTTCAACAGCCAGCCGCCGAAGCGCGTGCCGTTGGCCGCCATCATCAGTGCACGGTAGCCGGTGCCGAAGCGGCGCAGCATGCCGATGCCCCAGGGGCTGGTGACGAGCAAGTCGATGCGGCTGGTGGACTCGAACCGCCCTCGCGCCGGAAAGCGGTTGTCCACGGTGTTGAGCAGCCAGCCGCCGATGCGCGTGCCGTTGGCTACCATCGCGACGTGGCTGATGCTGCCGCTGGCCGCCTTGAGGATGCCGATGCCCCAAGGACTGCTCACCGGGATCTCGCCACGCCCATCGGCGTCGAAGTCGGCACGCCGGCTGGCGCGTTCGGTGGCGGTCTGCAGCGCGCGCATCACCGTGCGGAAGGCATTGACCCGGCCATGGCCGTAGTCGGTGTGGTGCCCCTGCGCGTCGTAGCTGACGCCGCCGATCTTGTCGCAGCTGGCGCGAATGATGGTGCAGACCTCATCGGCGCTGAGGTCGGCATTGACGGCCAGCGCCAGGGCACCCACCCCCGCGGCCAGCGGCGCGGCGAAGCTGGTGCCCGTGGCGGTGCGGATGCCGCCACCCGAGCCAGTGCTGACCACGCTGACGCCGGGCGCCAGGAAGTCCAGTTGTGCGCCCCGGGCGGAGTTGTCCTCGGTGTCGTTGCGGCGTGACCGGCCCACCGCGATGACCATCGGGTGCGAGACCACCTGGTCCAGCGCGATGTCGACGTTGTTGCCGTTGCTGCTGGCCCAGAAGATGGGGGTGCCACGGCCCCGCCGGCCGCGGCGCGAGGCGAAGACGATGGCGTTGTCCAGCACCGTGGTCAGCGCCCAGTTGGCGCCGTTGGGGCCCAGGCTGGAGACGATGACGTCCGCCCCGGCCGCTACGCTGGCCGTGGCCACTTCCAGCCGTGGGTCGGCCGCATAGGCCAAGGCACGTGCCAGCGTGGCTTGGGTGCTGACCTGATCATTGCGGGCGGCCACCAGCAGCAGTTCGCATTCCGGCGCCGACCCGCAGCCGGCGCGGCCATTGTTATGGCGTGCACCCACCATGCCGGCGCAGAAGGTGCCGTGGTCGTTGTCGGGATAGCCGGTCAGTGTCTGGCGGAAGTTGCCGGCGGCGTCGAAGAAGCCCGATTCGGCGGCGATGCCGGCCGCCAGGTCGGGATGGGTCACGTCGAAGCCGTTGTCGATGACGGCCACGCGCACGCCGCGGCCCAGCGTGAAGTCCCAGGCGCGCTCGGCGGCGATGTCGGCACCGGCCACCCCGCCGCTGCCGCCTGTGTTGTTCAGGTGCCAGAGCTGGTTGTAGCCAGGGTCGGTGGGACGAAAGCGCTGGCCGATGAACTCGATGAACTCCGGCTCGGCGGCCACGGCGGCGCGACTCTCCTGCAACTCGTTGGCGACGGACAGGGTGTCCACGCCCACCGGCACCCGCACCTGGAACTGGTTCGGCGCGAAGCCGAGCTTGCGCACGATCTCGAGCTTGCGCTTCTTCAGGGCGCGCCGCGCAGCCGCCTCCGAAAGCTGCGCCGGGAGTTGGGCGACGATCCCGCGGCTGTCGATCAGCAGGTGGCCATCGCCTTGCTGGTAGACCTGCCCGGCCTCGATGGCGGTCTGCCGTCCCGAACGCGCGGCGCGCGCCCTGGCCGTCAGGCTGTCCGACGGCTGCACGAGCGACCAACCTGCCGCCGACAGCGCCGCCAGTTCCTCCGCGGGGACCGGCTGGGCGAAGACCGCCGCCCGGGTCGGATCCACCGCGCCACCAATGGCGTTGCGGGCCACGCCGGCGCGGGCGGCCGAGTCGACCTGCACGCCGACCACCCCCTGGACCGGGTCCACCGGCACTTTCTGGCCGCGCCTGTAGAAGTAATTCGCCATACCGCGCTCCTGTGCTCACCGCCGCTGATCGAGCCAAGAGCCTAACCCTGCCGGTGGCCTGCGTACACCCCTATTCCGTCGACACTCGGAGCAGGTGCGGGCCCATCACGGCGAGCCGAACCGCGGCGTTCAATCGAGCAGTACGAGCAGTGGTTCCTCCAGCGCGGACGCAGTTCATTGATGGAGACCGTCAGGCCGAACTTTGACTCAGTGAAATTGTCTGGAGCGGTGGCAGTGCAGCGGTTGCGGTCGCTGACGCCAGCCAGCCAGACGACCGCTGTCCGCCGCAAGCGGCCAAGGACCCGTCCGAACCACCCTAGGGTCTGTTCACACTACGGAGGCGGGATGCGTAGTGTGGACAGGCCCTAGGCCATCAGCCGCGCTGCGCGCTTCCCAGATAGGGATAGGTCTCGATCACCCGCGGGTCGTTCGCCCGCGCGTCGGCGAGGCCGTCGAGCGCGAACGCGCCCGTCTCCAGCACGTAGCCGTGGTCGGACACGGCCAGCGCGGCGCGCGCGTTCCGCTCGATCAGCAGGATGCTGGTGCCTTCGCTGCGCAGGCGCTCGATGATGCCGAAGATGTCGCGCACCACCAGCGGCGCCAGGCCCAGGCTGGGCTCGTCCAGCAGCAGGAGTTCGGGTGCCGACATCAGCGCGCGGCCCACCGCCAGCATCTGCCGCTCACTGCCCGACAGCGTGCCGGCCAGCTGCCTGCGCCGCTCCTTCAGCCGCGGGAACAGCGTGTAGACGCGCTCGATCTCGCGCTTCCAGTGCGGCACGCGCTGCTTCATCGCGCGGTAGCCGCCCAGCACCAGGTTGTCTTCCTCCGGCATCGTGCCGAAGAGCTCGCGCTTTTCCGGCACCAGCGCCAGGCCCATCATGACGCGGTCTTCAAGCGTGCTGCCGGCCAGGTCCCGGCCGTCGAAGACGACGCGGCCACGGGACGGCAGGATGCCCATCAGCGCCGCCAGCATGGTGCTCTTGCCGGCGCCGTTGGGCCCGATCAGCGCGACGATCTCGCCGGCATCCACGTGCAGGCTCAGGTCGTTGACGGCCAGCAGGCCACCGAACTGCTTGCGCACCTTGTGCACGTCGAGCAGCCGCTCGCCGCCGGCCGGCCTGGCACGGCGGGGCAGCGCCTCGGCGCCGGCCCAGTCGCGCACGCGCGCCGCTTCCGGCCGCCAGCGGCCGACAAAGCTCCACAGCCCGTCAGGCGCGTACTTCAGCACCACCACCAGCACGATGCCGAAGACGATGGTCTCGAAGTTGCCGCCGGTGCCCGGCAGCCTGGGAAGCAGCACCTGCAGCTGGTCTTCGGTCAGCTGCACCACGGCCGAGCCGAGGAATGCGCCCCACATATGGCCCACGCCGCCCAGCACCGCCATGAACAGGTATTCGATGCCCTTGTTGATGCTGAAGGGCGAGGGGCTGACGCTGCGCTGGAAATGCGCGAACAACCAGCCCGAGATCGCCGCCAGCACCGCGGCGATGACGAAGGCAGTGAGCTTGTAGCGAAAGGTCGAGATGCCCATCACCTCGGCCATCGTCGCGCCGCCCTTCAGCGAGCGGATCGCACGGCCCGGGCGTGAATCGAGCAGGTGGATCACCGCCAGCGCCGCCAGCAGCACGATCGCCCACACCAGCGGATGCAGGCCGCGGCCTGTGCCCAGGTCGATGCCGAAGAACTGCATCGGCGGGATGCCGAGGATGCCGTCGTACTTGCCCAGGCCCTCGGCATTGGCCATCGCGTAGTTCAGCGCCAGGCCCCAGCAGATGGTGGCCAGCGGCAGGTAGTGGCCCGACATGCGCAGCGTCGGCGCACCCAGCACCAGCGCGGCCAGCACCGCCAGCGCCAAACCCACCGCCAGCGTGACCAGCGGCGGCAGGCCGCTCTTCGTGGCCAGGTAGGCCGCCGCGTAGGCGCCGACGCCGACGAAGGCCGCCTGCCTGAAGGAGGTGAGCCCGGCCACGCCGGTCAACAGCACCAGGCCCAGCGCCACCAGCGAATACAGGCCGATGTAGATGCTCTGCGTGATCCAGAAGTCCGGCACCGGCAGCAGCGGCAGCACGAGCATGAGTAGGGCGAACGCCGGGAACAGCCAGCGACGATGCGAGGTGGCCACGCCAACTGCTTCGCTCTTGAACAAGCGCCAACCCGCCGAGCGGCTGTCGCGGATCCGGCTTGGCCGGGCCGCTGGCGGCGCACCCTGGGGCGAGTGCCGAAGGCGCTGCAGCGGGGGCCATTCAGTGGTCCTCGCCGTGCGGATCACCTTGGCTGCGCCACAGCAGCACCGGCAGGATGGCCGAGAACACGATCACTTCACCCTGTAGGGGCTGGACCGGAAGCTGCCGAAGGACTCCAGCAGCCCCATGCCTGAAGCGCCCACCAGCGCCGGCGGGTAGCTGGCCAGCCTGGCGAAGACCGCGGCGACGAAGCCCTTCAGGCCGATCAGGAAACCGCTGTCGTGGAACACGGTGGTGGTGGGCCCGATCAGCAGGCCCGACAGCGCGCCGATGAAGGCCGCCATCGTGAACGACAACCGCCCGGCCGAGCGGGTGGAGATGCCCATCAGCCGCGCGCCCAACTGGTTCACCGCGGTGGCGCGCAGCGCCGTGCCGGCCAGGCTGCGCTCGAAGAACAGCCACAGCCCGACGATCAGCGCCAGCGACGCGGCAAAGATGATGACCGTCTGCCCCGACAGCGTGATCGCGCCAAACGAGAAGCGCGCATCCCAGAAGCTGGGGTTGCGGAAGCCCTCGACGCCAAAGAAGAACTGCCCCAGCCCAAGCAGAGCGAAGTGCACGCCAACCGACACGATCAGCAGGACCAGCACGCTGGCCTCGCCCAGCGACTCATAGGCCAGCCGGTGCAGCAGCGGCCCGAAGGGCGTGACGAGCGCGACGGTCAGGGCCGCCTGCGCCGGCAGTGGCAGGCCCTTCGGCGCCGCCCAGAGGGCAAGCAGCGACACGGCCGCGGGCCAAACCAGCGTGCGCAGCGCCTGCTTCAGCAGCGCGCCGGCGCCGTGGCGCTGGCGCAGTCCGTTCACCAGGCCCTGCAGCGTCACCGCCGCGGCCCGCACCAGCAGGAACCACACCGTGCCCGGCACCCGGCCGGCCTGCGACAGCGCCAGCGTCAGCGGGCCGAAGGCGACAAACTCGTCCTGCGGGATGAAGATCACCCTCGTCACGGCGAACACCAGCACCGTGGCCAGCGCCAGCAGCGCATAGACCGCGCCATTGCTCAGGCCGTCCAGCGCCAGGATGCCGGCGATCGTTGCGTCCAAGCGGGGCTTTCAGGGGGCGTTGCGCAGACCGTGCGCTCGAGGCACGAGGACGAACTTGCCGTTGTCCACCTTCAGCAGCACGCTTGTCTCGTTGGTGTAGCCCCAGTGGTCGGTGGGCGTCCAGTTCATCACGCCGTGCGAGAAGACCGTGCGGCCCATGTTCCCTATGCCGTCGCGCAGCGCGACGCGGAACTCCGGCGTTCCGGGCTTGGCCTTCTTCACCGCCTCGGGCAGCAGCTTCTGCACGACGATCAGCGCGTCGTAGGCATGGCCGGCGAAATGGTTGCGCGAGCCCGCGCCGCAGGCCTTCTCGTAGTTGGTGGCGAAGTCCACCGCCACCTTCTTCGACGGGTGGTTGTCGGGCAGCTGCTAGGCCACGACCGCCGGGCCGCTGACGACGAACGCACCCTCCACGGCCTTGCCGCCGCTGCGCACCAGGTCGGGCGTGGCCGCGGCATGCGTCTGGTAGATCCAGCCCTTGTAGCCGCGCTCGACCAGGCCGAGCTGCGGCATCGCCGCGCCCGAGCCCGAGGCCACCACCAGGATCGCGTCCGTGTTGGCCGACACCAGCTTCAGCGCCTGCGGCGTGACGCTGGTGTCGGTGCGCGCGAAGCGCTCGGTGGCGGCCAGCTTGATGCCGGCGGCCGCCAGGTCGGTGGTCATCTGCTTGAGCCACAGCTCGCCGTAGGCGCCGGTGTAGCCGAGAAAGCCGACGGTCTTGACGCCGTTCTTCTTCATGTGCTCGATGATCGGGAAGGCCATCACATTGGCGCCCTGCGGCAGGCGGAAGACCCAACGCTCATGGTCGGGCGGCACGCCCACCGGCGCAATCGACAGCTGCGGCGTCCTCGACTCGGTGGCGATGGGCGCGATCGCGGCCGAGCCCACGGTGATCGAGCCGCCGAACAGGATGTCCACCTTGTCCTCGGCGACGAAGCGGCGCGCGTTGCCGACGCCCTTGCCCGGGTCGGAGGCGTCGTCCAGCACGATCAGGTTGATCATTTCGGCGCCGATCTCCTTCGGCCACAGCTTGAACTGGTTGCCCACCGGAATGCCCAGGCCCGAGGCCGGACCGGTGAGCGAAATCGACACGCCGATGTTCACCTCGGCGAAGGCGGTGGCGGACAGCAGGGCCGCGGCGCCGGCGAGGGTCTTGCGCAGCGGCTATGTCGGCTTTGTCTCCTTGGAGCGGGGGCAGGTCATCGACAGAGGCTCTTGATGTCCTCGGGCACGGGAATGGCGCGGATGCGGTCGGGGTCGGCTGCATCGCGCTGGCAAAAGGCGCGCACTTCCTTGCCTTCGCACAGCACGGTGTCACCACGCTTGACGACGTGGCGATGCCTGAAGGTCTTGGCCATCCACTCTTCCACCGTGGTGTGCACCTCGATGGTTTCGCCATAGGTGGCGGTCTTGAAGAATTTGGTGTGGATCTCGAGCAGCGGCGTGCCGATGATGCCGCGCGTCTTGACCAGCTCGCGCCATGGCGGCACGCCGCAGGCCATGAAGAAGGCCAGCGAGGACTCGTCCATCCAGCGCGAGAAGTTCGGGAAGAAGACGATGCCGGCCGGGTCGCAGTGACCGAACTGCACCGCCACGCGATGGATGTGCGTTCTGCTCACGACGCCTTGCCCACCTTGCCGGCGCGCTTTTCCAGGAAGTCGCGCACGCGCTGCTTGGCCGCCTCGTCGCCCTGGGCGATGGCCGACATCAGCGATTCGACGAAAAGGCCTTCGGCCGGAGCCATCTCGGCGATACGCGGCAGCGCCTGAGTGATCGCGTAATTCGACAGCGGCGCGTTGGTCGCCACCTTGCGCGCCAGTTGCAGCGCCTTCGGCAGGCCCTCGCCCTCACCCACGAGATAGTTGCTCAGGCCCGCGGCCTGGCCCTCGGCGGCATCGAACACGCGGCCGGTGAGCATCATGTCGGTCATGCGCGACACGCCCATCAGCCGGGGGATGCGCGCCGAGCCGCTGCCGCCGACGAAGATGCCGCGCTGGCCTTCGGGCAGGCCGTAGAAGGTGCTGGGCTCGGCCACGCGCAGGTGCGCGGTGGCGGCCAGCTCCAGCCCGCCGCCGACCACCGCGCCGTGCAGCACCGCGATCACCGGCACCGGGCCGAACTGGATCAGGTCGAAGGCCGCATGCCACTTGCGCGAATGGACGATGCCTTCGGCCACGCTCTGCTCGGTGACCTCCGACAAATCCAGCCCGGCGCTGAAATGCGCGCCCTCGCCGCTGAGCACCGCCACGCGCGCCTCTTTCGGCAGGTTGACGAAGGCGGTCTGCAGCTCGCGCACCAGCAGTTCGTTCAGCGCGTTGCGCTTGTCCGGGCGGTTCAGCCGCAGGTGCACGACCGGGCCGTCGATCTCGATGCGCAGCAGTTGGAAGGAATGGTTCATGGCGTTCCAGGTTCAGCGCGCGAGGATCACCTCGGGCCCGCCGGCATGCAGCGAGCGCACGAGCGACTCGCGGCGCTTCAGCACCGCGCGCTGGTTGATGTAGCCCTTGTCGGTGATCTCGCCGGCATCGGCGCTGGGCGGCTCGCTCAGCAGCAATGCGCGGCCCGGGGCCTGCGACGAGCCGCCGCCTTCGGCCTTCAGCGCCTTCAGTGCGGCGGCGATCTGGTCACGCAGCTGCCCGGCCGGCAGCGCGGCGGCCTGCGGCGTGGGGAAGACCAGCACGCCGACTTCGTCGCGGTCGTGGCCGGTGACCACCACGTCCTGCGCATGCGGCGCCAGCGCCGAGACCACGCGCACCCGCAGCGTGCCCACCGACACCCAGGTTCCGGTGCTGAGCTTGAAGTCCTCGGCCACGCGGCCGTTGAAGACCACGCCGCTTTCGGGCCGGCTTTCGTCGGCCAGGAAGCCGGCGTCGCCAATGCAGTAGTAGCCCTCGGCATCGAAGGCCTGCGCAGTGAGCTGCGGCGCATCGCGGTAGCCGGGGAAGACGCTGACACCACGCACGCGCATCTCCAGCTTGTCGCCGCCGGCCACGAACTTCAGCTCCACCCCCGGCATCGGCAGGCCGATGATGCCGGCGCGGTCCAGCTTCCAATGCGCACTGGTGATGCCTGGCGCCGTCTCGGTGGAGCCCCAGCTGGTGGTGAGCCAGACCTCCTCGCCGCGCACCTTCTTCGCCAGCGCCTGGATGCGCTCCCAGGTGGCCTGTGGCAGTGCGGCGCCGGCATAAAACACCACGCGCAGCCGCTCGAACACGCGTCGCGCCAGGGCCAGGTCGGCCTCCAGCAGCGGCAGCGCCATGTCGAAGCCGCGCGGCACGTTGAACCAGATGGTCGGCTGCACCTCGGCCAGGTTGGCCACGCTGCGCTCCACCAGGCCCGGAGCGGGCCGGCCCTCGTCGATGACCAGCGTGCCGCCGTTGCGCAGCACCATCTGCAGGTTGTGGTTGCCGCCGAAGGTGTGGCTCCACGGCAGCCAGTCCACCAGCACCGGCTTCTCGTGCTGCAGGAAACGCCACACCTGCGCGATCATCTGCTGGTTGGCGCACAGCATGCGGTGGGTGTTGATCACCACCTTCGGGTGGCCGGTGGAGCCCGAGGTCAGCAGGTACTTGGCATGCGTGTCGGGCGTGATGGCCTCGAAGGCCTGCATCACTGCCGCGGTCTCGGGCCGGCTCAAGGAGCCGAAGTCCAGCGCGCCGGCGAAGGTGTCCGCGCCACGGCTGAAGACCACCGGCACATGCAACCCCGCATGCGCCAGCGCCGGGCCATAGACCTGCGCATCGCTGGCATAGACCAGCGCCGGCCCCAGCGTGTTCAGGACGCCGTGGATCTTGGTGTAGTCCTTCGTCAACCGACAGTAGGCCGAGGACACGGTGCACACCGGCACGCCAACCTGCAGCCCGGCCAGCATCAGCAGCAGGTGGTCCAACGCGTTGTCGGACAGCGCGACGATCGGCGCCTGCGGCGCCAGCTTCAAGTCAAGCAAGCCCTGGGCGATACGGCCGACGGCAGCGCGCGTGTGCGCCCAGCTCAGCCGGCGCCAGCTGCCGTCGGCTGCGCGCTCGGCGAAGGCCGGTGCATCCGGCGCCTCGGCGGACCAGCGCTCCAGCCATTCGCCAATGCAGCGCGCATAGGGGCGCAGCGGCTCGGGCGAGCGCAGCACGAAGCTGCCATCGTCGAAGCCGATACGCACCGCACGCGGCGGTGCCAGCCAGTCCGGGTCGTCGAGCCAGGTGCCGCCCATGTCTATTCCATACACTTGTGTATGTGCACCGTAACGATTTTCGAATCGTAGGGCTAGAGCGCTATCGGGGTTGTCACCAGTTTCCGTACACCTATGTATGGCGGCATCGTTCATCCATTGCCGTCGACCGATGTTCATGCCCACCGCCGCCAACGCCAGCCGTCCCCGCCGCCCCAAGGCCCGCCTGGCCGAATCGGCACGCAGCGCGCTGACGCCCGAGCACTGGATCGAGGCCGCCACCGAAGTGCTGGTGGACCACGGCATCGACAGCGTGCGGGTGGATCTGCTGGCGCAGAAGCTGCAGGTGACGCGCGGCAGTTTCTACTGGCACTTCCGCGACCGTGAGGACCTGCTGCGCCGCGTGCTGCAGGCATGGCGCGAGCAGACCACGGTGCAGCTCACACTTCGCCTGGAAAGTGCGCATCGGGATCCGCGCAAGCAACTGCGCGACATCATTTCGCTGCCTGTCCGTGGCCGGTCGGCGCAGCGCGTGGCGCGCATCGAGCTGGCCATCCGCGCCTGGGCGCGGCGCGACGCGATGGCGCGCCAGGCCGTCGACGAAGCCGACGGCGCGCGCCTTTCCTACATCGCGCAGGTGTTCTCGTCGCTGGGCTTCGGCCTGGCCGAGGCGCGCTGGCGCGCCTTCGCCACCTACGCCTATGTGGTGGCCGAATCGCAGATCGCCGCACCGATCGCGAAGCTGCAACGCGCGGCGCGCGACCTCTTCATCGAGAGGCTGATGCAACAGCCGCTGCCAGGCTGACGCCGTGCTGGTGCCTCGGCGTTCGACCGGGCGCAAGTCGCAGGCGCCATGGGCTGGTTCACGATCGACATTCGATATGCAGTCGACTGCTGGCGGCGCAAAGCGGCTTTCGGCCGCTTTGCGCCTAAAGCGCAGATTGTTCCCACACGCTGGAACGGAGTTCCGTATCAGCCAGTGCGCTGGCGTCTGGGCCAGGGCTTCCAGCGGCGATGCACCCACCACCACTGCTCGGGGCGGCGCACGATCAGCAGTTCCAGCGCGCGATTGAACTCGCGAGTGGTCTGACGAATGGCCTCGTTGGCATCGGCCTGTTCCACCGCGTACAGCGGCTTCTCGAAGCGCAGCACGTGGTGGCCGTCGGGCTCGCGCCAGCTGCTGGCCGGCACCACCGGCGCGCCGGTGCTCAGCGCAATGACGCTCAGGCTGCGGAAGGTGCCGGCCGGATGGCCGAAGAACTCCACCTCCACGCCGTCCTTGCGCTGCGCATGCTGGTCGAAGGGGAAAACCACCAGATCACCTGCAGCCAGCCGGTCGAGGATCGCGTCCAGCCCGCCGCGCTTGGGCAGCACGCCGAAGCCGGCCTTGCGGAAGCGCCGCGTCACCAGCCGGTCCAGCCACTCGGGGCGGATCGGCCGGCGCACGAAGTGGAAGCGGCCGTGGGCCTGCGGAAAGCTCGCCAGCCCGGCACTGGTGGCGACCTCGAAGTTGCCGAAGTGGCCGGTCAGGATCAGCACGCCCTTGCCCTGCGCATGCGCGGCCAGCAGGTCGTCCAGGCCCTCCACGCGCACCATGGCCAGCTTGCGTGCGCGCGGCAGCCAGGGATACCACAGGAACTCCCACAGCAGCCGGCCCAGGTGGCCGTAGTGGGCCTGCGCCAGCCGTGTGATCTCGGCCGCGTCGGCCGTATCGCCGTAGACGCGCCGCAGGTTGTCCAGCACCACCTCGCGGCGCAGCGGCAGCAGCGCATAGAGCAGCCGCGCCCGCCACGACGGCTCGGCCTGGATCGGCTTGGCCAGCGCCATCGCGGTGGCCTGGGTGCGGTCGTGCGTCAGCGACAGATCGATGCCGCCGAAGCGGTGTCGGCCCAGCGCGCGCTGCGCGGCATCGCTGAATTGCAGCGCGGGTGCACCATAGCCGTTGCGCACCACCGAAAAATCCACCGGGCCCAGCGCGCCAAGCGCGGCCTCGCGCGGGAACAGCTTGGTGCAGGCCTCCTTGGCGGCAAAGCGCGCCGCCAGGCTGGCGGCGCGGCCGGGGCCGTCGCCGGCATCGGCCAGCTCCTGCGCCGAGAAGAAGGCACCCCAGCTCGTCGGCCGGCGTCTCGGCCAGCAGCCTTTCGATGCGCGCGATCTCCACCGTGTCGACGCCGCAGTGCGCGCCGCCGGGCGGCGCCGGCAGGGTGCGCCGTTCGGCGTTCACGCGCGGCCGGCGCGCAGCAGGCAGGCGGCGTTGGTGCCGCCGAAGCCGCGCGAGATCACCAGCGCCACGTCCGCGCGCGGCGCCTGCGCAACGGCACTGACCGGCAGCACCGGCGCATCGGCATCCTGCGCGCCCAGGCCGGCGATGCCAGGCACCGTGCCGGCCCGCAGCGCCGACACCGCCAGCACCGCATCGATCAGCCCGGCCGAGGCCAGCAGATGGCCGAAGGCCCACTTGAATCCGGTGACCGGCGGCAGCGCCGCGCCGAACACGGCAGCCAGCGCGCGTGCCTCGGAACGGTCGGAATTGGGCGTGCCGTTGCCATGCGCCACCACCACGCCAACGTCGGCCGGCTGCAGCCCGGCATCGGCCAGCGCCGCGCGGATGGCGCGCACCAGGCCGTCGCCGTCGTCACGCACCGGCAGCAGGCCCAGGCCTTCGCCGGCGCTGCCGAAGCCCAGCACCTCGCCCAGCACGGTGGCGCCACGCTCCTGCGCGGCGGCTTCGGTCTCCAGCGTCAGCGCGGCGGCGCCTTCGCCCATCGCGCTGCCGTCGTGGCGTGCGTCGAAGGGCCGCAGTGCTTCGGCCGACAGCAGGCCCAGCTGCTGGTAGTACAGCAGCACCTGTGGCTCGATCGGCGCCTCGTGCGCGGCCACCACCGCGCGCGCGCACTCGCCGGCGCGCAGCGCGGCGGTGGCCTCGGCCAGCGCCAGCAGCCCGCTGATGCTGTGGTGGGTGATGCAGGCGTTGGGGCCCTTCAGCCCCTGGCGGATGCCGACATGGCCGAGCACGTTGTTCGGCAGCGAGCGCAGCAGCCACAGCGC
>JBEIHU010000074.1:0-17371 GCA_040381175.1 Burkholderiaceae bacterium
ACGTGCTGGCGGTCACCGACTTTCCCGACTGGCGCATGAAGTCCTTCGTGCGCTCGCAAGACCAAGGCATCCTGATGGTGCTGCCGCGCGAAGGCGGGCACCTGGTGCGGCTTTACGTCGAGCTCGACAACCTCGGCGAGCACGAGCGCGCCGCCGACCGCGGCATGGGAGCCGAGGACATCATCGCCAAGGCGCAGCGCATCTTCAGCCCCTTCACGCTGGACGTGAAGGAGGTGGTGTGGTGGTCGATCTACGAGATCGGCCACCGCCTGACCGACAAGTTCGACGACGTGCCCGAAGACCAGGTGGCCACGCGCGCGCCGCGCGTGATGCTGGCCGGCGATGCCTGCCACACCCACAGCCCGAAGGCCGGCCAGGGCATGAACGTGTCGATGGGCGACACCTTCAACCTGGGCTGGAAGCTGATCTCGGTGCTGGCCGGCCGCGCCGATGCCAGCCTGCTGCACAGCTATTCCGGCGAGCGCCGCGCCGCGGCCAAGGGACTGGTCGACTTCGACCACCAGTGGTCGCGGGTGGTCGGCGGCCTGGCAGGCGAGGAAGGCACCGACGGCCTGCCGCGCGTGGCCCGCGAGTTCGTCAACAACCTGCCTTTCACCTGCGGCCTGACCATCCGGTACGAACGCAGCGCGCTGACCGGCGCGCCCTCGCACCAGCACCTGGCCACGGGCTTCGACATCGGCAAGCGCTTCCATTCGGCTCCGGTCGTGCGCCTGGCCGATGCCAAACCGATGCAGCTGGGCCATTGCATCGACGCCGATGCCCGCTTCCGGCTCTTTGTCTTCGCGCCGGCGGGCGACGCAGGCGCGCCCGGCGGCGCCGTCGCCTCGCTGTGCCACTGGCTGGAGCACGACGCCGCCTCGCCGCTGTGCCGCCACAGCGCGCCGGGCGAAGACATGGATGCGGTGATCGACACCCGCGCGGTCTTCCAGCAGGGCTTCCGAGCGCTGGAATTCGCCGCCATGCCCGCGCTGCTGCGCCCGCAGGTCGGCCGCTACCGGCTGTGCGACTACGAAAAAGTCTTCTGCGCCGACTCGAAGGACGGCGAGGACATCTTCGAGACGCGCGGCGTGGACCGGGCCGCAGGCTGCACCGTCATCGTGCGCCCGGATCAGTACGTCGGCCTTGTCCTGCCGCTGACAGCCCGCGACGAGCTCGCGGCCTATTTCGCAGGCATCCTGCGCGTGCGCGGCTGAACCGCCGCGGCGCGCAGGGCTGGACGCGAATCCGTATCAGGCAGCGCCTGAGGCCTCGGCGGCCAGCTGGCGCAGCGCGCGCTCGAAGGCCTCGGGCGGCTGGCCGCCCTGGATCAGGTGGCGCCCGTCGATGATCACCGACGGCACCGCGCTGATGCCCTGCTCCTGGTAAAAACGTTCGCGCTCGCGCACCGCGTCGGCATGCTCGTCGCTTTCCAGGATCGCCCTCGCGCGCTCCACGTCCAGGCCGACCTCGGCGCACAGGCTCAGCAGCACGCCGGCATCACCGGGATTCCGGGCGTGGGTGTGGTAGGCGGCCAGCAACGCATGCTTCAACTCGCGCTGGCGACCCTCGAGACCGGCCCAGTGCAGCAGCCGGTGCGCGTCGAAGGTGTTCCAGATGCGCGGCCGCTCGCCGAAGCTGAAGCCGAGCTCGGCACCGCGCTGGCGCAGCACCTCGCGCGTGGCCGCCAACCGCTGCGGCGAGGCGCCGTACTTGCGCGCCAGGTGCTGCAGCGTGTCCTCGCCCTCCGGCGGCATCCGCGGGTTCAGCTCGAAGGGCTGGAACTGCAGCTCGACCTGCAGCCCCGGGCCGACGCGGCGCAGCGCCTCTTCCAGGGAAAACAGGCCCACTGCGCACCATGGGCAGGCCACGTCGGAAACGAAATCGATCTTCATTCAGCACCTCGTCACGGGCATCATAGTGTGATGACCAAGCTGCTCTGGGTGCTGCTGCCGCTGCTGATCGCCGCTGCGCTGCTCGGCCGGCTCTGGCTGCGCGGGCGGCCGCCGTCGCGGCATGCGCTGAACATCGGCTTCAGCCTGCTGCTGCTGGCCTACCTGGCCGCCACCGCCGGTCTGGGCATCTTCTGGGTGGCCAACCAGCAGCTGCCGGTGTTCGACTGGCACTACCTGTTCGGCTATGCCACGCTGCTGCTGGTGGTGCTGCACCTGGGCTTCAATGGCCGCATTGTCTGGCGCTACTTCATCCGGCCCCGGCCCGCACCGCCTGCGCGCGCTGCCGCAGACCGGCCGCCACGCCGCCTGGCCTTCGGCCTGGCGCTGGGCGCGCTGGCCAGCGGCGCAGCCTACTGGCTTGGGCTGCGCCATGGCCGCGATTCGGCCGTGGCACTGGCACGCGCGGCCGAGCCGCAGCCTGCGGCGTCTGCGCTGGCCGAGGTCGAGCGCTACCACCAGCTGTCCTCCAATTCGCGCCGCGGCGTGCTGCGCGCACCCGGCATCGACTGGGGCCAGGCGCCCGCCGCCTTCAAGCCCGCGGCGGCGCAGCGCGTGGCGCTGCCGCCACCCGACAGCGCCACGCCGGGCCGCTTCGACCTGGTGGCGCTGTCCTCGTTGCTCTGGCATACCGCCGGCCTCAGCGGCAGCGTCGGGCCAGTCAGGCTGCGCACCTCGCCTTCGTCAGGTGCGCTGTTTCCCACCGAGCTGTACGTGGCCGCGCTGGACGTGGCCGGCCTGGCGCCCGGGCTGTGGCACTACGACGCGCTGCGGCATGCGCTGGCACCGGTGGCCCAGGGCGCCGCAGCGGCCGCGGCTCCGGCCGCCGTGGCCGATGCGTGGCCGCCGCAGCCGGCGGCGCTGGTGCTGGCCACGGCCGTGTTCCAGCGCTCGGGCCACAAGTACCGCGAGCGCTGCTGGCGCTACGTGCTGGCCGACCTGGGACATGCTCTGGAGAACCTGCGCGTGGCCGCCAAGGCCGGCGCCGTGCACGCGGATTTCGCGCTGCGTTTCGACGAGGCGCGCTGCGCCGCGGCACTGCAGTTGCGCGGCCCTGAGGAAGGCGTGCTGGCGCTGCTGGCGCTGCACCCGAGCGCGAGTCTGCCGGCTGCGGGCCAACCCGTCCCAGGCTTGAGCTGGCGCCGTGCAGACGGGGTGCAAGCCCCGCTGGCAGGCATCACCGGCGCGATGCATGCGGCCAGCTCGCTGCAGGCGCTGCCCGGCGGCACGCCCGAGGCAGCACCGCGCAATGAAGCGCCGGCCCAGGGATCCGTGCCCGACGCGATCGCGCTGCCGCCGCCCCAGCCGGTGCCGGCCGACATGCTGCGGATCATCGCCGCGCGGCGTTCGGTGCGCCGTTTCACCGCCGATGCGCTGCCACTGGAGGCGCTGTCGGGTGTGCTGGCGGCGCTGGCCGCCCCGCCCAGCCTGTTGCCGGGGCAGCAGCTGAACGTGGACGTGGTGGTGCATGCCGTGGCCGGCCTGGCGCCGGGCGCATACCGCCACCTCCCTCGGCAGCACGCGCTGCTGCCGCGGCGCAGCGGCATCGACCTGCGCGGCGCGGCGCGAGCGGCCGCGCTCGACCAGGACGTGATCGGCAACGCCGCGGTGGTGCTGGTGCTGTCCTTCGACCGGGCCACGCTGCACGACGCGGCGCTGGGCCCGGCGCGCGCCTACCGGCATGCGCTGCTGCATGCCGGTTGCATTGGCGAACGCGTCTACCTCGAGGCCGGTGCGCGCGGCCTGGGCGCCTGCGCCGTGGGCGCGTTCTACGACGACGAGGCCGCGGCGCTGGTGGCTGCCGACATGCAGCGCGAATGGATCCTGCATTTCGCCGCGCTGGGCCGCCCGGCCGGCTGATGCGGATACGCCTTCGAACGTATGGACGCGATGGTCGACTTGGCGCTGAAGGCAGCGACTGACCCCGGTGCTTTTCGATTGCGGATCGGGCACAGACGCCCCGGCTACAAGACCTCGAACAAGCCCGCCCCGCCCATGCCGCCGCCGATGCACATCGACACCACCACGTGCTTGGCACCGCGGCGCTTGCCCTCCATCAGCGCGTGGCCGGTCAGGCGCGCGCCAGTCATGCCGAAGGGGTGGCCGATGGCGATGGAGCCACCGTTGACGTTGTAGATGTCGGGGTCGATGCCGAGCCTGTCGCGGCAGTACAGGCACTGGCTGGCGAAGGCCTCGTTCAGCTCCCACAGGTGAACGTCGCCAATCTTCAGGCCGTGGCGCTCCAGCAGCCTGGGCACGGCATAGACCGGGCCGATGCCCATCTCGTCGGGCTCGCAGCCCGCAACCGCCCAACCCTTGAAGGCGCCGAGCGGCCGCAGGCCGCGGCGTTCAGCCTCCCTGGCCTCCATCAGCACCACCGCGGCCGCGCCATCCGACAGCTGGCTGGCATTGCCGGCGGTGACGAACTTGCCCGGGCCCTTCACCGGCTCCAGCTTGGCCAGGCCTTCCAGCGTGGTGTCGGGGCGGTTGCACTCGTCGCGGTCGACCACCACGTCGGCAAAGGATTCGGCCTTGGTGAGCTTGTCCACCACCTTCATGCGCGTGGCCACCGGGATGATCTCGTCCTTGAACTTGCCTGCCTCCTGCGCGGCGGCCATCAATCGCTGCGAGCGCAACGAGTACTCGTCCTGGACCTCGCGACTCAGGCCGTAGCGCTCGGCCACGATGTCGGCGGTGTCGATCATCGGCATCCAGAACGCCGGTGCGATGTCGAGCAGGTGGTCGTCGCGCCCGCCGCCACCACCACCCTGAAAGCTGATCGAATCGACGCCGCCGCCGACCATGATGCTGGCGCCGCCTTCGACGATATGGTGGGCGGCCACCGCAATCGCGTTCAGCCCCGAGGAGCAGGCGCGGTGCAGCGTCATGCCCGCGGTCGTCACCGGCAGCCCGGCCAGCAGCGCCGCGGCGCGCGCCACGTTACCCGACGCGGCCACGCAGCCGGCAATCACGTCTTCCACCTCGGCCGGCTCGACCGCGGCGCGCTGCACCGCATGGCGGATCGCATGGCCGAGCATGGTCATGCTCGGCGTGTGGTTGAAGCCGCTGCGCGCGGCCTTGGCCAGGCCGGTGCGGGCATAGGAGACGATGACGGCTTGGCGCATGCTGAAGGCCCCGGGTCGCGTGGCAATGGGACCGCAGAGCGTAGCCACGCCGGCGCGCTGCCGGACTGGTGCAAACCCTGCGCGGCCCTGTCGCGCGCCGGATTGCAGCCCCCCCGGCGCGGGCGCCATACTTTGCCTCCCTGCCCCACGGGCGGCCCGCCCGCAGCCATCCCCATCCGGAGAAGTAGCGCCATGAGCCCAAAACCCGCGTCCGCCTTCGGGCTGAATCCCACCGACGACCTGCACGACCTGCGCATGTCGGCCAAGGCAATGCCGCTGTACGAACACGTCAAGCGCTTCATCGCCGAGACGGTCGACCCCATGAGCGTCAAGTACGAGGCGCTGGGCGAAGGCCGCACCGGCGACGCCCGCTGGCAGTACGCCCCCGGCCAGCTGGAGTTGCTGAACGGCGCCAAGGACCAGGCCAAGAAAGAGGGCCTGTGGAACTTCTTCCTGCCCGATGCCGAAACCGGCGAAGGCCTGTCCAACCTGGACTACGCCTACATCGCCGCCGAGCTGGGCAAGAACCCGCTGGCCAGCGAATGCATGAACTGCTCGGCCCCCGACACCGGCAACATGGAGGTGCTCGAGCGCGTGGGCACACCGGCGCAGAAGGAGCGCTGGCTCAAGCCGCTGCTCAACGGCGAGATCCGCTCGGCCTATGCGATGACCGAGGTGCACCATGCCTCGTCCGACGCGAAGAACATCGCCACCACCGCGGTGCTCAAAGGCGATGAATGGGTGATCAATGGCGAGAAGCACTACATCTCCGGCGCCGGCAGCCCGCGCTGCAAGATCCTGATCACGATGGTGCGCACCAGCCCCGATGCGCCGCCGCACAAGCAGCAGTCGATGATCCTGGTGCCCAAGGACACGCCGGGCGTGAAGATCCTGGGCGCGATGCACGTCTTTGGCGAAGACCATGCGCCGCACGGCCACATGCACATCGTCTTCGACAACGTGCGCGTGCCCAAGGACAACATGCTGCTGGGCGAGGGCCGCGGCTTCGAGATCAGCCAGGTGCGGCTGGGGCCGGGGCGCATCCACCACTGCATGCGCTCGATCGGCCAGGCCGAGAAGGCGCTGGACCTGATGGTCTCGCGCGGGCTGTCGCGCAAGGCCTTCGGCAAGGAGCTGGTCTGGCTGGGCGGCAACGTGGAGATCATCTCGCGCGCACGCATTGAGATCGAGAGCATGCGCCTGATGGTGCTGAAGGCGGCCAAGGCGATGGACGTGCTGGGCAACCGCGAGGCGCGCATCTGGGTGCACATGGTCAAGGCCCAGGTGCCCGAGCGCGTGTGCCAGATCATCGACCAGGCGATCCAGATGCACGGCGCCCTCGGCGTGTCGCAGAAGACGCCGCTGGCGCGCATGTATTCGATGCAGCGCACGCTGCGCCTGGCCGACGGGCCCGACGAGGTGCACCACCTGGTGGTGGGCCGCAACGAGGTGCGCATGCGCGAAGGCGGCGTGGAAGACCCGAGCACCGCAGCGGTGTTCCGCAACTGACGCCGGGAGCCGGGCATGGCCATCGAATCCTTCGACTCGCTGTTCTCCATCCGCGGCAAGGTGGCGCTGGTCACCGGCGGCTCGCGCGGCATCGGCGAGATGATCGCCGCCGGCTTCCTGGCACAAGGCGCCAAGGTCTACATCTCGTCGCGCAAGGCCGACGTGTGCAACGCCACCGCGCAGCGCCTGGCCGAAGCCTATGGCGGCGAATGCATCTCGCTGCCGGCCGACCTGTCGCGCCTGGACGGCGTCGAGGCGCTGGCCCAGGCGATGCTGGAGCGCGAGCACGTGCTCGACATCCTGGTCAACAACGCCGGTGCCTCATGGGGCGGGCCTATCGACGACTTCCCCGAGGTCGGCTGGGACAAGGTGATGGACACCAACGTCAAGGCGGTGTTCTTCCTGACGCAAAAGCTGATGCCGCTGCTGCGCGCCGCCGCCGCCGGGCCGTCACCGGCGCGGGTCGTCAACATCGGCTCGATCGACGGGCTGCAGGCCTCGGCCTTCGACGCCTGGTCCTATGGCGCGTCCAAGGCCGCGGTGCACCACCTGACGCGCTTCATGGCTTCGCGCCTGACGCCCGAGCGCATCCTGTTCAACGCCATCGCGCCCGGGCCCTACCCGACCTGGATGCTGTCCACCGGCGTCGGCTTCGGCGGCAAGACCGAAGGCGAGGGCGTCGATTGGGATCGGGTCGGCAAGCGCAACCCCAGCGGCCGCGTCGGCACGGCGCAGGACATCGCCGGGCTGGCCACCTTCCTTTGCTCGCGCGCGGGCGAGTACGTGGTCGGCCAGGTGATCGCCAGCGACGGCGGCATCGTCGCCTCGGCCGGCACGGGCCTCAAATAGCGCCGGCAGCCCAGGGCCGGGCGGCGCCGCGGCTTCGGGTCGCCCGCCGGCGTCACTGGCGTTCGCGGATCTCGCGCTCACGCGCGCCGCGCAGCGCCATCGCCAGTTCGCTCAACTCACGCGCCAACACTTCGAGCAGGTCCTCCATCGCTGCCAGGCCCACCACCCGGCCGGCATCGTCGAGTACGATCAATCGGCGCACGCGGTGAAGGCACAGCGTCTGGGCGGCGTCCATCAGGCTGGCATCGGCCGGCGCGGTGACCAGCTCGACCGACATCACATCGCCGACGGTGAACAGCGACGGGTCCAGCCCTTCGGCCATGACCGCCAGCACCAGATCGCGGTCGGTGACGATGCCCACCGGCCGGCCGCTGTCGGACGCGCTGTTCAGCACGACCAGCGAACCGACGTGGTGGGCCCGCATCAGCTGCGCCGCGCGGGCCGCGCTGTTGTCCGGCGTCGCGGTGACGACGATCTTCGTGGCCACCGATTCGAGCGTAGCGGGCATGAGAAGCTCCAGGCAGGCTGGCGACATTGCCAGGCCCCGATTCGGCCCCGGGCGCGGCCACCTGCCGTTGAGCCGACGCAATCGGCACCGCCTGCAGCCCGGATTGAGCGCGCTCAATGGCGGCCTTCCGGTGCTGCATAGGCTCGAGGCTTCGCCCGGTGCCGCCAGGCAACCACTGCCGCCTGGCACGGAGCCCGTGTGTCACCCCAGAGAGAGGTTCGCATGAAACACGCTCACCAGACCGCCAAGGCGGCCCCGCCCGCACCGCCGCCTGCGGCCGCATACGCCGCGGCTGCCGTGCCGCCAACCGACAGCAAGGATGAATTCGTGCGCCAAGCCGCGTACTTCTACTACGAGGCACGCGGCCGCATCGGTGGCCATGAGCTGGACGACTGGCTCAAGGCCGAGGCCGAGTTCGAGCGCCTGTGCCGGCCCGATGGCCCGGACGCGACAGCCGCCGGGAACTGACGCCGCCGATCCCGGCCCAGCCGCCGTTCAGCCCGGCGGCGCCAGCAGTCGCACCAGTTCGGGCAGCCAGGTGTCGGGTCCGGTGCGTGCGCGCGCGCCTTCCAGCGTGGCCAGCACCGCCGCGGCCACGGTGCGCGCGGCGCCGGCATCGGCAGCCATGGTGTTGTAGTAGCCCAGGTCCTTGCAGGCGTTGGCGATCGAAAAGCGCAGCCCGCCGGCATCGCCGGCCAGCAGGAAGGGCTTCAGCCGCTCCAGCGCCGTGCCGCCGCCGCCGCCCTTGGCCAGCACGTCGACGAAGACCGCGGGCGCGACACCGCTGAGCGCGGCGCAGGCCGCGGCCTCGGCCAGCAGGCTGACCATGCCCAGCGACACGTAGTTGTGCAGCAGCTTGGTGCCGTGGCCGGCGCCGACGGGCCCGACATGGGTGATGTTCTCGGCGAAGCAGGCCAACACCGGCCGGCAGGCCTCGAGCAGGCCGGCATCGCCGCCGACCAGCAGGTTCAGGCGGCCTTCGGCAGCCTCCTTCGGCGTTCGCGTCATCGGACAGTCGAGGAAACGGCTGCCGGCGGCCTGCACCGCCTGCGCCATGCCCAGCGTCGAAGACGGAATCGCGGTCGAGCAGTCGATGACCACGCTGCCCGGGCGCAGGCCCTGCAGCACGCCGCCCTCGCCCGTCAGCACCGACTCGACCTGCGGCGAACCGGTCAGCACCAGGATCACGATCTCGCTGCGCGCCGCCAGGTCGGCGGCACGCGTGAAGACCAGCGCGCCGGCCGCCTTCAGCTCGTCCAGCGGCTGGTTGCCGGCATGCTCGAGCACGGCCAGCGCGTGGCCGTGCTTGAGCAGGTTGGCGGCGATGCCGTGGCCCATCAGACCGATGCCCACCATGCCGATCTGCTTCATTCCGGTGTCCTTTCGATGCCCGGCCACGGCGCCGGACCCCGAGGTTAACCGGCGCGCTGGTCGCCGGCGTGAGCCCGTGCGGCGGCGTGCCGACGAGCGCCGGCGCAGCGCTTAGCATCGACGCCATGACACAAGACACAAGGCTCCAGGCGGTCGAGCAGTTCTACGACTTCCACCCGATCAGCGCGCAGCAGATCTTCGACGCCGTGGCCGCGCGCGGCATCGCGCGCGAGCACATCAGCGAAGAGGTGCTGCAGTTGCACGACCAGGACCACTACGGCGGCACCGCCGCGGTCGACCGGCTGATGGCCGAAGCCGGCGTGACCGCCGCCGACCGCGTGCTCGACATCTGCAGCGGCATGGGCGGTCCGGCGCGTTACCTGGCTTGGAAGACGGGCTGCGATGTCACCGGCATCGACCTGACGGCCAGCCGCGTGGCCGGCGCCGCCGCGCTGACCGAAGCCGCCGGCCTCGCCCACCAGGTTCGCTTCCGCCAGGGCAATGCGCTTGCGCTGCCCTTTGCCGACGCCAGCTTCACGCTGGCCATCAGCCAGGAGGCCTTTGCGCACATTCCCGGCAAGCCGGCGCTGGTGGCCGGCATTGCGCGCGTGCTGCAGCCTGGCGGCCGGCTGGTGTTTTCCGACATCCTGAGCCGCGAGCGCCTGGGCGAGGACGACGCGCGCCGCCTGTTCGACGGCATGCGCTTCAGCGAGATCGCCACCCAGGCCGACTACCGCGGCTGGCTGCATGCGGCCGGCATGAACGTGCTGCGGGTCGTCGACCTGAGCGAGGAATGGACACGCATCCTGGTCGAGCGCCATGCGATGTACCGCTCGCTGCGCGAGCAGACGGTGACGCGGCTGGGGCAGGAGCACTTCGAGCGCTATGACCGGGCCTACGAGCACTTCGTCGGGCTGTACCGCAGCGGCGTGCTGGCCGGCGCGCTGTTTCACGCCCGCCGCGACGGCTGAACCCGGGCGTCGCCCGCTCCCACCCGCCGTTGACGATCGGGTCGGGCGCCAGTTCAGACGCTGCCTTCACGCTCGACCACGAGAATCCTTGCCTCTCCCCGCGGGTGCGCGACGTGTTCGCACCCCACTGCCGCGAAGAAGATGTCCCCGACCTCCAGCGTGACCACTTTCTCGTCGCCAGCCTCGCGGTAGTGCATGTCGACAACCCCGTCGAGAACGGCAAAGACCTCTTCTCCGTCGTTGATGTGCCATTTGTAGGGCTTGTCGGTCCAGTGCAGCCTGGTGGTGACGCCGGCCATGTTGGCAATGGCTTGAGCGCCCCAGGCGCGGTCCGATCTGAACTGCTTGCCGCGAATCACCTTCATTTCCCGACTCCTCAAGAGCTCGCGCTACCCGACGCAGTTGCCGTCCAGGGCGCATGTTTGCATCCGTCCGGGAAAGTCCGCCGGCGCTTTGCCGGTACCTCTGGGGCCTGGGCGAATCAAGGGAACTCCGCACAAACCCGCAGCAGGGCCCGGGCTCCAGCATTGGCGGTGACGAGTCATCCACCTGCCGCTGCAACGGGCGGCCCGTAGGCCAGATTACCGCAACGCTGATCACCGGCCATGCCAGGGCCGACCATGTGGCCGCCATGTTCTCTCTTCATGTCCGCACCTTCGCGCCGCGCTTGGAGGGCGAAGGCACCAGCTTCCAGCAGCTGCTGGACCAAAGCCGCTTCGAGATCGCTCGGCAATTGCTGGACGACACCGCAATGGACATCCGGCATATTGCCGCTGTGCTGGACTACGCTGATGCCAGCGCCTTCACCCGTGCCTTCCGACGCTGGAGCGCCAGCACGCCGGACCAGTGGCGCGCCAGCAGGTCTAGTCCTTCAGCCGCGTGATCTTGTTACCCTGGATGCCCAGGCCGGCCATCAGGCCCTTTTGACCGAAGATGAAGGCATAGATGTCGTCCTTGGCGGTGGTGGTGGTCACAGTCTTGGCCTTGCCCTCGTCCATGACCACCACGCTCGGGCCAACGCCGACCTCGAAGCCGTCGTTCGCGCCGAGTGCCGCGACGGCCCGATCGTTCATCAGGAACATTACATAGCCGAACTGCTGCGCCCCGGCCTGCAGCCCGTAGGATGCACCGCTGGTGTTGTAGTAGCCGGCCACCTTGTCGCCCTTGAACAGCACGCCGTCGCCGTACTGTCCGCCGATGCCCAGGCCGGCCTTGGTGATTTTCGGGAACACCAGCACGGCCGTGGCCGACCCCGAGAGCGACCTGGCCGACGGAACCGTGGAGGTCAATCGCTGGAGCGCAGCGCGCGCATCGCGTTCCAGCGCACTGCGGTCAGCAGCCCAGGACGAGGCAGCGAGCATTGCGCCGCACAGCACGGCCAGAACCGGGCGTCTAAACATTGATGTGTCGATGTGTCTCATGGCCTTCTCCTCTTGCTTTGCGCGCGACTGTCGATCATGCGCCGACTAGCCTCTTGCTTCCAATGTACCTGCCTGCCATGACTGCGTTGCCGCGAAATGAAGATCCGCGTCGCAAAGGAACTGCAAGGCGCAGCGCGGCGCGCTGCGGTATGGAGGCTGCGGTGGGTTGGCAAGTACGCACCACCCTTGGCTGATGTCCCAGGAAGTGGTGGAGGTCCACAGGTGCGCGGCAAGACGCGGAGGGTGGAGCCTGTAGGGCGAAGCCCGTAGCGGCTTGCAGCGCGGCGGCGGCGATCCCGGCAGGGGTGGCCATCGTGATCCCGGATAGGGTTGAGGTGCGAAACACAACCTTGATTCTCGAAGGAAATCATGATGACCATTCCAACTTTGGCACTGGCTGACCTCGCCGAGAAGGGGGCCGACGTCGACGTGCTGCGCCAGATGGTGCAG
This sequence comes from Burkholderiaceae bacterium, assembly GCA_040381175.1. GTDB lineage: Bacteria > Pseudomonadota > Gammaproteobacteria > Burkholderiales > Burkholderiaceae_C > Rubrivivax. Next base: position 12,154 of record JBEIHU010000074.1, read on the forward strand.
TTCATGGCGCAGCGCCTGATGGAGCTCGACGTCGACGGGCGCTGCGGCGCCGGCTACCACGAGAAGACGCCCGAGCGGCTGACCAGCCGCATCGGCAATCGCGATCGCACCTGGGACACGCGGGCCGGCAGTGTCGAGCTGCAGATCCCCAAGCTGCGCCAGGGCAGCTGTTTGCCCGAGCTCCTGGAACCCCGACGCATGGGCCGAGAAGGCGCTGACGGCGGTCATCCAGGAGGCCTACATCCAGGGCGTGTCGACCCGATCGGTGGACGAGTTGGTCAAGTCCCTGGGCATGAGCGGCGTGTCCAAGAGCCAGATCAGCCAGCTGTGCGGCGAACTCGACGCGCTCGTAGGCGCCTTCTTGAACCGCCAGATCGAGGGCGACTGGCCCTACCCGTGGATCGGCGCCACGTACGTGAAGACACGCCAGGTCGGGCTGGCACTGCGTGCCCTCGGACCGCGAACAACCGGTCCCCGCGAAACTTCGGCTTCCGCAACCAACTCGTCAAAGCTGGCACACCTGCGCGCTCGGATCAGCATTTCGATCTTGCAAAACCGTTCTGTGCGATCCACACAGCCTGCCTGAGCGGTGGCTCACTGCATGCGCCAATGGTGCGAACAATTGGTCTTGAAGCGCGCACGGGCGGTCAGGCGATGCAGGCAGCCGTGCTGGATGTCCTCGGTGATCAGCGGTCCCTTGTGGCCACTGGGCTTCATCGCCAGGGGGGTGACCCACAGAATGTGCAGTGCCACACGGCGGGCCGATCTTTGGCATCATGCGGGCGTGAGAGCGAATCGGTCTGCATTGAGCACCGTCCGTCGGCTTGCGCTGGCATGGATGTGCTCCGGACCGCTCGGTGCTCAAGCCGTCGACGGGACACCCGATCCGGCACTGCTCGGTTGCTGGCGCGCCGAACGTGTCGAGCAGACTTTGCCCGATGGCAGCTTGTGGTCCGACATCGGTGGTTGCACGCTTGAGTTCGCCGCCGCCCGTATCGTCTCGGCCTGCGCGCTGCGTGAAGGCAACCGGCCAATCACCTACACGTACAAGATCGTCGAACCAGGCAAGTACCGTGCTCGTATCACCGACCATCCGGCACGACGCGAAGCCGAGGGTTCTGAACGCGACTACGAGTACCGCGTCGATGGCGACCGGCTCTTTATCGTCACCTACCCACAGACCTCGAAACCGGCGCCGACGAGTTCCGTCTTGAGGGTGTTGTCTGTGTCGGTGCGGGTGGGCTCGCCCACCGATTTGGCAAGCAGAGTCGACGTCGGCAAGGCAGACTGCCGCGGCCAGCTGGTCAGCCTGCCAGTGGATACCTGGCTGGCATCGGCTGGGCGCTCGTCTGGTCCGTGAATCTGGCGAGCGCAGGTGTCTTGACCGCTCCGGTGACTTCAGACATCGCCGGTCCTGAAACCCACAGCAAGCGCGCTCGGCCTCTCCATAGCCCAGCCTACCGACGTGCTGTTGCAACTTCCGAGGACCCGACGGCAGGCGCCTCGTTTACGACTTTAATGCCCTGTTTACGACAATTTTTGGTCAGAAAAGACTCTCTTTCTTGCCAATAAAGTGCGCGACATCTTTACCTCGTAGGCGGAGGCGAGTTTGAACGCCACCCTGCCCCGCAAAGTACGGGACAAGCCCCCGTCTTGAACGGATTGGTAGGCGCCGCACCCGCCAAAAGTGTGAGACAGGCTCGGCGTACCAAAACGTCTTCGCTCGGGCCACGGCTATGAAGCCGAGGGCTGACGGGCGTCGCGCTGTGCTCATCGCAAGTCCTCAAGGACTGACTTGCAGCGTAAGGAGCCGGTGGACGCCATCGAGCCACCTCACGGTGTGTGCCATCAAGCCGACCTTCGACTCGACCTTGGGCGACGGAGCGAGCGGCAGCTATGTGGGGTGCAGGAGACCTTGGATCGCGACGGGGTGGATTCGCGGCCGGACGACTGCTCCCGCATCAGGCGATCGACCCTTCGCGACCCAAACCTGACAGCCGGGTTGCTCCAAAGCGGCCCGACGGCGAGCCATGACATTTCTTGTTTCGCTTCTACGAAGCGGCCGTTCGTGATCTCACACACCCGGGCATCTGCTGACGTTTACGGTGACCGGGTGGGCGACGGCACCAGACTGGCAAGAGTCATTCGACTTCTTGATCTGCCTGCTCCATAGCAGTCGTAGCTGGTGCATGCTGGTGGTCGGCAACGCGGCGACGAAATCGAGGAACTTGGCGCCCGCAGCCGGCCAACTTCTGTCACTCGGGGTCGCGGCAGAGATGTCCCGTGAGCGGTCCTTCGCGAAAGCGCTGGCTCTTGTCGCTTCCTAGCGGGCGTCGCAGATCGTCTCGGCGTTGGTCTACATCAATGAGTTCGCACATCGAACGACGTCGCCTCTGATGCGGTTCTGCCGGCATTCATTGCGATCTCCCTTCCATCCAGCAACGGCGCTGATCGGCCTTCGGTCACCCCGCATGGGAACTACCGCGCCAAGCGATGCCGCCTTTGCGGAGATGAAGCCAACGCGGCGCTACGGCTTGTAGTTGGTCATGCCCGGCCCGGTCTTGTCGTAGATGTTGAAGAACTCGTCCGGCATGATCGTGGCCACGCCCCCTTCCGGAATCTCGATCACCTCCTTGTCCAGGGTCTTGACGCGGAACTTCCAGCCCGGGGGGAGCTTCTTGAACTGGCTTTGCCCTGCAGCCATGAATTGCTCGAAGGTCTGTTTCGGCTTCAGGCCCAACTGGAAGCCCTTCAGGATCCAGACGTTGCCTTCAGGATCGTCGAGGAGCACGACCTTGGTGCCCTTGTTCCAGCCCCACTTGCTGTCACGGGCGATCTTCATGGGCACGTAAGGCTGATCCTCTCCGATGCCGCCCTTTTCGCCGATGTCCAGTTGGGCGACCCAGTTGAACTTCCTGCCGTTGAACTCCCTTTCCTTGCCGACCTTCAATTCAACCCAGTCGGGCATCCAGATTTTCGGCCCGTTCAAGCTCGCGCCGACGACGCCAAACTGCTTCTTCAGCTTTTCCATGTCGAGGCCCTCGACCCACGCCTGAGGGGCCGTGTCTTTCGACGCAGGTTTGCCCTTGGCCGTGTACATGCTGTTGTAGCAGGCGGCGACCATCTTCCCGGTCTTCGCCTCGCGCCCGGCCAGGAAGATCTCCACGAAACGCGTATTGCCCATGTTCTCGAACCGCATGACCTTGGCGCCGTCGCCGTCACGCAGCACCTGGGGCTCCGCAGCCGGTGCGGCCTGCGCGAAGGACGACGCCATCGGCGCCATCAGAGCGGCTACTGTCAGCACCGCCAGTCCAAATGTCTTCATAAAACCTCTCACCTTGTTGACCGCCTTGCGGCAGTGTTTGATGGGCACGCGCGCTAACCCACTCACTTCTTCCGCGTGATCGCCAACCACGCGACCGAACCCTTGTCGATCGAATCCGCCCCTCACTTTGCGGGCTGCGCCTGCGGAAACTTCCACGTCCCGTCGACGACCGACTGGCGCGGTTGGTACATTCGCGCGACATAGCTCCAGCCCGGGACGATCGGCAGGTAGTTCGCGCTGCGCGGATCGCCGCCGAAGTGGATCGTGACGCTGCCATCCGCGTTGCGCCTGGCCGTGACGTTGTTGACCGAGTACGCGTTCTGCGGATTCGGCTCCATGTAGCCCTTGGCGTTGTAGACGGTGACCGACCAGAAGCCGTCCACCGGAACGTCGCGCACCGTGAGGACGTGCGGGATCTTGCCATCGTTGAGCTTCGGCATGCCGCTCTGATAAACGGCCGCCTCCTTCGGATTGCCGCCCCAGCCGGAGGCGGCACCGAGCAGATGGTCGATCGGGTTGAGTCTCGACTTCTCGCCGAACATCCCCGTCATGTCCGTCTTGGTCGCCGCCAGCACGTTGAGTGCGTCACGAACCGTGCCCGACGAACCCGCGTCCCAATCCGGCACCTCGAACTTGCCGGCATGCGCCTGTCGGACCTGGATGCGGTCCTGCAGCGCGTGTGCGGCCTTCATGTCAGCAGGATCGTTCGGGTCCGCAAAGGTACGGAACAGCACCATGACGTAGCGTGTGCCGATCTGCTGCCTGGTCAGCGTGAACTCGCCCGCGCCATGCTCGACCGGCAGGATCGAGTGATCCTCGCTGATCACCATCATCGACTGGAACCGCTTGCCCGGGTCGGGCTTCACGATTGTCACTGGCGTCGTCAGGTCGAACACTCCGGCGGAATACAGGGTGTCGCGGTTCATGCGGATGACGTCCTGCTTGTCGACCGGTGTCATGCCGCGGATGTGCAGGAACTTGCCGAATGCGCCCTGCGAGACGTAGCGCTTCATCGTCATGTCGGTCTCGGCACGGACGAAGTTGTCGACCGTCACCGTCTCGGCCGCCCAGGTCACGTTCACGGCCAAGCAAGCCAGCACCAGCGCTGCCCGCCGACCTACCAATCGCAAGTTCACCATCGGCTCCTCATGGATTCAGACGCAGGCTGCCCGACGTCAAGAGTCTTGTCGATCACGGGGCACCGCATGTTGAGGCCGGTCAAGCCTACGACATCGATCGATACGCACCGCTGAGACACATCGACCGCTCGCACAGCGGTCGACGACTCCGGCCAAGAGTGTCTCCGTTCGAACGTCAGCCCTCCTAGCATTGAAGGTCTCTCTGGAAGTCCGATGGGCCGGTACAGGGTCGGTTGCCTGCCTACACGAACAGCAGCTGACCGGCTCCACGATTCATGAAACTGGAAAGCCAGAAAGCAGGCACTCGCCACCGGCTCCTTACGCCTTGCTGTCGCTCAGATCCGCGGATCGGATGACTGCAATGGGCCACATTGCTGCCCTTCGTGGCGCGTTTGCCAGCGGCAGCAATGGGTCGGGTTGCGACGGCCGGCCCTTCAGATTCATCGCCAGAAAGCCGGCGTTGAAGGTTCGATGCCCGTAAGCTGCCTCTCGCCGATGCGTCGTTTCGATCCAAGGCGGTCATACAGCGTCCAGCTCAGGCACGCCTAAAGCAGTCGGATCACCGCAATGCTGGCGATGATCTGCAACGGGCCTCACTCCAAGAGAACCCGAGACTGGCCGCCTTGCTCAGCCCGGCTTCCGTGCAGCCCCACCGCCAGCCAGCGGTGGGCATCCGTCAACCGCTGCCGGTGGCTGGTTCATCAGTGGCGGAATCTCTTTCTCCCGACGCAGGGCTGGCGTCGGCGATCACCTC
>JBEIHU010000075.1:0-16991 GCA_040381175.1 Burkholderiaceae bacterium
TGCGCATCGACACCTTCCGCGCCAGCGGCGCCGGGGGCCAGCACGTCAACAAGACCGACAGCGCGATCCGCATCACGCACCTGCCCACCGGGCTGGTGGCCGAATGCCAGGACGACCGCAGCCAGCACCGCAACAAGGCCAAGGCCATGGCCGTGCTGCAGGCGCGGCTGCGCGACAAGGAGCGCAGCGAGCGCGCCGCCAAGGAAGCCGCCACCCGCAAGGGGTTGATCGGCAGCGGCGACCGCAGCGACCGCATCCGCACCTACAACTTCCCGCAGGGCCGGCTGACAGACCACCGCATCAATCTGACGCTGTACAAGCTGGACCGGGTGATGGACGGTGAACTGGACGACGTGGTCGAGGCGCTGCGCGCTGCGCGCGCCGCCGAGCAGCTGGCGGCGCTGGAGTCGGGTGCGTGAAGGTCGGCGTGGCGCTGGCCCGGGCGCGCGCGCTGGGACTGGACCGGCTTGACGCGCAACTGCTGCTGGCGCACGCCTTGCAACAGTCCCGAGCCTGGCTGTTCGCCCACGACGACGCCGCGCTGTCGCAGGCGCAACAGCGGGACTTTGCCGCAACCTGCCGACGCCGCGCCGGCGGCGAGCCAGTGGCCTACTTGATTGGCGAACGCGAGTTCCACGGGCTGATGCTGCAGGTCAGCCCGGCCGTGCTCGTGCCCCGGCCCGACACCGAGACCCTGGTCGACTGGGCGCTGGAACTGCTAGCCACCCCGCTGGGCCCGGCGGCCGACGTGGTCGACCTGGGCACCGGCAGCGGCGCCATCGCGCTGGCACTGAAGCATCGACAACCAGCGGCCCACGTCCAGGCCGTGGACGTCAGCGCGGCGGCGCTCGCCGTGGCAAGGACCAATGCAGCACGCCACGGCCTGCAGGTGCAGTGGCATCTGGGCGCATGGTGGCAGCCGCTGCAAGGCCAGCGTTTCCACCTGGCTGTGAGCAACCCGCCCTACGTGGCGGCAGACGACCCGCACCTGGCGGCATTGCGACACGAGCCGGCGCTGGCCCTGACGCCCGGCGGCGATGGCTTGTCGGCACTGGCCGCGATCGTGCAAGGCGCAGCCGCCCGGCTTCACGACGGCGGCTGGCTGCTGCTGGAACACGGCCATGAGCAGGGTGAAGCCGTGCGCAGCCTGCTGGCCGGCGCCGGTTTCGAGGCGGTGCAGACCCGCGCCGATCTGGCAGGGCTGCCGCGTTGCAGCGGTGCTCGCCTGCCAGCCGCACGCAGATGTTGGTAACGCGCCACCCGGCCGACCATATTTCACGCAGCAGCACATTGCGTAGGGCCTGATACGCGCCCGAGCCACACGGATCTGCGCGGAAGGCTACGATCGGTTTGCAGGGACCCGAACGCATCCCCCTGCCACCGTCAAAGGAGTCGGCCATGCGAATCCTGCGCCATTCGGCCCCGTTGGCCCTGCTGTGGCTGGCCGCCCTGGCCAGCGCCGAGGGCGGACTGAAAGTGGGCGCTGCCGGGGGCTTCTGGTCGGACGTGCAGACGAAGCTTCGTTTCAGCGCCAAGGTGGTGGACATCGCGGCGCCGCCGGTCGGCCACATGGCGATGACCGGGAACCACGACCTCGCGCCGCTGGGTGCCAGCCTGGGCGGCGACTTCTACTTCTCCAGGGACTTGGCTGCGGCCGGCCGCGTGGCAAGCGGCTTTCGTGCGAGCGGCGCACTACTGATCCGCCAGCCTGGCGTGTCGCTGTCGGACCTGGGTTGGCAATCGCGGGCTTTCACCAGCCTGGCCGCGCCGCAACCTGTGGCCGACCCTGGGCAACAGGGGATCAGCGCCATGCCCTATCTGGGCATAGGCTACAGCGACTACTCGCTCAAGACCGGCTGGGGCTTTTGGGCCGACATCGGGCTGGTGGTGCAAAGCCCGGGTGGCGCGCTTGGCGCGGGCCGCGTGCTGTCGGGCTCGCAGAGCATCGAGGACCTGGTGCGTGAGCTGCGCATGGCGCCAATGCTGCAGCTGGGCGTCAACTACTCGTTCTGACACCGCGCAAGTCTTGCAGCATCCGGGGCCATCAGGCCGCGGGCTCTCCGGCAAGACCGCTTTGCCGTATAAAGCGGGGTTGATTTGCAACAGTCCCCGCCAGAGTCAAGGAACGGTTCCCATGAGCGATACACAACAACGCATCGACCAGGTGGTGAAGAGCCATCGCGTGGTGCTCTTCATGAAGGGCGACGCGCGCTTCCCGATGTGCGGCTTCTCCGGGCGTGCCGTGCAGTTGCTGAACGCCTGCGGCGTCAGCGACCTGAAGACGGTGAACGTGCTCGAGGACGAGGAGATCCGCCAGGGCATCAAGCAATACGCCAACTGGCCCACGATTCCCCAGCTGTACGTCAACGGCGAGTTCATCGGCGGCTCGGACATCATGACCGAGATGTACCAGTCGGGCGAGCTGCAGCAGGTGCTGGGCAAGGGCTGAGATGCGGGCGCGGCTGGTCGTCGGCATCACCGGCGCCACTGGCGCGATCTACGCACAGCGCATCTTGCTGCGAGCCCGCGAACTGAGCGTGCAGACCCACTTGGTGGTCACGCCGGCCGGCGTGCTCAACCTGCACCACGAACTCGGCCTGGAACGCCGCGAAATCGAGGCTCTGGCCGACCACAGCTACGCTCCCGGCGACATCGGGGCCTGTCTGGCCAGCGGGAGCTTCGACGCTTCGGCCATGGTGATCGCACCGTGCTCGATGAAGACGCTGGCCTCGGTGGCACACGGCTTCGGAGACAACCTGCTGACTCGCGCCGCGGACGTGATGCTGAAGGAACGGCGCCGCCTGCTGCTGATGGTGCGCGAAACGCCATTCAACCTGGCGCACCTGCGCAACATGTGCACCGTGACCGAGATGGGAGGCATCGTCTTCCCGCCGCTGCCAGCCTTCTACCACCGCCCGCATAGCATCGAAGAGATGGTCGCCGACACTGTGGAGCGCGTGCTGCAGTCGCTGGGCGTACCCGGCGCATCGCCGCAGCGCTGGGACGGCCTGCGCCGCGCCTGAGCCGGTGGTTCAGCCGCCCGGCCGGGCGGCTGCCGCGGCGGCCGTCGCTGCTTCCGCCGACGGTTCATCGAGCCAGTGCCGACGATTGGCGAATACCGCGCTGGGGTACTCGCTGCGGCCGCGGCTGCCGTTGTAGCGGCCCAGCGCGAGGAACAGATCGCCCTTCTCGATGTCGAGGTAGTGGCGCAGGATGACGCAGCCGAAACGCAGATTGGTCTGCAGGTGGAACAGACGGCTGACGTCGCCGTTGCCGATGGTGCGCGCCCAGAACGGCATGACCTGCATGTAGCCGCGAGCGCCGGCCGAGCTGATGGCGTACTTGCGGAAGCCGCTTTCCACCTGGATCAGTCCCAGCACCAGCGCAGGCTCGAGACCGGCGCGCTTGCTCTCGTACCAGACTGTCTCGAGGAACTCGACCCGCACGCCATGCTCGCTCTTGCGCCGCTTGAGCTTCTCGCTCGTCGCCCCCAGCCAGCGCAGGTAGGCCAGGCGCTCGTCGATCGACGCGAAGTTGGCCCTCGGCGGCGCGCTCTCAGCCACTGCAGCAGCCAGGGCCGACCTCACCTTGTCGGCCAGCGGCTCCTCCAGTTGCGCACCGGCGCTGGCAAATCCGGGAAGCCAGCCGCCGGCTGCGGCACACAGGCCGGCGGCGAGCGCCGTGCGGCGCGGCATGCCGCGACAGCTCGTCGTCATGCGCTGAGACGGGCCTTCAGGAAAGCACCCAGCTCGTAGACCGGCACCGCGCCGGGCTGCACCTCGCGCCGGCCCTGGACTTCAAGCTGACCGTCCTTCAAGCCGCGCTCGGAGACCACCACGCGCTGCGGCACACCGATCAGCTCCCAGTCGGCAAACATCGCACCCGGGCGCTCGCCGCGGTCGTCGAGCATGACGTCGATGCCCATTGCCGCCAGCTCGTCGTGCAAGCGCTCGGCCGCGGCACGCACCTCGGCATTTCGATCGAAGCCGATGGGGCACAGCACCACGCTGAAAGGCGCGATCGAATCCGGCCACAGGATGCCGCGCGCGTCGTGGTTCTGCTCGATGGCCGCTCCGAGTATGCGCGTCACGCCGATGCCATAGCAGCCCATTTCCATCCACTGCGGCTTGCCCGTTTCGTCGAGGAAGCTGGCGTTCATCGACTTGCTGTACTTGGTACCCAGGTAAAAGACATGGCCGACTTCGATGCCGCGCTGGATGGCGAGCACCCCCTTGCCGTCGGGCGAGGGATCACCAGCGACGACGTTGCGGATGTCCGCCACCAGTTCCGGGTCGGGCAGGTCGCGGCCCCAGTTGACGCCAGTGAAGTGAAAACCTTCTTCATTAGCGCCGCAGATGAAGTCGTGCATGGCCGCGACGGTGCGATCAGCCACCACCTTGACCGGCAACAGGGTGCCGATCGGGCCCAGGTAGCCTGGCTTGCAGCCGAAGTGCCTTTCGATCTCGGTGGCGGTGGCGAAGCGGTATCCGCCCTTCAGGCCCTCGACCTTACCTGCCTTGACCTCGTTGAGGTTGTGGTCGCCGCGCACCAGCAACAGCCACACGGTGGTCTTGACGACGTCGCCGGCCTCGGATTTCTCGTCGGTGGCCAGCACCAGCGACTTGACGGTGTGCTTCAGCGACACGCCCAGCAGCTCGGCCACCTCCTCGCAGGTGGCCTTGCCGGGGGTGGGGGTCTTGGCCCTTGCGGCCGAGGGCGCCGCGCGTCGCTCGATCAGCGGCAGCGCCTCGGCCAGCTCGATGTTGGCAGCATAGTCGCTGCCGGTGCTGTAGACGAGCGCGTCCTCGCCGGTGTCGGCAATGACCTGGAACTCGTGCGAGGCATCCCCGCCGATGGCGCCGGTGTCGGCGGCCACCGCGCGGTACTGCAGCCCGAAACGGTCGAAGATGCGGCAGTAAGCTTGGTACATCACCTCGTAGCTGCGCAGAGCAGCTGCCTTGTCGCGGTCGAAGGAATAGGCGTCCTTCATCGTGAACTCGCGTCCGCGCATGATGCCGAAGCGCGGGCGGCGTTCATCGCGGAACTTGGTCTGGATGTGATAGAAGTTGCGCGGCAGCTGCTTGTAACTGCGCAGTTCCAGCCGCGCGATGTCGGTGATGACCTCTTCGCTGGTGGGCTGGATGATGAAGTCGCGATCGTGGCGGTCCTTCACGCGCAACAGCTCCGGACCATAGGCCTGGAAGCGTCCCGACTCCTGCCACAGCTCGGCTGGCTGTACCACCGGCATCAGCAATTCGACGGCGCCGGCGCGGTTCATCTCCTCACGGATGATGGCCTCGACCTTGCGAATCACACGCAGGCCCATCGGCATGTAGCTGTAAATGCCGGCGGATAGCCGCTTGATCATGCCGGCACGCAGCATCAGCCGATGGCTGACCACCTCGGCATCGGCAGGAGCTTCCTTCAGGGTCGAGACGAAGAACTGGCTGGCTTTCATCGGGTATGGACAGACATGGGTGCGCGGCAGCCGGGCCGGCGGTTCCCGGAGTGCGGGAAATCAATGACTCGCACGGGCAATGCAGCCGGTGCAATAATGATCTCAGTCAAGAAATCGGGAATTGATTATGCTCGACCGTGAAGGCTTCAGGCCCAACGTCGGCGTCGTCCTGCTCAATGCGCGCAACCAAGTCTTCTGGGGCAAGCGGCTTCGCACCCACTCGTGGCAGTTTCCGCAAGGCGGCATCAAGCACGGCGAGACGCCCGAACAGGCGATGTTCCGGGAACTGCATGAAGAGGTCGGCCTGCGGCCCGAACACGTGCAGGTGATCGCTCGAACCCGCGACTGGCTGCGCTACGAGGTGCCTGATCACTTCATCCGCAAGGAAGCCCGCGGCCACTACCGCGGCCAGAAGCAGATCTGGTTCCTTTTGCGGCTGATTGGCCGCGACAGCGACATGAACCTGCGAGCCACCGACCATCCGGAGTTCGATGCCTGGCGCTGGAACGACTACTGGGTGCCTCTGGACGTGGTCATCGAGTTCAAGCGCAGCGTCTACGAGATGGCGCTGACCGAACTGTCGCGCTTCCTTCCGCGGGTGCAGCACCATAACCGTTACCTGCGCTCCGGCATGCGCTCGCAGCGCCAGAACGACAACGGCTTCGACGCGCAATGCGAGATTGCACCCGCGTTGCCGGCGGCCGAGGCCTGGGCTGGCAACGGCCAGCTGCCAGGCCCGGACAAGGCCTGAGCCGGCGGCAAGCTCAGCCTGGCTCGGCTTGGGAGAGCACGAGGTTGGTGCGGTGGATCAGTTCCGGCTCGTTGACATAACCTAGAGCTGCCTCGATCTGCGTCGAAGGCTTGCGCGCGATCAGACGCGTCTCGGTGCTGGAGTAGTTGGCCAGTCCACGGGCAAGCTCCTTGACCGAAGCACTTCGCACCGCAATGACGTCACCGCGCCGGAAATCACCATGCACCTCGACCACGCCGATGGGCAGAAGGCTCTTGCCTTCGTCGCGCAGCTTCTTCACCGCACCATCGTCGACGACCACTGCGCCGCGCAACTGCAGGTGATCTACCATCCACTGCTTGCGCGCAGCCACCTTGGCAGTGCGGGCGACCAGTGTGCTGCCGATCCGCTCACCAGCGGCCAGGCGCAGCAGGACGTCGGGCTCGCGGCCCCAGGCTATGACAGTGCTCGCGCCGCTGCCCGCGGCACGCTTGGCCGCCAGCACCTTGGTGATCATGCCGCCGCGGCCAATCGACGAACCGGCGCCTCCGGCCATCAGCTCCAGCGCCGGATCACCGGCTTCGGCTTCGTCGATGAAGCGCGCCTGCGGGTCCTTGCGCGGGTCCGCAGAGTACAGCCCGCGCTGGTCGGTCAGGATCACCAGCGCGTCGGCCTCGACCAGGTTGGCCACCAGCGCGCCCAATGTGTCGTTGTCGCCGAACTTGATTTCCTCGTTGACCACGGTGTCGTTCTCGTTGATCACCGGTATCACCCGCAGCGCCAGCAGCGTCAGCAGCGTGGAGCGCGCATTCAGGTAGCGCTCGCGATCGGCCAGATCGGCATGCGTCAGCAGCACCTGCGCACTGCGCATGCCATGCTCGCGCAGCTTGGTCTCGTACATTTGCACCAGGCCCATCTGGCCGACGGCCGCGGCGGCCTGCTGTTCGTGCAGCTCCTTGGGACGTATGCGCCAGCCCAGACGCAGCATGCCTTCGGCGATGGCGCCGCTGGAGACCATGACCAGTTCACGGCCCTGCCCGGCCAGCGCCGCGAGCTGGCGGCACCAGTTGCCGATGGCCTGTGCGTCAACGCCGCGACCCTCGTTGGTGACCAGGCTGGAGCCGACCTTGACGACGACGCGCCGGGCCTGGCGCAGCGCTTCATTCATCGCCGGCCTCCGCTGCGGCCTCGAAGCGCGGGTCAGGCTCGGATGCCTTGTGCTGGAACTGGGCAACATGCCCGTAGGCCGCGCGCACCAACGGCTGAAGCCCTTCACGGGCCAAGGCGGAAATCTGGAACACCGGTCCCTTCCAGCGCAGACGGCGCACGAAGTCCTTGACGCGGCGATCGCGTTCCTGGAGCGGAATCATGTCGATCTTGTTGAACACCAGCCAGCGCGGCTTGGCATGAAGGTCAGGGTCGTATTTCTTCAGCTCGCTGACGATGGCACGTGCGTCCTTGACGGGATCGACCGCCTCGTCGAAGGGTGCCAGGTCGACGATGTGCAGCAGCAGCCGCGTGCGCTGCAGGTGGCGCAGGAAGCGATGCCCCAGGCCCGCGCCTTCCGAGGCGCCCTCGATCAACCCGGGAATGTCGGCCACCACGAAGCTCTGCTCCGGCGCGACCCGCACCACCCCCAGGTTCGGGTGCAGCGTGGTGAAGGGATAGTCTGCAATCTTCGGCCGCGCGTTCGAGATCGATGCGATCAAGGTGGACTTGCCGGCATTGGGCATGCCGAGCAGGCCGACATCGGCCAGCACGCGCAATTCCAGCTTGAGCTTCTTTTGCTCTCCCGGCCAGCCCGGCGTCTTCTGCCGGGGCGCCCGGTTGGTGCTGGTCTTGTAATGCAGGTTGCCAAAACCGCCGTCGCCGCCCTTGCACAACAGCACGGGCTGGTCTGGGTCGATCAGTTCGGCGACGACCTGGCCGGTGTCGACATCGGTGATGATGGTGCCGACGGGCATGCGCAGCAGGATGTCTTCGCCAGCGGCGCCGTACTGGTCGGCGCCGCGCCCGCTTTCTCCATTGCGCGCGACATGGCGCCGGGCATAGCGGTAGTCGATCAGAGTGTTCAGGTTGCAGTCGGCCACGGCACGGATGCTGCCGCCGCGCCCGCCGTCACCGCCGTCCGGCCCACCGAAGGGGATGAACTTCTCGCGCCTGAAGCTGGCGCAGCCCGCTCCGCCGTTGCCCGCGGCAACGTCGATGGTGGCCTCGTCGACGAACTTCATGTGCGCTGGATCTTAGAACGACGAAGCCCCGGCGAACCGGGGCTTCGATTCAGGACGGGGTAGCCTCAGGCCGGACTGACGAACACCGTCTGCTTGTTGTTTGCACCCTTGGTGTCGAAAGAGACAGTGCCGTCTACCATTGCAAAGAGCGTGTGGTCGCGGCCCATTCCGACGTTGGTGCCGGCGTGGAACTTGGTGCCGCGCTGGCGCACGATGATCGAGCCCGCGCTCACCGTCTGGCCACCGTAGACCTTGACGCCCAGCATCTTGGGTTTCGAATCGCGGCCGTTCCTCGTGGAACCGCCGCCTTTTTTCTGTGCCATGGTTCAGGACTCCTGGGAACAATCGGGTTGGACGAGCAGTTCAGGAATCCACCGAGCGAATCTGCAACTCGGTGTAGGCCTGACGGTGGCCGCCATGCTTTTGATAGTGCTTGCGACGCCGCATCTTGAAGATGCGCACCTTGTCATGCCTGCCCTGCGAAACCACAGTCGCCTTGACGCTCGCTCCGCTCACACAGGGCGTTCCGACCTTCAAATCGGCGCCGTTGCCAACGGCAAGCACCCTATCGAAAACCACTTCCTGGCCGAGGTCCGCAGCAATCTGTTCAACCCTTATGCTCTGGCCGGCTGCAACCTTGTACTGTTTGCCGCCGGTTTTTATGACCGCGTACATATCTACCCTTTCAATGTCTTCTTCGCCAGAAGCCGGATGCCGAATCAGTAGCGCCGGATCGACCCCCCGGCGGGCTTTCGCCTTCGCTCGTCCGCTGACTCATTCGCGCCTCGCCGGAATCCGACCCCGTTCCGCAGGATGCGCCCATCGAACATCAACGGTGGCATCGGCGGTGATTCAGCGCTCAGCCCTTGATTCTAGCACGAACCGTCCGCTCGGCCTACAGCGGGCGGCGCAGTGCTGCCGCAAAGTCGCGCTCTGCAGTTGGCCGCAGCATCAGCAGACCCCGGGGACGGCCGCGCGCTTCCTATAATCCTTCATCAGCCTCTTGCAGATTGACGTGATCGAAGCCCAAGCCACCCCGGAACTTCGCATCGACCCGTTGAAGACGTCGATGCAGGAGGTGGACGCGACCATCCGTGAGCGCCTTGCCTCGCGTGTAGCGTTGATCAACCAGATCTCCAACTACATCATCAGCGCGGGCGGCAAGCGAATCCGCCCTAGGCTGGTGCTGTTGTTTGCGCAGGCGCTGGGCTTTGAGGGCCGTGAACGATTCGAGCTGGCGGCGATCGTCGAGTTCATTCACACTGCCACTCTGTTGCATGACGACGTGGTGGACGAGTCCTCGCTGCGCCGCGGCCGACAGACGGCCAATGCGATGTTCGGCAACGCCGCGAGCGTGCTCGTAGGCGACTTCCTTTACTCCCGCGCCTTTCAGATGATGGTGTCGGTGAATCGCATGCGCGTCCTCGAGGTGCTCGCGGACGCCACGAACGTCATCGCGGAGGGAGAAGTCCTGCAACTGATGAACATCCACGACGCCGACCTGGCGGTGGCCGACTATCTGCGCGTCATTCGCTTCAAGACGGCCAAGCTGTTCGAGGCGAGCGCCCGGCTGGGTGCGGTGCTGGCCGGCGCGGAAGCCGAGGTCGAGGAATGCTGCGCCGACTACGGCCGCTCGCTCGGGACCGCGTTCCAGCTGGTGGACGACCTGCTCGACTATGAAGGTGACACGCAGGCGCTGGGCAAGAACGTGGGAGACGACCTGCGCGAAGGCAAGCCCACGCTGCCCTTGCTGATCGCACTGGAAAGAGGTGAAGCCGCCGAACGGGAACTGATCCGCCATGCCATCGAGCATGGCGAGGTGCAGGGCCTGCCTCAGATCGTCGACGTGGTGCGACGCACGGGTGCGCTGGATGCAACTCGCGCGGTGGCTCAGCTCGAAGCCGATCAGGCTCGCAGCTGCCTGCGGGTTCTTGGCCCGTCAGCAGAGCGTGAGGCTCTGCTAGACTTATGCACTCGGTCGGTGTATCGCTCATCCTGAGGTTCCGGCCGTCGGGCTGGTTTGAGGATCAGCTTCATCGGGGTGTAGCTTAGCCTGGTAGAGCGCTACGTTCGGGACGTAGAGGCCGGAGGTTCGAATCCTCTCACCCCGACCAGAAATCCATGGCCTGCCCGGCCTTCCAACCAGTCTTCCTTGGCCCGCAGCGGCAATGCATCCAGTCGGCATGAACGAATGCACGTGTATGCGGCGCTTCGGTTTACAGGGTCTGGCGTATCGGCGATGATTCAATCAATGGTCACGAGGAAGCATCCAGGCGATGGCCGTTGACACGTTGGTCGAGCCGCCCCAGTCGGCCCTTTCCGGGGTCGCCAGGGTCCTCGTGCATGCCGGCAAGCTCAACGCCAAGACCGCCGAAGAGCTGGCCCGCAGTGCCAAGGAACGGCGGTCCAGTTTCGTCTCTGCCGTCGTTTCCGCCGGTGCGGTTCCTCCGGCCGACTTGGCGCACACGCTGTCCAGCGCGCTCGCACTGCCCCTGCTCGACTTGAACGCTGTCGACCCGACTCGGCTGCCGAGGGGCATCGTCGATCCCAAACTCGCGCTGCAGTACCAGTTGATGGTACTGGGCAAGCGTGGCAACCGGCTGTTCATCGGCGCAGCAGACCCGACCGACCAGGAGGCGGTCGAACGCATCAAATTCGCCACGCAGCTGTCGCCCGAGTGGGTGATCGTCGAGTACGACAAGCTGATGCGCATGCTCGAGGCCCAGGGTACCAACGTCAACGAGGCGATGGAGCAGCTCGCAGGCGGCGATTTCGAGTTCGACGTCACCGACGAGGACACGGCGGCCCAGGAAGGCACCGAGGTCTCCCAGGAAGTCGAAGACGCGCCAGTGGTGCGATTCCTGCAAAAGATGTTGATCGACGCGATCAACGCCCGCGCCTCGGACCTGCACTTCGAGCCCTATGAATACAACTACCGGGTGCGCTTCCGCATCGACGGCGAGTTGCGCGAGATCACCCAGCCGCCGCTCGCGATCAAGGACAAGCTGGCCTCGCGCATCAAGGTGATCTCGCGCATGGACATTGCCGAGAAGCGGGTGCCTCAGGACGGGCGGCTGAAGCTGAAGTTCGGCAACAAGGCCATCGACTTCCGCATCAGCACGCTGCCCACGCTGTTTGGCGAGAAGATCGTCATCCGGATCCTCGATCCGTCCAGTGCCAGGCTCGGCATCGAGGCGCTGGGCTACGAGAAGATCGAGCGGGAGCGTCTGATGCAGGCCATCCAACGGCCCTATGGCATGGTGCTGGTCACGGGCCCCACCGGCAGCGGCAAGACGGTGTCGCTCTATACCTGCCTGAACATACTGAACCAGCCGGGCGTGAACATCTGCACGGTCGAGGACCCTGCCGAAATCAACCTGCCCGGCGTCAACCAGGTCAATGTCAACGACAAGGCTGGGCTGACCTTTGCTGCGGCGCTCAGGTCCTTCCTGCGACAGGATCCGGACATCATCATGGTCGGCGAGATCCGGGACCTGGAAACCGCCGACATCGCTATCAAGGCCGCCCAGACCGGCCACATGGTGATGTCCACTCTGCACACCAACGACGCGCCGACCACGCTGACGCGGCTGCTCAACATGGGTGTGGCGCCTTTCAATATCGCGGCGAGCGTGCTGCTGATCACGGCACAGCGCCTGGCGCGCCGTTTGTGCGAGAACTGCAAAGCCCAGGCCGACTATCCTCGCGAAGCGTTGTTGCGCGCCGGGTTCGCCGAGACTGACCTGGACGGCAGCTGGAAGCCGTACCGGGCGGTCGGCTGCTCTGCCTGCAATAACGGCTACAAGGGTCGGGTCGGCCTCTACCAAGTGATGCCCATCACGGAAGCAATCCAGCGCATCATCCTGGCGGAAGGCACCTCGTTGGACATCGCCAGCCAGGCACAGAAGGAGGGTGTGCGCGATCTGCGGCAGTCGGGCCTGACGAAGGTTCGCTCCGGCGCCACCACGCTGGAGGAGGTGATTTCCGTCACCAACGAATGAAAGTCACCGCCCACGCCCCACGTTTGAACAGGTTCGCGCCGGAGACACGATGGCAACTGCAGTAGCCACAAGTGGCACCAAGGACTCGATCTTCGAGTGGGAGGGCAAGGACAAGAACGGCAAGCTGGTGCGCGGCGAGATCCGTGCCGGCGGCGAGGCCGTGGTCAACGCCAGCCTGCGCCGGCAGGGCATCCTGATCACCAAGGTCAAGAAGCGCCGCACGAGCGGCGGCAGGGCGATCAAGCAGAAGGACATCGCCATCTTCACGCGCCAGTTGGCGACGATGATGAAGGCTGGCGTGCCGCTGTTGCAGGCTTTCGACATCGTCGCCCGCGGCAGCAACAACCCACGGCTGACGCGGCTGCTGAACGACATCCGCAGCGACGTCGAAACCGGCACCAGCCTGTCGTCGGCCTTCCGCAAACATCCGATGCAGTTCGACGCGCTGTACTGCAACTTGGTCGAGGCCGGCGAGGCCGGCGGCATCCTGGAAGCGCTGCTAGACCGGCTGGCCATCTACCAGGAGAAGACGCTCGCCATCAAGAGCAAGATCAAGTCGGCGTTGATGTACCCGATCGCGGTCATCGTGGTCGCCTTCGTCGTGCTGACGGTGATCATGATCTTCGTGATCCCGTCGTTCAAGGAGGTCTTCCGGTCCTTCGGCGCCGACTTGCCGGCGCCGACGCTGTTTGTCATCGCAATGTCGGAGTTCTTCGTTCAGTACTGGTGGGCGATCTTCGGCTTCCTGTTTGGCGGCCTGTACTTCTTCCTCGAGTCATGGAAACGCTCGGAGAAGATGCAGATGTTCATGGACCGCCTTCTGCTGCGCTTGCCGGTCTTCGGCGATCTGATCCACAAGTCGGTGGTCGCCCGCTGGACGCGCACGCTTTCCACCATGTTCGCAGCCGGCGTGCCGCTGGTCGAGGCGCTCGACTCTGTCGGCGGCGCCTCGGGCAACGCGGTCTACCGCCTGGCCACGCAGCAGATTCAAAAGGACGTTTCCACTGGCTCGGCACTGACCACCGCCATGACCGACACGGGCGTGTTTCCGACCATGGTGCTGCAGATGGCCGCCATTGGCGAGGAGTCCGGTGCACTCGACCACATGCTGTCCAAATGCGCCGAGTTCTACGAGGATGAAGTCGACGAGATGGTCAAAGGGCTGTCCAGCCTGATGGAGCCTTTCATCATCGTCGTCCTCGGCGTGCTGATCGGCGGCATCGTGGTGTCGATGTACCTGCCGATCTTCAAGCTGGGTGCGGTGGTCTGATCAGCGGCATGGCGCCGGACCTGTGGTTCTCGCCGCTGGCACTGGCCCTGCTTGGGCTGTGCGTCGGAAGCTTCCTCAATGTCGTTGCGTACCGCCTGCCCATGGTGATGGAGCGCGAGTGGTGGCTCGACATGGCCGAGAGCCAACTGGCCGATGCTGACGCCTGGCAGCGCGTCAGCGGCCGCAAGGCCGCTCCGCCGCCTGCCTTCGGCCAGGCGGCCAAGGTCATCAGCGACACACTGCAGACGATGCCGCCGCTCAGCCTTGCACGCCCGCGCTCGCGCTGCCCTTCATGCGGCCATGTGCTGCGCTGGCACGAGAACCTGCCGTTGATCGGCTGGCTTCGGCTGAAGGGCCGCTGCGCGTCGTGCGGCACCGCCATTTCCAAGCGCTACCCGCTGGTCGAAGGGCTCACTGCGCTGCTCTTCGCCGCCTGCGGTTGGAAGTTCGGCTCCGAGCCGCAGACACTGCTGTGGTGCGCGGCAGTGTCTCTGATGCTGGCCATGGCGCTGGTCGACCTGGACACCACCTACCTGCCGGACGACCTGACGCTGCCGTTGATCGGACTGGGCCTGCTTGGCGCGGGCCTGGGCTGGACTGGCACCACGCTGGAGGCTGCCGCCTGGGGCGCCTTCGCCGGCTATGGCGCATTGTGGCTGCTGGCCTACAGCTACAAGAAACTGCGAGGCGTCGAAGGCATGGGCGAAGGCGATTTCAAGCTGCTGGCCGGCCTGGGCGCCCTGCTCGGCTGGCAAATGCTGCCGTCGATCGTCTTGCTGGCGTCGGCGGTCGGTGCCGTGGTGGGCATCGGCTTGGTCGCCTTCGGCGGCCACAAGCGCGAGGTGCCGATTCCCTTCGGCCCCTATCTTGTCGGGGGCGGCATCGCCGCGCTGTTCTTCGGCCAGACGCTCACCCGGCTGTGGTTTCCGGCGATCTGAAGCCGCTGGCCATTGGCCTGACAGGCGGCATCGGCAGCGGTAAGAGCACGGTGGCTGCCATGCTGGTGGATTGCGGTGCGGTGCTGGTGGACACCGATGCCATCGCTCATGCTCTCACCGCAGAGGGGGGCGATGCGTTGCCAGCCCTGGTGCGCGAGTTCGGACCTGAAGTTGTCAGTGCCGATGGCGCGATGGACCGCGCCCGGATGCGCTCGTTGGTGTTCAGCGACGCCTCGGCGAGGCGGCGGCTCGAGTCGATCCTTCACCCGATGATCGGTAATGAGGCCCAGCGCCAAGCGGCCCTGGCCGACGGCCGGCCGGTGCTCTTCGACGTTCCTTTACTGTCCGACAGCAGCCCGTGGCGGCAGCGGGTGCAGCGCCTGTTGGTGGTCGATTGCCGCGAAGAGACCCAGGTCAGGCGCGTGATGACACGCTCCGGCTGGTCGGCCGAGCAGGTACAGCGCGTGATGGCCCAGCAAACGCCGCGTGGCGCGCGACGCGCCATTGCCGACGCGGTGATCTTCAATGACGAACTGGAACTCGACGCTCTTCGCGCGCAGGTGGAAGCGCTCTGGCACCACTGGAACCGTATGGTGCCCAGCGCCCGAACCTTGCTGTGAAACAATCGTACGTCAGACACCTCCAACGCATACTGCGTGACCGAATGCCTGATAGCGGAGAGCTTGGCCTTGGTTCTTTACGAGTACCCGTTCAACGAGAGCATCCGGACAATGCTCAGGCTGGAGCACCTGTTCGACCGGCTCGGACAGCTGATGCGCCGAGACGAGGCCATTGACCACCATTTCGCGCTGGTCACGGTGTTCGAGATCATGGACGTAGCCTCGCGCGCCGACCTGAAATCCGACCTGCTGAAGGAACTGGAGCGCCATCGCAGTCTGCTGCAAAGCTATCGCGGCAACCCGCAGATTTCGGAGGCCGCCCTGGACGATGTCATCGCCCGCATCGACCATGCGTTCGACGGCTTGAACCAGTTGCCGGGCAAGGCCGGCCAGGCGTTGACCGGCAACGACTGGCTGATGAGCATCCGCAGCCGCATCAGCATTCCGGGCGGCACCTGTGAGTTCGACCTGCCAGGCTACTACGCCTGGCAGCAGCACCCTGCCGAGCGTCGGCGCGCCGACTTGAGCCGCTGGACCGTCAGCCTGATGCCCCTGGCCGAGGCGCTGCACGTGCTGCTCGGGCTGCTGCGCGACAGTGGCGCCCCTCAGCGCGTGGTTGCAGTGAGCGGACAGTTCCAGCAAAGCCTGCCGCAGGGGCGGACCTACCACCTGATGCGGGTGCGGCTGGCAGAAGGCTCGCCGCTGGTACCCGAGATCAGCGGGCACCGACTGATGGCCCTGGTGAGGCTGATGCAGCCCGAAGCCGACGGACGGCTGCGGCAAAGCGCCGGCGACACCGAGTTCGAACTCACGCTGTGCTCATGAACCACGACGGACCGAGCCGGGCACGCTGGGTGCGCTGTCCGGCCTGCGGAAAGCAGGCGCTGTATTCGGCTGACAACCCCGCAAGGCCATTCTGCAGCCCGCGATGCCGCAGCGTGGACCTTGGTGCCTGGGCCAGCGAAAGCTACCGCGTGGCTGCAGCGCCGCCGGCCGACGCGGTGGGTTCTGGGCCTGCACCCGACGCATCGCATTGATCGGCCAAGGCCAGCCATGCCCTTGCATGGCGCCTTTGAGCTTCCGCCGGATGCGCCGCGGCCCTTGAAGTCCGGAGTCCTGCCCCTATAATTCATTTGTCAGCACTCGCAGCCGTTGAGTGCTAACAGCCCGGTAACGGCGCTCGTCCGTTTTCGGCTATGAAAGTTAGTGCGCGACGACTTTCTTGACGCGCATTGGCAGCAATCAATCTGACCTTTCTAGGAGATGCAATGAAACTTCGTCCTTTGCACGATCGCGTGATCGTCAAGCGCCTTGAACAGGAAACCAAGACTGCTTCCGGCATCGTCATCCCCGACAACGCCGCCGAAAAGCCCGACCAGGGCGAAGTTCTGGCTGTCGGCCCGGGCAAGCGCAATGACAAAGGCGACTTCGTCGTCCTGAACATCAAGGTGGGTGACCGCGTGCTGTTCGGCAAGTACAGCGGCCAGACCGTCAAGGTCGAAGGCGAGGAACTGCTGGTGATGAAGGAAGACGACCTGTTCGCCGTCGTCGAGAAGTAAGCAACCCCTGAACTGAATTCGGAGAAGCACACATGGCAGCAAAAGACGTCATTTTCGGCAGCGATGCCCGCCACCGCATGGTCGAAGGCGTGAACATCCTGGCCAACGCAGTCAAGGTCACCCTCGGCCCCAAGGGCCGCAACGTGGTGCTCGAGCGCTCCTTCGGCGCCCCCACCGTCACCAA
>JBEIHU010000076.1:0-16967 GCA_040381175.1 Burkholderiaceae bacterium
GACACATTACCTCACCTTCTCAGTGAAGGTAGGCTCCCAAGTGGGCAAAAAGCGGCTGTGGGTAGATCGCCGGCATACGCGAAAAGCGGCTGATAGGTTCCCCGATTCATGAAACCGGACCGCCAGCAAGCCGGCACTCGTCAGCGGCTCCTCACGCTGCAATGGTGCCGCTCAGATCCGCGCTGCAAAGCACTGCAGAGGGTTGGAAAAGTGAATTCCCGACCCGAGATTGAACATCGGAAACTCGCCGTCAAGCGTGCGTCGGATCTCAAGCGGACCCTCGATCTTCGAAGTCGAAACCTCATCAGCGTGTGTGCCGGAAGGCGGCGTCCGCGAGCTGGCTCGATGGCGGCGAGCCTGATCATGTCGTCACGGGTGTCGCCGCGTCGGACGCAGGATCCTGAGCCGGCGCTGCGTTCTCGCCTGCCTGGGCGCGCGCCGCGCGCAGGGCCGCCCGCTGCCGTTCACGCGGCCCGAAGGATGAGGCCAGCGCGCCTGCGGCTGCCAGTCCCTCCTGGTACAGGGCTTCCATTTCCGGGGCCGCGCGCAGCAGCTCTCGCTCGGCCCAGGGCGTGTGCAACAGCGCGCGCAGCCAGTGCAGCATGCGCACCCAGCCAGGCACCCAGATGCGCCGCGCGCGGCGGGCGATGCCATCGGCGATGATGACCGCGGCTGCCGCCGCCGGGGTCTCGCGGTTCATGCGCGCCGGCATGGTCCGGCGCAGCCGGGCAAAGGCTGGATGCGAGTTGCCCTCGCTTACCAGCGGCGTGCTCACCCAGTGCGCATGGACGACGCCCACGCCCACGCCGTGCGCTGCCAGCTCAATGCGCCAGGCATTGCACATCGCCTCCACCGCGGCCTTGCTGGCGGCATAGGCCGACATCAACGGCGGGTGTGCAAAGGACGAGACCGAGGCCGTCACAGCGATGAATCCGCGCGCCTGCAGCACGGCCGGCAACGCGGCACGCACGGTGTTGAACACGCCGAGCACATTGACCTCGATGCAGCGCGCCCAGGCCGCCGGGTCGGTGCAGGCCAGCGGGCCCATCGAGGCCACGCCGGCATTGGCCCAGACCACGTCGATGCGGCCATGTCGCGCCAGCGCGGCATCCACCGCCGCCTGGCATGCAGCCGGCGAACACACATCGGCCTGCACGCCGAGCACGGCACCGCCCAGCGCGGCGGCGGTAAGTGCCAGCGTCTCGGCATCGCAGTCCAGCAGCACCAGCGTGGCGCCGCGGCGCTGCAACTCCAGCGCGGTGGCCGCGCCGATGCCTGAGCCGGCACCGGTGACCAGGATCACCTGGCCGCGCAGCGGCGGGTGCGACCGGGCCACGCTTTCAGACCGTCTTGGTGATCATCAGGTACAGGATCGGCAGGGGCAGCACGGTGGCCACCGCGCCCGAGATCTGCCACACCCGCGACAGCTGCAGGTACTCGCTGGTGATCTGGGTGGTGCGTTGCAGCAGCATGCGCTGCTTGAACTGGATCGGCACCAGCACCAGCATCCAGATGAGCCCGCTCACGCCAAACAGGATGTAGCTCCAGGTGATCCACGGGTGGGCGGTGTCGCCGCCATACTGTCCGGCCATCAGGTGACCGGTCAGGACCACGCCGATGGCGCCGGAGGCGGTGAACAGCAGGTCGGTGATCAGCACCAGCCGGTTGCTGAACTGGATGATGGTGTGGTTGCGCGTGCGCTCGGCCATCGCCGCCCAGATGCCGCTGACGATGACGTTGCCCAGGAACAGGCAGGCGCACAGCACGTGGATGATCTTCAGCGTGCTGTTCATGGCGTCTTGTCCTGTGTGCCTTGTGCAGCCTGCGCCTGCGCCTGCGCCGCCTCGCGCTCGGCCCGCGAGACCCGCTGCGCGCGCGTGACATCGCGCAGCTGCCACCAGCCGAAGCCGATGCCGGCCGCGAGCAGCAGCCCGGCTTCGATCCACTTGAGGTCGCCGACTTCGCTCATGGCTTGAGGCTCGGTGCCGCCTGCTCGGCGCTCAGCGCAGTGCGCCCCGGTCCTGTTGCTCGAGGCGGGCGTACAGATCGGTGGCCCACTCCATGCGCTGGTCGAAGGTGCGGCGAGCCCTGGCCCTGGGCGCGAAAGATGGCAGGGCCAGCGGGGGCTGGGCGCGGGACACGGCGTCCACCAGGTACTGCACGGCCGGCAGCGCCGCCGGGTCGCCCAGCGGGTACTGGGCCGGCATGAAGGCTGCGCCGGTGGCTCGGGCGATCAGGCCCAGCTTGCGCCGCCGCGACACCACTGCGCGCTGGTTGACGCTGTCCAGGCCCTTGCGCTGCAGCTGGTGGCCGATCTCGGCATACACCAGTCGTGCCGCCTGGATGGCCGGGCGGCAATCCATCGGCAGCTCGGCCACGCCATGTTCGGCGCGGCGATACAGCGCTTCGGCCACTGCCAGCAGCCGCGCCGTGGCGCGCGCGATGGCCGGGTTGAAGGCCGGCTGGCGCAGCCAGAGTTCAGGATCCAGACCGTCTTCGCGCAGCCACTGCCGCGGCAGGTACAGGCGGCCGTTGCGCGCATCCTCGCCCACGTCGCGGGCGATGTTGGTCAACTGCATGGCCACGCCCAGCTCGCAGGCGCGCGCCAGCGCGCCAGGCGAGCGTGTGCCCATCACCAAGGCCATCATCGCGCCCACCGTGCCGGCGACGCGCGCGCCGTAGTCCTGCACGTCGGCCAGGGTCTCGTAGCGGCGGCCCTGCGCGTCCCACAGGAAGCCTTCGAGCAGTGCATCGAGCAGCTCGCGCGGGATGGCAAAGCGGTGCACCACCTGGCACAGCGCGCGGTCGGCGTCGGCCGCGCCGGGACGGCCGTCGTAGATGGCGCCGAGCCGGGCCCGCAGGTCGCGCATTTCGGCATGCACATCTTGGCCCAGGTCGATGGCATCGTCGGCCAGACGGCAGTAGGCATACAGCGCGGTGGCCGGCGCGCGCACCCGCGGCGGCAGCAGCAAGGACGCGGCGAAGAAGGTCTTCGAGCCGCCGCGCATCAGCCCGCGCAGGGCCTGCAGGTCGTAGGCGGCGGTGCTGGGCGCGGCAGCCTGCGGATCAGACAAATGCACTTGCATGCGGAATCACCTGTTCAAGCGTCTTGGCAGACATCAGCACACCGGGCACGCCTGCGCCAGGGTGGGTGCCGGCCCCCACCATGAACAGGTTGTCCACGTCTTCGCTGCGGTTGTGGGCGCGGAACCAGGCGCTTTGCAGCAGCAGCGGTTCCTGGCCGAAGGCCGCGCCCATGTAGGACAGCAGTCGATCCTGGAAGTCCAGCGGCGTGGTCACGCGCGAACTCACCACGTGTCGGCCCAGGTCTGGCAGCACGGTGCGCTCCAGCGCCTGTTGCACCGCCATGCGGTAGGGCTCGGCCTGTGTCTTCCAGTCGGTGCCGCTGGCCAGGTGCGGCACCGGGCTGAGCACGTAGAACGCATCGCAGCCCGGCGGCGCCAGCGACGGGTCGGTGGCGGTGGGGCGGTGCAGGTAGAGGCTGAAGTCCTTGGCCAGCTTGTGGCGCTTGAAGATGTCGCGCAGCAGCTCTTCGTAGCGCGGGCCCAGAACCATCATGTGGTGCGGCACGTCTTCGTAACGCCGGTCGGTGCCGAAGTACCAGACGAACAGGCTCATCGAATGGCGGCTGCTGGCAATGCGCTTGTCGGTCCAGCGTTTGCGGTACTGAGGCGCGACCAGGTTCTTGTAGGTCCACATCGTGTCGGCGTTGGACACCACGATGTCGGCCTTGAGCGTCTCGCCGCTGGCCAGCGTGACCCCGGTGGCCCGGCCCTTGCCGCGGGCTCGGCCGCCCGGCGCCGGCTCGATGTCGATGCGGCTCACCGGGCTGTGGTAGCGGATGCGCCCGCCCAGGCTTTCCAGCAGCTTGACCATCGCGCTGACGATGGCCCCGGTGCCGCCCATCGCCGAATGCACGCCGAAGCGCCGCTCGAGCGTGTTGATCAGGCTGTAGATGCAGGTCACCGACAGCGGGTTGCCGCCGATGAGCAGCGGGTGGAAGCTCATCACGATGCGCAGCTTGTCGTTCTTGAAATATCTGCAAGCCATCTGGTGGATGCTGCGCCAGCCGCGCATCTGCAGCATCTTCGGCACCGCCAGCAGCAGGTCCGTGAAGGTGTTGTAGGCAATGCCGCCGAGTTCGATGAAGCCCTTCTGGTAGCACACGGCGGCTTCTTCGAGGAAGCGCTCGTAGGTCGGCAGGTCTTCGGGGCTGAAGCGCGCCACCTCGGCGCGCATGTGCTCGGCGTCGCCGTTGTAGTCGAACCAGCTGCCATCGTCGAAGCGGATGCGGTAATAGGGCTCCATCAGCTTGAGCGCGACATCGTCGCTGAAGTTCCTGCCGGCCAGCGCCCACAGCTCGTCGAGCATGAAGGGCGCCGTGATGATGGTCGGGCCGGCGTCGAAGGTGAAGCCGTCCTGGCGCCATACATAGGCGCGGCCGCCCGGGGCGTCGAGCTGTTCGAGCACCTGCACGCGCCAGCCTCGACAAGCCAGGCGTATGGCGGCGGCCAGACCGCCGAAGCCGCTGCCGATGACGAGCGCCAGGGGCCCGCCCTGAGGGCCCAGCGTATGGGCCGGGGCCGTGGTCGTGGGCGTGCCGCTAACGGGCGTGAAGTAGCTTGTCATCGCGGGCGAGGGAAGGCGGCGCTGCATCGGCGCGAGGGGCACCCTGTTGCGGCGGGCTCGGCATGGCGGCGGCCGGCGCGCTGCGGCGCTGGCTCATGGCCCAGCGCCACAGCGCGCTGGTCGATACGGGCAGCACCAGCATCCAGTGTTCGAGGATGCCCAGAGCCAGCATCGTCGCCACCAGCGTCAGGCCCAGCGCCTCGGTGCTGGACGTGGCCGGGCTCATGGCCCTCAGGATCATCCACGCCAGCACCGCGCTGGCGGCGCTGACACACAGCGGGAACAGCAGGTTCATGGTCCGGCGGCGGAAGAAGCTCTGCAGGTAGGACAGGTGCGCCGGCAGGAACTCCTCGCTCAGGTTGCGCACGCCGAGGAACAGGTTCAGCTTGGCGCTGGTGCGCATGGCCCACAGCACCAGGAAGGTCCAGGTGCCGGTCTGGTTGGGCGCGCCCCAGGTCAAGGCGACGATGACCAGGCCCACCGCCAGGATCGCCAGCTCGTGCCACAGGATGGCGCGCAGCGCCTGCACGAAGCGCGGCCAACCCTGCAGCTGCGGCGAGATGGCCGTGGTGCGCGGGCCGGTGATCCAGCCGGTGAGAAAGCTCAGCTCGTGCCAGCCCCACACCAGCAGCGCGCTGGTGAAGGCGCAGTAGGTGGCGGCCGAGCCGCCCTGGCGCGCGGTGTGGGCCAGCGCATAGAGCGCGGCCAGGCCGAGCAGGGACGACAGCCCCAGGCTCCAGCGGTAGGCATGGCGCTGCATGCCGTTGAGCAGCAGCACGATGCCGGTGCTGAACCACCATATGAACACCGCGAACAGCACGGCCAGCGCGGTCTCGGTCATGGTGGAGTGCCTGTGCGTTCCCGGGTTCGGCGCTGGCTACCAGGTGGGCGCGACGCGCATCTCGGCTGGCAGCGCGTGACGCCTGACCGGCAGGCAATAGAGGCGCAGGAAGGTCGCCGCACCTGCCACGGCCCAGCCGGCCTGCTGCAGCTTGCCCACCAGGCCGCCTCGCGCCTTGGCTTCGTCGACGCGCGTCTGGATCATGAACAGGCGCGACAGCCCGGCGCGGAACTTCGGGTGATCGGTGTCGAGCGAGATCGGGAACACCTGCTTGCTGATCTCGGTGGTGATGTCGAACACCGTGTAGTCGTAGGCGTCGCTGTCCAGGCCCATGGCGTGGTGCAGCATCGGTCGCGTGTGGTCGCGCACGTACATGGTGGCGTACACGGCCAGCAGGAAGAAGCGGATCCACAGCAGGTTGCCGCCGCGCAGCAGATGCGGTTGCGCGCGCATGATCAGCGCGAAGCTCTCGCCGTGGCGGAATTCGTCGTTGCACCAGCGCTCGAACCAGAGGAAGATGGGATGGAAGCGCTTGTCCGGATGCCGTTCGAGTTGGCGGAAGATGGTGATGTAGCGGGCGTAGCCTATCTTCTCGCTCAGGTAGGTGGCATAGAAGATGTATTTCGGCTTGAAGTAGGTGTAGGCCTTGGTGCGCTTCAGGTCGCCCAGGTCCATGCCCAGCCCGAAGTCCTTCAGGCTCTGGTTGATGAAGCTGGCGTGGCGAGATTCGTCGCGCGCCATGTAGCGCATCAGTGCCTTGATGTCCGGGTTGCTGATGTTCTTCTGGATCTCGTTGTAGAGGATGCAGCCGCTGAACTCGCTGGTCAGCGAGCTCACCAGGAACTCCTGGAACTCCTGGCGAAGCTCTGCAGAGACCTGCGAGAACACCTGCGCCACCTCGGTTGCGAACTGTGGCGTGCGCTGGAAGTGGTCGTGGTTGTTGTCGCCCTCGTACTCGGCCAGCATGGCGTCCCATTCCTTGCGGATGGGCGACACGTCGAGCCGGTCCATGGCCTTGAAATCGGTGGTGTAGAAGCGCGGCGTGAGCAGCGTCTCGGTCTTCGCATGGCGGGCAGCGTCGGCCGGGGTCCTGAGCGTGGCGGTATGCGCTTCCATGGAGCAGTCCTCTGACGTCAAAGTTTGGCGGGCACGTGCAAGGCAGGCAAGGGAACAGGCCGCTGCGCAGGTGGGTCTTTCAGCAGCCGCGCGAAGTTGTCGGCGTTGGTCGGGCCGAAGGCCTCCAGGTCGACACGCTGCGAGGTGGCAGGGTCATACAGCGTCAGTCCGCCATCCCGGCGCACCAGCAGCTGGAAGGGCTGCTCAGCTCCCAGGCCGCGGGCCTTGCGTTCGCGCGCCAGCGCGCGCAGGGCGCCGCGCACGAAGCCCTGCTCGCCCTGGACCGAGGTGACGGGCTCGCCGCTGCGCGCATCGGTGATGGCGATGCTGCCGTCGGGCCTGTCCTCGAAGCGCAACTGTCGCTCCTGGGTGGCCGCTGCAGGCCGCTGGTCGGGGCCGTTGCCGGTCAGGCGCACCATGCCCACGCTGACGAGCGAGAAGGCAATCACGCCGCCGGCGCACATCAGCACCCAGCGCGGAAAGGTGTCGCGGCCACGGGGGGCCAGCCTGACGGCCCGGATGGCGGGGGTGTCGTTGTTCACGTCGGGCTCGGTTGCCAAGGGCCCGGACTGCGGCCCGCCCCGGTGTCGGCGGCAGACGCCGGCACCGCGATCGGGACGGCGCTCGGGGCAGCGGCTGGCTGGGCGGCCACGCCCACTCGCCGCGACCAGGCCTGTGACAGCAGGGCTGCCACCTCGTTGGCGTCGGTCACGGCGCGCAGCATCGGCTCCGGGCGGGCCAGGCGCCACGGCCGCACATGCGGCCACAGGTGCAGGAAGGCGATGTGGTCGGGCCCGGCGAGCTGCATCGCGATGTCGCCCGTGCGGCCATCGCTGCGGCGCAGTGCCGCCGAGCGCAGCGTGCGCAGCGGGATGTTGAAGGTGAGCGTGAGCACGATGCCGATGCGCATCACCACGCGCTTGTCGGTCAGCGTGTAGACGGTGGTGCGCGATGTCATCCAGGCCAGCGCGCTCAGGCTGGCCAGCGCGGTCAGGGCCAGCGGCAGCGGCCAGGCCAGCGCGACCAGACCGTCCCACGCCGTGCCGCCATCGCTCATCGCGAAGCCAGCGCGCAGCAGCAGGAGCGCCGCGAAGTACAGCGCCGCTTTCTGCACGTGGAAGACGCGCACTGCCAGCGCACGGAAGTCCGGCGAACCCTGCCAAAGGACATGCTCGTCGGCGGGCAGCCGCTCGGGCAGGCCGTACTGCGGCTCGAGTTCGTGTTCGTGGCCGTGACTGTCGATGCTCATGACGTGACTCCTGCGCGGCAATGGCTCAGATCCAGGGCTCGCCGCGCTTCGAATCGGCATAAAGCGTGCCGGCGCCGTAGTAGGCGACGATGCGCTCCTCTTCCATGAAGGTCACCTGGTCGGGGTTCTTCAGTTCCGGCACGCCGGCGAAGTGCTTGCCGAAGATCGAGTTCACCTCGACCTGCGTGCGCCGCACCTTGGCAAAGGGCATGGGCAGCAGCACGCGCTTGCTGCCGCCACCGGCCAGCGGCGTTTCCACCTCGAGGTAGCGGAACATCATCTCGGCCTGGTCGATCCACAGGTCTCGCACGGTGCCGCCGCGCTGGCCGTCGCCGCCGATCACCGGCAGGCCGCGCGGATCGGGATCCTTGCCGGACACGCCGTAGTCCTTGGCCACGCGCAGCGGCACGATCTTCGGATGGCCGTTGACCAGCGAGTCGGGCACGTCGGCGCGGTGGGCATAGGCGCCGGCGCCGACGCCGGCATGCATCGCATCGCCCTCGGGCTCGATCGGCGAGCCCGGCGAGGCGTAGGTTGACGCGCCGCGGTATGCCGGTTCGCCCTTGGCCATGTCGGGCACCGTGACATCGCCGTGCACCGTCTTGAAGACCTTGGGCTGCGACGGAACCGGCCAGGCCCAGGGCTGGTGGCCCAGGCCATCCGCTTCCATCGGATAGCCCTCGCGATGGCCTTCGCGGATGAGGTAGTAGATCAGGCCGGCGAAGAACAGCCAGAACGCATACAAGAGGATCTGGGCCAGATCCACATAGCCCGTGATGGCGCCGAACTCCATGATTAAAGCTCCTGTGACTAGCGGCTAGCCCGGCAGGTCGGCCAGGCCGAGCTTGCGCGGGGTGGAGGGTGTCGCACTGCGGCGGCCGACCAGCGGACCGATGGCGACGAGGGTGACGAACAACAACAACATCTCGAGGTGGTAGACGGCGCTGTAGCCAGTGACGGGCGCAGCCAGCGCGCTGCCCAGAGCGCCCTCGGTGGCCAGCTTGGAGACGGTGTCGCGCAGCGCACCGCCGAAGAACATCGACAGCCCCGCGGCCAGCGCCTGCACGGCACCCCAGGCGCCCAGCGCCATGCCGACGAAGCGCCCTTCCTCAAGGCGCATTGCGGCCAGCAGCGTGCCCACGGCGAACAGCCCGCCACTGAAGCCGATGCCGAAGGCGCCCAGGCGGAACAGCCAGCTCGCGCCCATCGGTGCGGCAAAGATGACGGCGGAGAACGCCGGCAGGCCCAGCGCCGCGCCGTAGCCCGCCAGGCGCAGCGGATCGATGCCGCGCCCGAGGCTGCGCCCGGACAGGATGTAGCCGACCAGGGCGCCGCCCGCGAGCAGCGCGGTCAGGCTGCTGGTGGCGCTGACGCTCAGGCCGAGGATCTCGCCGCCGTAGGGTTCGAGGACCACGTCCTGCATGTTGAAGGCCATCGTGCCCAGGCCGGTGGCCCAGAGGAAGCGGCGCGCGCGCTGGTTCTGGATGAAGCGGCTCCAGGCCTGGCGGAAGGGCATGGTGCGCTCGCTCTTCATGGCCGCGACGCGCTGCGGGTTGCGCGGCTCTTGCTTCCACAGCGCGAAGGCGTTCAACAGCAGCACCACCATGGCCGTACCCTGTACCACCTGCACCAGCCGCTGCGGGCTGAAGTCGGCGAGCAGCACGCTGTAGCCCAGGCTGCCGAGCACGGTGCCGAGCAGCAGCATGACGTACATCAGCGCCACCACGCGCGGGCGGGTGGCCTCGCTCGCCTGGTCGGTGGCCAGCGCCAGCCCGGCGGTCTGCGAGGTCTGCAGCCCGGCGCCGACCATCAGGAAGGACAGCGCTGCCGCGCCCTGGCCGACCCAGGGCGCAGTGGGTACTGCGCCGCCGCCGGACAGCACCAGCAAGGCAAAGGGCATGATCGCCAGGCCGAAGAACTGGATCAGCGTGCCGCCCCACATAAAAGGCACGCGTTTCCAGCCGAAGGCCGAGCGGTGCGTGTCGGACTGGAAGCCGGTGATGGCGCGGAACGGCGCCACCAGCAGCGGCAACGCCAACATCAGCGACACCAGCCAGGCCGAGACCTGCAGCTCGAAGATCATCACTCGGTTCAGGGTGCCCAGCATCAGCGCCAGGGTCATGCCCATGGTGAACTTGAAGAGCGACAGGCGCAGCAGGCGCGGCAGCGGCAGGTCGGCGCTGGCCGCGTCGGCAAACGGCATGTACTGCGGCCCGAGCGTGGCCCACGCGCGGATGGCGCGTTGCGCGATCGGGGTGCGCCGTGCGGTGCTCATGCGCGTTGCAACTCCAGCGCCTGAGACTGGTAGAAGCCGCTGCGGATGCGCTGCGTGCGTGCGGCCGTCCAGCCGGCCAATGCCGGAGCAGCATCGATCAGCCGGCGCAGCGTGGCCTCGGACACCGGCTCGATGAAGGGCGCTCGGTCGCCGCGCGGGAACAGCCTGCCCACGGTCAGCATCGTGTTCAGCAGCGCGCTGCCCGGGGCGAAGGTGAACAGCACGGCGCGCTGCGTGCGCTGGACCAGTTCGCCGAGCACGCGGATCACGTCCTCGCGCTGGTAGTGGATCATCGAATCCATGCCGACCACGTAGTCGAAACGTCCCAGCTCGGCCGCAAGCATGTCGCCGGCGTGGAAGGCCACGCTGCCGGGCCCCAGGTCGGCCGGCAACCGTTCGCGCGCCAGCGCCACCAGCGTCGGCGACAGGTCGATCGCCAGCACGTCGGCGCCGCGCCTGGCCGCCTCGACCGCCAGCGCACCGGTGCCGCACCCGGCGTCGAGCAGGCGCACGCCGTGCAGGTCGGCCGGCAGCCAGTCGAGCAGCGTGCTGCGCATGCGGTCGCGCCCGGCGCGCACCGTGGCGCGGATGCTGCCCACGGGCGCCGCCGACGTCAGCCGCGCCCAGGCCTGGGCGGCGGTGCGGTCGAAGTAGGTCTCGATGCGGCCGCGGCGGGCTTCGTAGGTGGTGGAAACCATGTCAGTCGAAGCCCAGCAGGTCGAAGATGTCGCGGTCCTTCATCGGCACGGCCTTCATCGGCTCGGTGCCGAGCCACAAGGCCGCAGCCAGGCGCATGTATTCGTTCTGCACCGCCTCGAGCTCGGGCGAATGCTCCATCTCGAACAGCGTGCTCTTCTTCAGCCGGCTGCGGCGGATCACGTCCAGGTCGGGGAAGTGCGCAGCCAGCTTCAGGCCGATCTTTTCGTTGTACTTGTCGATCTGGTCGGTCGCGGCGCTGCGGTTGGCGATGACCCCGCCGAGGCGCACGTTGTAGTTCTTGGCCTTCGCGCCAATGGCCTGCACGATGCGGTTCATCGCGAAGATCGAATCGAAGTCGTTGGCGGTGACGATCATCGCCCGGTCGGCATGCTGCAGCGGCGCGGCGAAGCCTCCGCAGACCACGTCTCCGAGCACGTCGAAGATCACCACGTCGGTGTCCTCGAGCAGGTGGTGCTCCTTCAGCAGCTTGACTGTCTGGCCGACGACGTAGCCGCCGCAGCCGGTGCCGGCCGGCGGGCCGCCGGCTTCCACGCACATCACGCCGTTGTAGCCGGGGAACACGAAGTCCTCGACGCGCAGCTCCTCGGCGTGGAAGTCCACCGTCTCGAGCACGTCGATCACGGTGGGCAGCATTTTCTTGGTCAGCGTGAAGGTGCTGTCGTGCTTGGGGTCGCAGCCGATCTGCAGCACGCGCTTGCCCAGCTTGGAAAAGGCCGCCGACAGGTTGCTGGAGGTGGTGCTCTTGCCGATGCCGCCCTTGCCGTAGATGGCGAAGACCTTGGCGGTGCCGATCTTCACGCTCGGGTCGAGCTGCACTTGCACGCTGCCCTCGCCGTCGAGGCCTCGCGCCTGGGCCGGGGCGGGCCCGCGGCGGATGTCCTTGATGTTGATCTCGGCGACTTCTGTCATGCAGTTGCTCCTTCGTAGACGCCTTCGAGCCGGTCTTCCAGCTCCTCGCCGGCGCGCTTGAGCGCGTCGAGCATGGCGTCATCGGGTTGCCAGTACTGGCGGGCCGAAGCTTCCAGCAGCCGGGTGGCCACCTTTGCCGAAGCGGTCGGGTTCAGCTTGGCCAGGCGCTCGCGCATGGCCGGGTCGAGCAGGAAGGTCTCGGTCAGCTGCTGGTACACCCACGGCTGCACCTGGCCGGTGGTGGCCGACCAGCCCATGGTGTTGGTGATGTGCACCTCGATCTGGCGCACGCCTTCGTAGCCGTGCTCGAGCATGCCCTCGTACCACTTCGGGTTGAGCATGCGGGTGCGCGTCTCGAGCGCCACCTGCTCGCCAAGCGTGCGCACCACGCCGTCGCCGCGGGTCTGGTCGCCGATGTACACCGGCGCCACGTCGCAGTCCTTGCCCTTGGCGCGCTGGATGGCGCGGCTGATGCCGCCGAGCGTGTCGAAGTAGGTGTCGACCGTGGTCACGCCCAGCTCCACCGAATCGATGTTCTGGTAGGCCAGTTCCACGCCGGCCAGCACGCTGGACAGCAGCTTGGTCTGCTGCACCGGGCGGCCGCTGCGCCCGTAGGCAAAACCCTTGCGGCGGCTGTAGGCCTCGGCCAGTTCGTCGTCTTCCTCCCAGCGGCTGCTGTCGACGAGGTGGTTGACGTTGGCGCCGTAGGCGCCTTCGGCATTGCCGAAGACGCGCAGCGATGCGCTTTCCAGGTCACCGCCATGTTCGGCCTGGTAGGCCAGCGCATGCTTGCGCACAAAGTTCATTTGCAGCGGCTCGTCGGCGCTGGCCGCGAGGAACGAGGCTTCGGCCAGCAGCTTGATCTGCAGCGGCAGCAGGTCGCGGAAGATGCCCGACAGCGTGACGATCACGTCGACCCTCGGCCGACCCAGCTGCTCCAGCGGCAGCAGTTCGGCCCCGGCCAGGCGGCCGTAGCTGTCGAAGCGCGGCTTGGCGCCAATCAGCGCCAGCGCCTGGGCGATGGGCGCGCCCTCGGTCTTCAGGTTGTCGGTGCCCCACAGCACCAGCGCGATGCTTTGCGGGAACGCATGGCCGTCTGCCTGGTGGCGCTGCAGCAGCCGCTCGGCCTGGCGCGTGCCGTCCTTGACGGCATAGGCGCTGGGGATGCGGAACGGATCGAAGCCGTGCAGGTTGCGCCCGGTGGGCAGGATCGCCGGCGTGCGCAGCAGGTCGCCGCCGGGCGCGGGACGCACGAAGCGGCCATCCAGCGCATGCATCAGCCCGCCGATTTCATGGTCCAGGGCCAGTTGCCGGTCGATCGCCGCCAGTTCCTTGAACAGGTCCAGCGAGACCTCGTCGACGGGCATGCCGCCAAGCGCCAGTGCCGCCGCCGGCGTCTGGCCGGCGACCAGCGCATCGACCGCCGCGCGCTCGGGCCGCTGGCCGTGCGAGGCCTCGGCCACCGACATCAGCAGATCGACCCGCTCGCGCGCGCTCGGCGCCTTGCCAACCACGTGCAGGCCGTGCGGAATGAGCGTGTATTCGAGTTCGAGCACTGCGTCGCCGAGCGCGGCGATCCTGGCGTCTGCCGTCTCGCCCCAGGCGGGTTCGGCGCCCGCCAGTTCCAGTTCAGCCGCCTGCGCCTGCAGCATCACCGCCAGCTCGGCGCGCTCCGCATGGGCCTGCGGCTCCAGGCTGCGGTAGCGGTCGAGCGCGCCCTTCAGGTCGACCAGGCCGCGATACAGGCCGGCTTGAGCCACCGGCGGAGTCAGGTAGCTGATCAGCGTGGCCGCGGCACGGCGCTTGGCGATGGTGCCTTCGCTGGGGTTGTTGGACGCGTACAAGTAGAAATTGGGCAGGTCGCCGATCAACCGGTCGGGCCAGCAGTCACCGGACAGCCCGGCCTGCTTGCCGGGCATGAATTCCAGCGCTCCGTGGGTGCCGAAGTGCAGCACCGCATGGGCGTTGAAGTCTTCCTTCAGCCAGCGGTAGAAGGCCGAGAAGGCGTGCGTCGGCGCGAAGCCGCGCTCGAACAGCAGGCGCATCGGGTCGCCTTCGTAGCCGAAGGCCGGCTGGATGCCGACGAAGACGTTGCCGAAGCGCTCGCCCAGCACAAAGATCGAACTGCCGTTGCTTTGTTGCCTGCCCGGCGCCGGACCCCACTGCTTTTCGATCTCCTTGAGCCAGCGCTCGCGCCGCACATGGTCGTCCACCGCGATGCGCGCATGCACGTTGGCCGATGCACCGAAGCTTTCGGCGTTGCCGTGGATGATGCGCTCGCGCAGTTCGTCGACCGTGGCCGGCACCTGTACGGTGTAGCCCTCCCGCTGCATCGCCTTGAGCAGGTTGTGCAGCGATTCGAACACCGACAGGAAGGCGGCGGTGCCGGTGTTGCCGGCATTGGGCGGGAAGTTGAAGATGACCGCGGCGACGCGGCGCTCGGCACGCTCGCTGCGGCGCAGCTCGACCAGCCTCGCGACGCGCGCGGCCAGCATGTCGCAGCGCTCGGTGCAGGGGTGCATGTCGTGGTCGCAGGCGCTGCCGCCGGTGTCGCTGCGACCGCCGAAGACCATCGGCCCGGTGGAGCCGTCGAGCTCGGGGATGGCGATCATCATCGTCGCTTCCACTGGCAGCAGGCCGCGCTCGGAGCTGCCCCAGCTTTCCAGCGTCTGGAACTCCACCGGCGTGACCGCCAGGTAGGGCACGTCCAGGCGGGCGAGCATCTCCTCGGCCGCCTTGGAATCGTTGTAGGCCGGCCCGCCGACCAGCGAGAAGCCAGTCAGCGAGACCAGCGCGTCGATGCGGCTGCGAGCGCCGTCGAAGAAGAACTGCTCGATCGCCGGCCGCGAATCCAGCCCGGTGGCGAAGGCCGGAATGACGCGCAGGCCTCGCGCTTCGAGCGCGGTGATCACGCCGTCGTAGTGGCCGGCGTTGCCCGCCAGCAGGTACGAGCGCATGACCAGCAGGCCGACCGTGCCGCGCTTGCCGCTGGTGGCCACGCGCGGCAGCCGGGCGATGTCGGCGGACATGCCGTTGTGCACGCCGTCGCCTTCCATGCGCGGGTGGTACACGCCGAGCTCGGGGTACTCCAGCGGCGGCTGCGGCCGGGCCAGCGCGCGCAGGCGTTCGCGCGGGCCGGCGGCATAGCGATGCACCAGCATGTGCACCAGGTTGCCGATGTTCTGCTGCGAACCGGCCAGCCAGTACTGCAGTGTCAGGAAATAGGCGCGCACGTCCTGGGCGGTGCCCGGCACGAAACGCAGGATCTTCGGCAACCGGCGCAGCATCTTCATCTGCTGCGCGCCGGCGGTGCTGCCCGTCTTGCCGTCCTGGGTGGCGCTCTTGCCGCGCAGCCGCTTGAGCAGCGCCAACGCGCCGCTGGCCGGCTTGTCCATGCTGAACTTGCCCATGCGCGTCAGGCTCATCACCTCGGACGCGGACATGGCGCAGACCATCGCGTCGCAATGCTCGCGCCGCGCCTTCAGCGCCGGCAGCACCGGCAGGAAGTGGTCTTCCATGAAGAGCATCGTGACGATGACGATGTCGCCGCCGGCAATGTCGGCGCGGCAGCGCTCGAGCGCCGCACCGTCGGCGCCCCATTCGCCGGCGGCATGCACCGTCAGCGTCAGCCCCGGCAGCTCGCGAGCCAGCTGACGGTTGGCGCGTTCGGCCGCGCTGGCCAGGTGGCTGTCCATCGTGACCAGCACCACGCGCAGCGGGGCGGCGGCCTGCTCAGCGGCCGAAGTGCGCTTTGGCGTCATACAAGGTTTCCACGGTGATCAGCGCCACGCCTCGCTCGGCGGCAAAGCGCTCGGTATTGCGCCGCGCCTTGCCGCGCACGAAGAAGGGAATCTTCTGCAGCTCCTTTTGCGCCTCGGGTGCCCAGCCGCTGACGACGATGGGCCCGGACGCCGGGGCAGCCTGCGCCGCCGGGGCGACGATGTCGGCCGGCAGGGCAGCCGTGGCCGCGGCCGGCTTGGCGGCGCCGTGGCCCAGGTGCGAGGCGGCGGCGCCGTCATGGAATTCGAAGTCGCCGCGGAACATCGTCAGCAGGTGCTCTTCGAGGCCCATCATCAGCGGGTGCACCCAGGTGTCGAAGAGCACGTTGGCGCCCTCGAAGCCCATCTGCGGCGCATGACGCGCCGGAAAGTCCTGCACGTGCATCGGCGCCGAGATCAGTGCGCAGGGAATGCCCAGGCGCTTGGCGATGTGGCGCTCCATCTGCGTGCCCAGCACCAGCTCGGGCTGCAGCTCGGCGACGCGCGCCTCGACGTCGAGGTAGTCGTCGGTGATCAACGGCTCGACGCCGTACAGCTTGGCGGCGTCGCGCACCTCGCGCGCGAACTCGCGGCTGTAGGTGCCGATGCCGACCACGGTGAAGCCGAACTCCTGGCTGACCACCCGCGCCGCGGCCACCGCATGGGTCGCGTCGCCGAAGACGAAGACGCGCTTGCCGGTCAGGTAGGTGGAATCGACCGAGCGCGCGTACCAGCCCGAGCGCGAGCGCGGATCATCCAGTGCCGGTTGCGGGTCGACGCCGGCCAGCGCCGCCACCTCGCGGATGAATTCCTGCGTGGCGCGCACGCCGATCGGCACGGTCCGGGCCATCGGCTGGCCGAAACTGCGCTGCAGCCACTGCGCCGTCAGCAGCGCCACCTCTGGGTAGAGCACGACGTTGAAGTCGGCCGCGCCCAGGCGCGCCAGATCGGCCGGCGCCGCGTCCAACGGCGCAACCACGTTGACCTCGATGCCCAGTCGCTGCAACAGCTCGCGCACCTCGCGCAGGTCGTCGCGGTGGCGGAAGCCCAGTGCCGTGGGGCCGAGGATGTTGCAGCGCGCCGGCTGGCCGGCTGCGCGTGCGCGGGTCGTGCCCGGCGGCGGCACCGACGGGCCGGCCAGCTTGCGCACCAGCTGGTACAGCGTCTCCGCAGCGCCCCAGTTTTCCTTGCGCTGGTAGGCCGGCAGCTCCAGCGGCACCACCGGCACCGGCAGGTCCAGCGCAGCGGCCAGGCCGCCGGGGTCGTCCTGGATCAGCTCGGCGGTGCAGGACGCGCCAACGATCAGCGCCTGCGGCTGGAAGCGTTCGAAGGCCTCGCGTACGGCGGTTTTGAACAGCTCGGCCGTGTCGCCGCCCAGGTCGCGCGCCTGGAAGGTGGTGTAGGTGACGGGCGGGCGGCGGTCGCGCCGCTCGATCATCGTGAACAGCA
>JBEIHU010000077.1:0-16956 GCA_040381175.1 Burkholderiaceae bacterium
ACGATCTCCGCCACGCGCGCCTGCGGGCCGTTGCTCATCAGCAGGATGCGGTCGGCCAGCAGGATGGCCTCGTCCACGTCGTGAGTGATCATGAATACCGTCTGCCGCGTTTCGGCGCAGATCTTCAGCAGCTCGTCCTGGATCGAGCCGCGCGTCAGCGCGTCCAGCGCGCCGAAGGGCTCGTCCAGCAGCAGCATCTTCGGCTGGATGGCGAAGGCGCGGGCGATGCCCACGCGCTGCTTCATGCCGCCGGACAGCTGCGCCGGCTTCCTGTCGATGGCCGAGGCCAGGCCCACCATGTCCACGTACTTCTCGACCTGCGCGCTCACCTGCGCGGCTGTCCAGTCGGGCCACTTGCTGCGTACCGCAAAGGCGATGTTCTTGCGCACGCTCAGCCAGGGCATCAGCGCATGGCCCTGGAAGACCACGCCGCGCTCCAGGCTGGGGCCGGCCACCTCTCGGCCGTCCATGAACACATAGCCTTCGCTGGCCTTCTCCAGCCCGGCCAGCACGTTCAGGATGGTGGTCTTCCCGCAGCCGCTGTGGCCGATGATGACCACGAACTCGCCGCGGCGCATGCCGAAGTTGACGCTGTCGAACACTGCCTCGGCCGCGCCGGGGTAGGTCTTGGCCAGGCCTTCGACCCGCAGGTAGTCGTTGGCTTCAGTCGACATAGGTCACGGCTTTCTGCAAGCGCGCGAACATCAGGTCCAGCAGCATGCCCACCACGCCGATCATCAGGATCGCGAAGATCACGTTGGGCAGTGACAGATTGTTCCACTCGTTCCAGACGAAGTAGC
Organism: Burkholderiaceae bacterium; assembly: GCA_040381175.1. Lineage (GTDB taxonomy): Bacteria > Pseudomonadota > Gammaproteobacteria > Burkholderiales > Burkholderiaceae_C > Rubrivivax. Next base: position 801 of record JBEIHU010000077.1, read on the forward strand.
CGATGCCCGTGCCGCCCACCAGCATCTCGGCAGCCACGATCACCAGCCAGGCGATGCCCATGCTGATGCGCATGCCGGTCAGGATGGTGGGCGCCGCGGCCGGCAGGATCACCTCGAAGGCGCGGCGCAGTGGCTTGAGCTCTAGCGTGCGCGCGACGTTCAGCCACTCGCGGCGCACGCCGGCCACGCCAAAGGCGGTGTTCAAAAGCATCGGCCAGACGCTGCATATGAAGATGACGAAGATGCCTGAGATATTCGAATCCTTGATGGTGTACAGCGCCAGCGGCATCCAGGCCAGCGGCGAAATCGGCTTGAGCACCTGGATGAAGGGATCTAGAGCGCGGTAGACCAGCGGACTCATGCCGATCAGGAAGCCCAGCGGGATGGCCACCAACGCCGCCAGGGCGAAGCCCAGCGCGACGCGCCCCAGCGAATAGGCCAGCTGCAGCCCGATGCCCTTGTCATTGGGGCCGTTGTCGTAGAAGGGGCTGGCGAGCTGCGTGGCGATGGCCTGGCCCATCTGCTGCAGCGTCGGGAAGCCGGACTTGGCGGCGTCGGCGCCACCACCAGTGACATCCTTGCCCAACATCTTGGAGTACTCGATCTCCTCGGCGCTCATGGCTGCCTTGGGCGCCGCCTGTGCCGCACCGCCGGTGGTGGCCAGATGCCACACCAGCAGCACCAGCCCCAGAATCAGCAATGACAGCGCCGCCGAGTGCATCGCCGGGGAACGCAGGCCGTTCATCAGGCGGTCTTGGCGACGGCGAAGCTCTTGAGGTAATCGTCCGGCTTCGCCGGGTCGAAGACCTTGCCCATGACCGTGAACTTGGGCAACGCGCCATCGGGCGCCGTGTGGCCCAGCGCCTTCATGGTCTTCTTCGCATCAGTCAGCAGGAATACCTTCTCGGCGATCTGCTTGTAGTCGACGTCGCCCTTGACATAGCCCCAGCGCCTCATCTGCGTGAGCATCCACACGGCCATGCTCTGCCAGGGGATCGGGTCGAAATCGATGCGATCCGGCACGTTCTGCACCTTTCCCAGGCCGTCAGCGAACTTGCCGGTCAGTACCTGCTGCACCACGATCTCGGGCTGGTTCAGGTAGGCCGCCGGCGAGATGACCTTGGCGATCAGCTCGCGGTTGTCGGCCTTGCGCGCCATGGCCGCCGAGGTGAGCACCGCGCGGTACAGCGCGGCAAAGCTGTTCGGATGCTTCTGGATGAACTCGGCGCTGGTGCCGAAGGCGCAGCAGGGATGCCCGTTCCACAGCTCCTTGGTCAACACATGCAGGAAACCCAGCTCCTCGTACACCGCACGCTGGTTGAAGGGGTCCGGGCCCAGGAAGCCGTCGATGTTGCCGGCGCGCAGGTTGGCCACCATCTCGGGCGGCGGCACCACGCGGATCTGGATGTCGGTGTCCGGGTTCAGCCCGGCCTCGGCCACGTAGTAGCGCAGCAGGAAGTTGTGCATGCTGTACTCGAAGGGCACGGCGAACTTGAAGCCCTTCCACAGCTTGGGATCGCGCTTGTCCTTGTGCTTGTTGGCCAGCGTGATGGCCTGGCCGTTGGTGTTCTGGATGGTGGCCACGTGCATCGGCGTGGCGGTCGAGCCCAGGCCCATGCTGATGGCCAGCGGCATCGGGCTCAGGAAGTGCGTGGCGTCGTACTCCTTGTTGAGCATCTTGTCGCGGATCAGCGCCCAGCCGGCCGTCTTGACCACCTCGACGTTCAGCCCCTGCTTGCTGTAGAAGCCCAGCGGGTGCGCCATGATCAGCGGCGTCGCGCAGGTGATCGGGATGAAGCCGATCTTCAGGTCTTTCTTCTCAGGCGCGTTCTTCTCCTGCGCCATGGCCTGCAGGCTGGCGACGGGCAACACGCTGCCGATGGCGGCCATCGCCGTGCGCCGGCCCACCGCGCGCAGGAACTTGCGGCGCAGCGCGTCCTGAGGGAACAGAGCCTTCATCAGCGTGGCCTGAACGAACTCGTTCGAGTAAGCCTCGAACTCGGCGCTGTCGCTGCGCTGGCGCAGCGTGGCGGCCGCGTGCTCCGCTTCGTCGGCATGCATGCCGCAACCGCAGGTCAGGCGCAGCGGGCGGTCGGCGTCGTAGGGGTCGAAATAATCGCTCATCGGGCTTTTTCCTGGATCAGGAGATGGGAAGACTTTAGGCAGCAAGAGCCGCACGCAATATCGATGCCGGCGTGCATTTCCTGTAGTGCTGGCACTACACGGGCGGCGGCTGCCTGCGCATCGCGTACAGCGCCAGCTCGACATCGTTGCGCGTGCCGGTCTTGCCCAGGATGCGCGCGCGATAGGTGCTGACGGTGTTTGACGACAGCGACAGCGTCTTTGCGATCTCGCCCACGCTCTGGCCCTGAGCCAGCCGTTCGAAGACCTGCAGCTCGCGGTGCGACAGCAGCTCATGCAGCGGCATGTCGTCCTGCGCCGCGGCCGAGCCCAGCGCAGCGGCCAGCAGTTCGGCCACCGTCGCGGTGATGAATCGCTGCCCCCTGGCCACGCGCCGCACCGCGGCGGTGATCTGCTCGGAATCGGCGCTCTTGTTCAGGTAGCCGGCCGCACCCAGCTTGAGGCTGCGCACTGCGTACTGGCGGTCCGGGTAGGTGCTGAGCATCAGCACAGGCAGGCGCGGGTGCTCCTGCCGAGCTTGGCGCAGGACATCCAGGCCGTCACGGCCGGGCAGCGCGATGTCGAGCAACAGCACGTGAATGTCGCCCTGGCGCAGCCGCTGCAGCGCCGACGGCCCGTCGGCAGCCTCGGCCACCACCTCGATGTCCGCGGCCTCCGCCAGCGACTGGCGGATGCCCTGCCGCACGATCATGTGGTCGTCGCAGATCAGCACGCGGATCATGGGTGCGTCTGGTGCGCGGAGTACCCCGCACGGACCACCGTCCCGCAGGCCGGCTGGCGCCGCGGCGGGCTGGCTCCGGGCAGCAGGGGCCAGCGGACAGGCCGCCCTGCCGAGGGGACGTCGCTCGGCCCGGGGCGGCCCTCCACTGGGCTGTTCATGTCGCCGGCTCGGACAGAGGCATCACCAGCCGCACGCGCGTGCCCTGCCCCGGCGCACTGTCGATGCCGACGCGGCCGCCGTACTGTGCGGCACGCTCGTGCATGCCCATCACCCCATAGCTGCGCGGCGCGGCCAGGCGCTCGGCGGTGGTGCCGACGCCGTCGTCGCGCACCTCGAGATAGAGCACCGGATCGGGCGGATCGTCGACCGTGATGCGGATCCAGATGCGCCGCGCCTGCGCGTGCCGCGCCACGTTGGACAGGACCTCCTGGAACATGCGGAACACGGCGATGGCCAGCCCGCCTTCGGGCGGCGCCACGCCGGCCGCGACGTGGATCTGCAGCTCGGCCTGCAGCTCGGAGGCCTCGATGAACTCCTGTGCCTGCCACTCGAGCGCCGCCCACAGGCCCTGGTGGTCCAGGATGCTGGGCCGCAGGTCGGTGATGATGCGTCCCAGGTTCAGCACCGCGGCGTCGATCAGCCGTCCCATGCCCTGGCTCTTGGCATGAAGCGCAGGCGCGTCGGGCAGGCGGCGCGCCAGCCAATCGGTGTCCATTTTCAGCGCCACCAGCTGCGAACCCAGTTCGTCGTGGATCTCGCGCGCGATGCGCGTGCGCTCCTGCTCGCGCACGGCCTCGGCATGGTTGGCGCGCTCGCGCAAGCGGGCCAGCGCGTCGCTAAGCTGGCGCGTGCGCGCAGCGACCCGCGCTTCCAGCTCGTCGTTGGTGCGGCGAAGCAGCGTCTCGGCGCGCTTGCGCTCGCCGATATCGACGAAACTGACGACGGCGCCCACGGTTCGCCCCTGCTGGCGCAGCGGCGTGCTTGCGTACTCGGCATGGAAGGGCGTGCCGTCGGCGCGCCAAAGCACCTCGTCGTCTATGCGGCAGGCCTCGCCCAGGCGGAAGGCCTTGAAGATCGGGCAATCGCACTCGGGGTAATGGCGCCCGTCCGCATGGGTGTGATGCACCAGTTCGTGCATGTTGCGCCCGAGCACCGTTTCGGTGCAATGGCCAAGCAGGCGCAGCGCCGCCGGGTTCACGAAGGTGCAGCGGCCTTCCAGGTCGATGGCGAAGATACCCTCGCCGATGCTGTCGAGCAGCAGCGAATGGGCATCGGAAATGCTGGGCTCCATGCCGGCGCACCCCGCAAACGGCGTGCCACCGGCCTCAACCGCCGCCGCGTCGCAGCGCGCCCTCGCGGATCGCCCCCAGCGTGGTGCGCGAGGTGATGATGTCGGTGTCCAGCTTCAGGTGGATCAGCGTCGGCCGGTCGGCCGCCAGCGCCGCGCCAAAGGCCGGCTCGAAACCGGCGGTGGCGTCCACCCGATGCGCGTGCCAGCCGTAGGCCCGCGCCAGCGCGGCGAAGTCGGGGTTGAACAGGTCGCTGCCGCTGACCCGCCCCGGGTACTCGCGCTCCTGGTGCATGCGGATGGTGCCGTAGCTGCCGTTGTCGACGACGATGCTGACCAGCTTGCCCGGCCCGTGGCCGGCGCCATAGCCGGTGGCGGTGGCCAGTTCCTGCCCGGTCATCAGGAAGTCGCCGTCGCCGGCTACGTTGACCACCGTGCGTTGCGGATACAGCAGCGCCGCAGCCACGGCCGCCGGCACGCCGTAGCCCATTGCGCCCGATGTCGGCGCCAGCTGGGTGCGGCCATGGTGCTGCAGCCCGAAGTAGCGCACGTAGCGGTGCAGCCAGCCGCTGTAGTTGCCGGCCCCGTTGGTGTAGACGGTGTCGGCCGGCGCAAGACGCTGCACCGTCTTCATCACCACTGCCAGGTCCAGCGGCGCCACCGAGGGGGCCACGTGGTTGGCTTCGTAGTCGGCATGCGCCTCATGCGACCATGTCGTCCACGGCACGCTGATCGGCGCGGCCAGGGTCTCCAGCGCCTTGGCGGCGCAGGCCATCGAGCTCTGCAGCAGCAGGTCAGCGGCGTAGACGCGGCCAAGCTCCTCGGGCCCGGCGTGCACGTGCACCAGCTTCTGCGCCGGCCGCGGCACCCGCAGCAACGAGTAGCCGCCGGTGGTCATTTCGCCCAGGCGCACGCCCAGCGCGATGATCAGGTCGGCCTCGCGCACCCGCGTGGCCAGCTTGGGGTTGATGCCGATGCCCACGTCGCCGGCGTAGAGCGGGTGTCGGTTGTCGAAGGTATCCTGGAAGCGAAAGCCGCAACCCACCGGCAGCTGCCAGTTCTCGGCAAAGCGCTGCAGCGCGTTGGCGGCCTCCGCATCCCAGCCGCTGCCGCCGGCGAGCAGCAGCGGCCGCTGCGCGGCCAGCAGCAGCGTGCGCAGGTCACGCAGCGCGCCCGGCGCCGGCCAGGCCAGCGCTGCCACCGCACGCGGCAGTACCGGGGCCGTGGTGGGCTGGGTGAGCATGTCCTCGGGCAGCGACAGCACCACCGGGCCGGGCCGGCCCTGCAGCGCCGTGTGGAAGGCGCGAGCCACGTATTCGGGCAGCCGGTCGGGGCTCTGCACCTCGGCCACCCATTTGGCCATGCCCAGCGTGCCCGGGCCGAACATCTGCCGGTAGTCCACCTCCTGGAAGGCCTCGCGGTCGCGCTGGTCGCTGGCCACTTGGCCGACGAACAGGATCATCGGCGTCGAGTCCTGGAACGCCGTGTGCAGCCCGATGCTGGCGTTGGTGGCACCCGGCCCGCGCGTGACGAAGCAGATGCCGGGCCGGCCCGTCAGCTTGCCCTGGGCCTCGGCCATGAAGGCGGCGCCGCCTTCCTGCCTGCAGGCGATGAAGCGGATGTGATCTCGGTGTTGGTGGAAGCCGTCGAGCGCGGCCAGGTAGCTTTCGCCCGGCACGCCGAAGGCGGTGTGCACGCCCTGGGCGATCAAAGCCTCGACGAGGGCGTGTCCTGCGGGGCGGGTGGTGCTCATCGGCCGTCTCCTGAGTGACCGGCATTATGCGAACAGCGCTGGTCCCACGGGTTATTGCTGTACCAGGCGATTAAACGCCCGGTGAATCATCTGACATGCCCAGAGCCTCCACCAAAACCGCCGACACGCGACCGCGCAACGCCGACCGTTCGCAAAAAGGCATCCTCGACGCGGCGCTGGCCGAGTTCGCCGAGCACGGCCTGGGCGGCGCGCGCATGGACCGCATTGCCACGCGCGCCGGCGTCAACAAGCGGCTGATCTACTACTACTTCGAAAGCAAGGAGAGCCTGTTCCTGGCGGTGCTGGAGCGCGCCTACGAAGGTATCCGCGGCGAGGAGCAGCAGCTCAACCTGACGCTGGTGGAGCCTGTGGAGGCGATCCGCCGGCTGATCGCCTTCACCTGGAATTACTACATCGAGCACCCGGAGTTCCTGACGCTGCTGAACAGCGAGAACCTGCACCGGGCGCGGCACCTGAAGCAGTCGACCAAGATCCCGGCAATGCATTCGCCGCTGGTGCAGACGCTGGCCGACGTGCTGGAGCGCGGCCACAAGGCCGGCATCTTCCGCGCCGGCGTCGACCCTGTGCAGCTGTACATCTCTATCGCCGGGCTGTCCTATTTCTACCTGGGCAACAGCCACACGCTGTCGACCATCTTCAACCGGCCGCTGCTCGGCACCAAGGCCAAGGTCGAGCGCCTGTCGCACATGACCGACCTGGTGCTGGGCTACCTGGTGCGGGACTGACTCACTCCATGCCCAGCAGCTTGTAGATGCGCCGGGTGTAGACGCCGAAGGCCTCGTGCGTCTTCAGGTCGAGCGTGCGCGGGTGCGGCAGGTCGATGGCAAAGTTGTCCGCCATGCGCGCAGGCCCGGCCGTCAGCACCACCACGCGGGTGCCCAGGAACACCGCCTCCGAGATGCCGTGCGTGACGAAGACGATGGTCTTGTCGGCTTCCTTCCAGATGCGCAGCAGCTCCAGATTCATCTTCTCTCGCGTCAGCGCATCCAGCGCACCGAAGGGCTCATCCATCAGCACCAGCTTCGGATCGTGCACGAGTGAGCGGGCAATGGCCGCCCGCTGCTGCATGCCGCCTGACAGCTCGTACGGGTACTTGTCCTCGTAGCCCTTCAAGCCGACCATGGTCATCAGATCGCGCGCGCGTTCGCGCGCGGCGGCCATTGGCAGGCCCAGGATCTCGGCCGGCAGCAGCACGTTGTCAAGGATGCGCCGCCACTTCAGCAGCAGCGGCGCCTGGAACACCATGCCGATGTCGCGCGCCGGGTCGAAGGGATGAGTGCCCGAGCCGATGCGCACCGTGCCGCCATCATGGCCGTGCAGCCCGGCCAGGATCTTCAGCAGCGTGCTCTTGCCGCAGCCCGAGGGTCCGACCAGCGCGACCAACTCGCCGGGCATCACATCGAAGCTGGCGTCGCTGATCGCGAGGTGCTGCTTGCGGCCTGCCTTGTAGGTCTTGGTGACGCCGGCCAGATGGATGAAAGGTTCGATCATGACACCCTCGCATCCTTGGCCACCATCAGCCGCTCGAGCAGCAGCACCAGGCCATAGAGCAGCATGCCCAGCAGCGTGATCAGGATCACCGCCATGAACATGGCCGGCGTGTCCAGCGTCACCTGCACCTGCAGCATCAGGTAGCCCAGGCCGCGGTCGGAGCCGAGAAACTCGCCGACGATGGCGCCGGCCACCGCGAGGATGGCCGCCACCTTCATGCCGGCGAAGACATAGGGCAGCGCGCCGGGCAGCTGGATCTTGGTGAACAGCTGCCAGCGCGAGCCGCGCAGCGAACGCACCAGGTCCAGCAGGTCGGGCTCCACCTCGCGCAGCCCGCGCGCGGTGGTCAGCAGGATCGGGAACACCGCTATGGAGAAAGCCATCATCGCGTTGGGGAACACGCCGTACTTGAACCAGACGATGATCAGCGGCCCCAGCGCCACCTTGGGGATCATGTTCAGGGTGACCAGCAGCGGCAGCACCAGCGCTTCGAGCGTCTTCGACCAGGTGAACAGCAGCGCCAGCAGCACGCCCACCGCCAGCGCCAGCGCATAGCCGCCGAAGATCTCGGTGGCCGTGACCAGCGTGTTGGACCACCAGTCGTAGTCGGGCACCAGCAGCGCACGGAAGGTGTCGACCGGCGACGGCATCACGAACTTGGGCACCTCGCCCAGGCGCACGAACAGGTACCAGGCCAGCAGCAGCAGCAGGTGGGCCAGCACGCCCAGCACGTAGGCCTTCAGTTTGCTCTCGGAGTTGTCCATGCGCGTCTTTCAGGCAAGCCAGCGCGCCAGGTTCTGCGCGACGAAGGCATCGTCCGACAGGTCGGCATGATCACGGCAGACGCGGTCGATCTCGTCCGCCTGGCCGGGCGACAGCGTTTCGTCCGGGTCCAGGCACCCTATGCCCTGCAGCAGGCCCTGCCGGCGCAGCACCTCGTGGCAGCCGGGGATGCAGCCTGCAAAGCCGTGGGCCACGTCGAAGAAGGCGCTGTTGCAGTCGGTGACGCGCGAGTCCAGCGCCAGCAGGTCGGCGTCGATACGGCCCGAGTCGATGGCCGCGTGGATGCGCCGCAGCTGCTCGACTGCGGCTTTGGTCCATACGCTCCAGTGCCCGAGCAGTCCGCCGCGGATGCGCAGCCGCACCGTCTGATCGCCGCGCTTCACGTCGAAGGGCTGCAGCAGGTCGAGCACGATGTGGTCGTCGTTGCCGGTGTAGAGCGTGACCCGGTCCTCGGCGCGCGCCGCGGCCACGCCGCGGATCACGTCCAGCGTGCGATAGCGGTCGAAAGGCGCCATCTTGATGGCGACGAGGTTGTCGATGGCGGCAAAGCGGCGCCAGAAGTCGGCAGGCAACGCGATGCCACCGACAGCGGTCTGCAGGTAGAACCCCACCAGCGGGATGCGCTCGGCCACCGCCGCGCAATGCGCCACCAGTTCGTCGACCGACGAGCCCTTCATCGCCGCCAGCGACAGCATGCCCGCGTGGTACCCAAGTCCGCACGCGATGTCGGCTTCGGCCTGCGCCTGCGCGGTGGGGCCGGCCAGGCCGGCGATCATCACCAGCGGGCGCGTGGTCCATTCGCGCGCGCTGCGCATCGCCAGTTCCAGCACCGGCGGGTACAGGCCCGCCTCGCGGATGGCGAACTGGGTGGAATGCACGCCCACCGCCAGGCCGCCGGCACCGGCATCGAGGTAGTAGCGGGTCAGCGCACGCTGCCGAACGGGGTCGAGGCGGCGCTGCGCGTCCAGCGCCAGCGGATGGGCCGGGATGACGGTGCCGCGCCGCAGCAGCGCCAACACGTCGGGGGGCAATTCGGACCAGTGCATGGGCATAGGGGAAACTCAGTAGCTGCACCCGGGCCGGGCACTGCGTCAAATTGAAAGGTGTTCTCTATACTGCGTTTCACGAAATCACTAGTTGGTGAATTTACTGCAACGCCAGCTCCGCTGGCAACAGGAGAGACTGCTATGGTCAAGCACTTCGTCATCGGCGCCGTGGTCGCGGCAGCCAGCCTCGTGTCGCTGCCGGCGCACGCCCAGCAGAAGGTGGACTTCGTGCTCAACTGGGTGCCAGGCGGCGACCACGCGCCCTACTACTACGCCAAGAAGATGGGCTGGTATGCCCAAGCCGGCATCGACTTGCAGATCGAGCCCGGCAAGGGCTCGGCGCTGGCCACGCAGCGCGTAGGCGCCGGCGCCACGCCCATCGGCCTGGCCGACATGGGCGGCGTGCTGGTGGCCAAGGGCAAGGGCGCCGACACGGTGGCGGTGTTCAACGTGTACGCCAACTCGCCGCAGGGCATGTACTGGCTGAAGAGCTCCGGGATCAAGGGCGTGAAGGACTTCCCTGGCAAGAAGATCGGCAACCCCGCCGCCGACGGCGCGCGTGTGATGTGGCCGGCGCTGGCCAAGGCCAACGGCATCGACCCGAAGTCGGTGACCTGGGTCAACATCGACGCCAACGGCAAGCTGGCGGCGCTGAAGGCCAAGTCGATCGACGTGACCACGTCGTTCTACAACATCCACCACATCTTCCAGCGCGAGTTGGGCGACGACATGGGCTTTCTGGCGTGGCGCGACGCAGGGCTGAACCCCTATGGCAACTCGGTCATCGTCAATGCCAAATTCCTGGCCGAGAACAAGCCGCTGGTGGACAAGTTCGTCAAGGTCACGCAGCGTGCCTTCGCCGCCTGCGTCAAGGACCCGAACCCCTGCGTGCAGGCGCTGGTCGATGCCAACGGAGCGCTCAAATTCGACAATGAGCTGGTCAACTGGCAGCTGGTCGAGAAGCTGATGAGCGACAAGTTCTCGCGCGAGGTGGCGCTGGGCATCCATGACGACGCCCGCATGGCCGCCGATTACGAGCTGGTGCGCGAGTACATTGGCGTCGACAAGCCCTTCGACGTGAAGACCACCTACACCAACGAGTTCCTCGACCGCTCGATCAAGATGACCAAGTAGGCCTTCAACCCAGCTCGGGGCCGGCGGCCAGCACGATGCTCTCCGGATCCCCGGGCGCGGCATGGGCGCCGTGCACCATGCGCGTGAACGGGCGCTGAAAGGCAAAGCCCTGTTTCTGCAGCCACGGCAGCAGGTCGAGGCGGCGGTCCAGCAGGTCGACGTAAACCGGCTGATCGGGAAGCTCCCGCAGCGCGTCGTGCAGCAATATCGGCGCGGCATCCGTGCTGGAGGCCAGCAGCGGGCCGATCTGCAGCGCCTCCCGGCCGTCCCGCCCCAGCACGTAGCCGCACACCCGGCCGTCCCACTCCAGCACCCGCGCCGCCTGCGGCAGACGCTGCGCCAGGCGACGCAGCAACGGCAGGCGGCTGGCACCGAAGGCGTCGCGGTCCAGCGCATCGATCGCGGGCCAGTCGGTCTCGACCAGCGCGCGCGTGGCCGGGCCGGCGGGACGGGGCTGCGACAAGGCGCCGGCCTCGCGCCGGTGGCGCGCGAAGCCCCAGGTGTCGGCAAAGCCTTCCTGCACGTACACCGTGTGCCCGGCGGGCGTGGCATCGAGCACTGCGACGCGGCGTTGCACCGCCAGGTGCGCGAGCGCATGCCGCAGAAGCATCTGTGCAAGGCCGCGACGCCGGAACTCCGGCAGCACCAGCACCATGCTGGTCCAGGCGAAATGCGCGCCATAGGGCAGCACGACCACGGAGGCCGCCAACTGCATGCGGCTCTGATTGTCGGCCGCATCGATGCCCCAGCCCTCGCCCAGCTCGAACATCATCGCCCAGTCCGCCAGGTTCTGGTTCCAGTGCGCCGACGCCGACAGGCGCAGTGCGCCGTCCAGGTCGGACAGGCTCAGCGCGCGGATGGGCGCTGCAGCGGCTTGACGCACGTCCAATTCAACGGCCTATGACGCGGCGCATCAGTGCAGATGGAAGCACGGGAGGCGGGCTGATCGAGCAACCGCCGCGGACCCACCTTCGCCGGTTCGCCAGCGGTACCCCTTGAGGGGCGCGCGCAGCGCGTAGGGGGTGGGCCAATTCAGTACTTGCCATCCCGCGTCGAGAAGTGCGTCGGTTTGCCCAGGCTCGGGCCGCCGCGCGCCACCCAGTCGGCCACCCAGTCGATCATCCGCTCCAGCGGCACGCGCGGCTCGCCGAACAGCTTCTGCGCCTGCGTCGTGTTCTCCAGCCAGGCGGTAGGCGCCTCCTGACCGCTGAGCACCGGCGCCTTGCCGAAACGCTTGCCGAACTCGCCCGCCAGCCAGCGGATGGAGGTATGCCGCGGGCCGGTGACGTTGATCGGCTTGGCCGGCGCCGTGCAGTGCGCCAGCAGCCGCAGCGACTGCTCGTTGGCATCACCCTGCCAGATGACGTCGGCATGGCCCATCGTCAGGTCCAACGGCCGGCCGGAGAACACCGTGCTGGCCACGTCGTAGAGCACGCCGTAGCGCATGTCGATGGCATAGGACAGCCGCACCATCCGCCCCGGCGTGCCCCAGGCGCGCGAGCCGTACTCGAACATGCGCTCGCGGCCGACGCAGGAATTGGCATAGTCGCCCGGCGGCGGCGTGGCTGCCATGGACTCATCGGCGCCGGGGCCGTCCACCGGCACGAAGGGATACACGCAAGCGGTGGAGAACGAGACGATGCGCGTGCCGCGGAAGATGTCGGCCACCATGGCCGGCACGCCGACGTTCATCATCCAGGTGAGCGAGGCGTTGTCGGCGGCGCCAAACTTGTGGCCGGCCATGAACACCACGTTGCGCACGCCCTCGGCCACGTTCGGCAGCTTGAGCACTGCCTCGCGGTCGAGCAGATCGCAAGCGAGGCATTCGACGCCATGCGCCTCGAGCGAGACGCGCGCCACCGGGTCGCTGAAGCGCGCCACGCCAATCACCCGCTTGCCCGGCGCCGCGCGCTTGCCCATGCGCGCCAGCGTCGGGCCCATCTTGCCTGCGACGCCGATGACCATGATGTCGCCATCCACCCGCGCCAGATCGGCCACCAGGCCCGGCGTGGGTTCGCTCATGAAGTCTTCCAATGCCTCGACGTCCTCGAAGCGGACCGGCAGCGTGCTCATGACGCGATGCCCTCGAAGCGGTCGCGGCCCAGCGCCAGCGCGCGCATCTTGGCATCGGCGATCGAGCGCTTGAGCATCCAGAAACCACAATCCGGGTGGATATAGCGCACGCGCCCTGCCCCCAGCAGCTGCTCGGCGCGCTCGATGGCACGCGCCACCTGGTCGGCGCTTTCCACGTCGGTGGCTTTGATGTCGACCACGCCCAGGCCGAAGCCGATCTCCGGCTTCAGGTCCTTGAACGCGGCCAGTTCCTCGGGCGGCCGGTGCGCGCATTCCATGACGATGTGGTCAGCGTGCAGCGCGTTCAGATAGTTCATCAGCTGGTCCCAGGTGCCCTTCTGCACCGTCTGCCCGCCGTAGTTGCCGAAGCACAGATGCACCGCCGCCTTGCCCGGCACCGCATCGAGCATGCGGTTGATGGCCGACGCGGCCCAGTCCCATTCCTCCGGGTGGCCCGGCAGGTTGGCTTCGTCGATCTGCACGATGTCGGCGTTGAGATGCTTCACCTGCGCGGCCAGCGCGTCGGCGATGGCATGCGCCACCTGGGCAACGTCGCCGTAGTGCTTGTCGATCAGCGTCTTGGCCAGCATGTGCGGCCCGGTGACGGTGAACTTGAAAGTCTTCGTCGCCAGCGCCTTGGCCCGCGCACAGGCCAGCGGCAAATCCAGGCTGCCGTTGCCGATGGGCCCCACCACCGTACCCGGCGGTCGGGTGCGGAACTTCATGCCGCTCTTGGAGCGGTAGGCGATCAGGTCGTCGAAGCTGAAGCGCTGCGTGATCCCGTCCATCGGCCGCACGAAGTACTCGATCATGCCGTTGGTCTCGGGGTGGTTGATGTCGAAGCGGTACAACTCGCCGTCGCAGACCACGTCCACGCCGCATTGTTCCTGCGTGTCGATGACCACGCGCGTCGCGTCGATCAGCGCCTGTTCCGAGGGGCTGGCCACCAGCCAGTCGGGCACTGGATAGGAACCGACGACGGTGGTCTGGATTCTGGGCATGCGGATGTCCATCGTGTGTTAACTGTCTGGTGATGAAGCATGCTAGCCAGCCCCTTCCGGAGCGTCAAGACGGGGAAATTCTCCTTGGCACAAACTTGACGTTAGCGCGTAGGCGCCATACATTAATTCACCATCTGGTTATTAGTTTGGCCTGACGATGATGCTCAGCGAAGCCGATGTTGCGCGCTACCGCCACGTGGGGCACCTGACGGTGCCGGGCGTGTTCGGTACCGACCGCACCGCCGCCATCGTCGCCGACATCGAGGCCTGGGGCGAGCAGTTCCTGGCCGACATGCCGCCCGAGCAGCGAGCCTGGTACGCGGACGGCGGCGTCAAGGCGCGCTCGGTGCTACGCAAGCTGGACAACCCGCACCACCACCGGCCGCTGGTGGCTGAACTGGCCCGCGAGCCGGCTCTGGTGCGGCTCGTGGAGTCCTTCATCGGCCCGGGCGTGTCGGTGTACTTCAGCCAGATCTTCTTCAAGCCGCCCGAAGGCGGCGGGCCCAAGCCGGCCCACCAGGACAACTTCTACTTTGGCCCCAACGAGCTCGAAGGCGCGGTCACCGCATGGGTGGCGCTGGATGACGCCACGCTGGAAAACGGCTGCCTGTACTTCGGCGACGGCAGCAACCAGGGGCCGGTGTACGCGCACGAGGCGCCGCCCGACGAGCCCTACAACCTGCGGCTGCCGGCCGACATCCTGGCGCAGCAGCCGATGACGCCGGCGCCGGTGCTGCGCGGCGGCGTGTCCTTCCACCACGGCATCACCTTCCACCAGTCGGGGCCCAACGCCTCCACGCTATGGCGTCGCGCCTGCGCGCTGCACTACGTCAACCGCGACACCTTCTTCGAACACCCTGCGCTGCCCTACGACGAAAGTCTGAAGCTTCGCATCTGCTGAGGACCCTTCATGGCAACGCAACGTCTGGGCATCGTGATGAACGGCGTCACCGGGCGCATGGGCACGAACCAGCACCTGATCCGCTCGATCCTCGCCATCCGCAACCACGGCGGCGTGCTGCTCGCCAACGGCGACAAGGTGATGCCCGACCCGGTGCTGATCGGCCGCAATGCCGAAAAGATCGAGGCGCTGGCCAAGGCGCACGGCATCGCGCGCTACGGCACCAACCTGGACGCCGCGCTGGACAGCCGCGAGGACACGGTGTTCTTCGACGCGGGCACCACGCAGATGCGGCCCACGCTGCTGGCCCGGGCGCTGCGCGCCGGCAAGCATGTCTACTGCGAGAAGCCCATCGCCACAAACCTGGCCGAAGCCATCGAGGTGTGCAAGCTGGCGCAGGCCTCGGGCCTGAAACACGGAGCGGTGCAGGACAAGCTGTTCCTGCCCGGGCTGCGCAAGCTGGACCTGCTGCGCCGCGCTGGCTTCTTCGGCCGCATGCTGGCGGTTCGCATCGACTTCGGCTACTGGGTGTTCGAAGGCGACCTGCAGCCGATCCAGCGGCCCAGCTGGAACTACCGCAAACAGGACGGCGGCGGCATGATCCTGGACATGATGTGCCACTGGCGCTACGTGCTGGACAACCTGTTCGGCCAGGTGCAAGCCATCACCTGCCTGGGCGCCACGCTCATCGACCGCCGCTGGGACGAAGCCGGCCAGCCCTACGACGCCAGCGCCGACGACGCGGCCTACGCCACCGCGCAGCTCAAGGGCCACAACGGCGAGCCGGTGGTGGCGCAGTTGACGATGAGCTGGGCCACCAGGGTGCGCCGCGACGACCTGGTCACCTTCCATGTCGACGGCACCCACGGCTCGGCCGTCGCCGGCCTGCAGGAATGCCGCGCGCAAAGCCGCGTGACCACGCCGCGGCCGGTGTGGAACCCGGACGTCAAGCAGTCAATGAACTTCTTCGACCAATGGCAGGAAGTGCCGGACGCGCAGGTGTACGACAACGGCTTCAAGATCCAGTGGGAGGCCTTCATCCGCCATGTGGTCGAGAACGCGCCCTACCAGTGGACGCTTCCCGAAGGCGCCAAGGGCGTGCAGCTGGTCGAGGCCGCGCTGCAGAGCTGGCGAGAGCGGCGCTGGGTCGACCTGCCGGCGCTGGAGCTATGAATACGCCGGGCCGCTCCCAAATGCGAATCCCGGAGCACTCCGTGCGGAAGGTCAAGTCAACATGAAGATCACCCTGCCTGCCGCCGACGGCTCGCTGCAGCCTTACACGCTGCGCGGCGCGGCCGGTTTCGCGCCGGCACGGCCGCGCACCAAGTTCACGCGCATCGCCTATTCGGCCGCGCACGTGGTGGCCGATGCGCGTGCTGCCATCGACCCGTGGCTGCAATGCGCGATCGACTGGGACGCCACCATCGCCTACCGCCAGCGCTTGTGGCTCATGGGCCTGGGCGTGGCCGAGGCGATGGATACCGCGCAGCGCGGCATGGGGCTGGACTGGCCGACGTCGCTGGAGCTGATCACGCGCAGCATCGACGCGGCAAAGGACGTGCCCGGCGCCTTCCTGGCCAGCGGTTGCGGCACCGACCACCTGGCGGCGGAAGACGCGAAGTCGGTCGACGACGTGATCCGCGCCTACGAAGAACAGATGGCGGCGATCGAGAAGCTGGGCGGCAAGCTGATCATCATGGCCAGCCGCGCGCTGGCGCGCGTGGCGAAGAGCCCGGCCGACTACGAACGGGTCTACGACCGCGTGCTCAGCCAGGCGAAGCAGCCGGTGCTGCTGCACTGGC
>JBEIHU010000078.1:0-16838 GCA_040381175.1 Burkholderiaceae bacterium
ATCCGGACTTTGTGGTGGCGGATGAGCCTGTCTCGGCGCTGGACGTGTCGATCCAGGCGCAGGTGATCAATCTGCTTGAAGACCTGCGCGAGCAGTTCAACCTGAGCTACATCTTCATCGCCCACGACCTGAGCGTGGTCGAGCACATCAGCCACCGCGTGGCGGTGATGTATCTCGGCCGCATCGTCGAGGTGGCGCCGTCGCGCGATCTGTACACCACGCCGCGCCACCCCTACACCGAGGCGCTGCTGTCGGCGGTGCCGATCCCCGACCCGACCGTCAAGCGCAAGCGCATCGTGCTCGAAGGCGACGTGCCCAGCCCGATCCACCCGCCCGGCGGCTGCCACTTCCATCCGCGCTGCCCCCGCGCGCAGGCGCGCTGCCGCAGCGAGGCGCCGGCGCTGCGCGCGATGTCTTCCCAGCACCAGGTCGCTTGCCACTTCCCCAGCTGATTGCCGCAGAATCGCGGCTGCGGCCGCAGGCCGCGCAACCATGGAGACACACATGATCAAGGCAGGGATCGACCAGGACGTCATCGTCGACATGTTCGCCGAGGCTTCTGCCAAGCAGGGCGACCAGCTGCGCAAGGCGGTGGCCGAGGCCACGCTGAAGGCGCTGCAGGGGCGCGAGCTGACCCTGGACAATGTCCGCAAGGTCATCCGCTCGATGACGCAGGCCGCGTCCGCCGGCGCCGGCAAGAACCCGGCCAGCGCGGTGGACATGGAGGCCATGCTGCGCAAGGCCTTCGACGGCATGGACGCCGCGCTGCTGCAGGCAGTGCAGGCCAACCACAAGGCGATGCAGCAGCTGATGGACCGCGGTGCCGACCTGCGCGAGACGCAGCTGAAGGCCGCGCTGGCCGGCGTGGAGAAGATGGAAGACATGTTCTTCAGCACCGTCGGCAAGGCCGTGCAGGGCGTGGAAGGCCCGCTGCAGGGCGCCTGGGGACAGGTGCTCAAGTCGATGAAGATGGAAGGCACCGCCACCGGCGCCGGCGCCACGCAGACCGTCGAGCAGCTGATGGCGCAGGCGCAGGACGCCCTGCGCAAGAGCCGCGCGACCGGCCTGCGCGCCACGCAGGCACTGATGGACAGTTATGCGGCGATGGTCAGCGGCGTGCTGATCGGCATGAGCGAAGGCCTGGGCGGCGCGACGCCGGCGGCCGACAAGCCGAAGGCGGCCGCGCCGGCCAAGACACGCAGCCGGCGGGCCTGAGCCGCCGAGGTCAGCGGCCGTCCCAGCGTGGCGGCCGCTTCTCGATGAAGGCCTGCACGCCTTCCAGTGCCGGCGCGTCCATCATGTTGCAGGCCATCGTCGTCACCGCCTGTTCGTAGGCGGCCTCGATGCCCTGCTCCAGCTGGCGGTAGAACAGCGCCTTGCCGCGCGCGATGGAGATGCCCGGCTTGGCCACGATGCTGGCCACCAGCGCCTCCACCTCGGCATCCAGCCGGTCTGCCTCGACCACGCGGTTGACCAGCCCGCGCGCGCGGGCTTCCTCGGCACCGATGAAGTCGCCGGTGACCAGCATCTCGAAGGCCAGCTTGCGCGGCA
Source organism: Burkholderiaceae bacterium (assembly GCA_040381175.1). Taxonomy (GTDB): domain Bacteria; phylum Pseudomonadota; class Gammaproteobacteria; order Burkholderiales; family Burkholderiaceae_C; genus Rubrivivax. Next base: position 1,552 of record JBEIHU010000078.1, read on the forward strand.
CGTTGCGCGACAGCGCGACGCTGGGCGTCGAGCAGAACAACCCGGCGTTGATGCCGCTGACGGCAAAGCGCGCCTCGCGCACGGCCACAACCAGATCGCACATCGCCACCAGCTGGCAGCCGGCCGCGGTGGCAATGCCGTGCACCCGCGCGATCACCGGCACCGGCAGCTTCTGGATCGTCATCATCATGCGACCGCACAGCGCGAACAGCCGCTCGTAATAGCCCAGCGCCGGCGCGGCGCGCATCTCCTTCAGGTCGTGCCCGGCGCAAAAGGCCTTGCCCGCGGCCGCGATGACCACTGCGCGCACCGTGTCGTCGCTGGCGATGCGCTCCAGCTCGCGCTGCAAAGCCTCCATCAGGCCTTCGGACAGCGCGTTGAAAGCCTGCGGTCGGTTCAGCGTCAGCGTCACCACGCCGCGTTCATCGCGGCGGTTCAGCACCAGGGTGTCGTCGCTCATTTGGCTGCTCCCTACTCGATCGCGCTGGCGCTCTTGGCGCGCTCGCGCAGCTGGAACTTCTGGATCTTGCCGGTGCTGGTCTTGGGGATCGGCTCGAAGCGGACCTCCTTCGGCACCTTGTAGCCGGCCAGCAGGCTCTTGCAGTGGGCGATCAACTCGGCCGCCGTCACCGGCGCGTCGGGCTTGGTCTCCACGTAGGCCACCGGCGATTCGCCCCACTTCGGATCGGCCTTGGCCACCACCGCACAGGCCATCACCGCCGGGTGGCGGTACAGCGCGTCTTCCACCTCGATGGAGCTGATGTTCTCGCCGCCGCTGATGATGATGTCCTTGCTGCGGTCCTTGATCTTCACGTAGCGGTCGCTCTCCACCACCGCCAGGTCACCGGTGTGGAACCAGCCACCGTCGAAGGCCTTGGCCGTGGACTTGGGGTTCTTCAGGTAGCCCTTCATCACGATGTTGCCGCGGAACATGATCTCGCCCATCGTCTGGCCGTCGGCCGGCACCTCGGCCATCGACTCGGGGTCGAGCACGGTCATGCCTTCCTGCAACGCGTAGCGCACGCCCTGCCGGCCGTTCAGCCGCGTCTGCTCCGACAGGCTCTGCGCCGCCCAGGCGTCGCGCTTGACCGCCACGCTGGCCGGGCCATAGACCTCGGTCAGGCCGTAGACATGGGTGATGTCGAAGCCCAGCCTGGCCATGCCCTCGATCATCGCCGCCGGCGGCGCCGCGCCGGCCACCATGCCGCGCACCTTGTGGCCGATGCCGGTGCGCCACTCGGCCGGGGCGTTGACCAGCAGGTTGTGCACGATCGGCGCAGCGCAGTAGTGGTCTGCCCCGTGCTCGCGCATCGCGTCCAGGATCGGCCTGGCCTCCACCCGGCGCAGGCAGATGTGGGTGCCGCCCAGCATCGCCACCGTCCAGGGGAAGCACCAGCCGTTGCAGTGGAACATCGGCAGCGTCCACAGGTACCTGGGGAAATGCGGCATCGTCCAGGTGGCGGCATTGCTGACCGCGTTCAGGTACGCGCCGCGGTGGTGGGTGACCACGCCCTTCGGGTCGCCGGTAGTGCCGCTGGTGTAGCTGACGGCGATCGCATCCCATTCGTCGGCCGGGCCCTGCAGCTTCGGCAAGGGCGCGTGGGCGGCCAGCAGCGATTCGTACTCGTGCGCGCCCAGCCGCTCGCCCGGGCCGGCGTACTCGCTGTCGCAGACGTCGATGACCACCGGCTCGCGGCCGTGCTCGGCCTTCAGGATGCGCAGCGCCTCCTTCACCGCCGGCGCGAACTCGCGGTCGGTGAGCAGCACCGCCGCCTCGCAATGGTTCATTTGCCAGGCCAGCAGCGGCGCGTCGAGCCGGGTGTTCAGCGTGTTCAGCACCGCGTTCAGCGCCGGCACCGCGTAGTGCGCCTCCACCATCTCCGGCGTGTTGGCCAGCATCGTGCTGACCGTGCCGCCACGGCCCACGCCCAGCTGGCCCAGCGCCGCCGCCAGGCGCGCGCTGCGCTCACGGCACAGCGCCCAGCTGTATCGCCGCGCGCCGTGCACCACCGCCGGCAGGTCACCGAAGACCTCGGCGCTGCGCTCGACGAAGCTCACCGGGCTCAGGGCCACGAAATTGGCGGCGCACTTGCCCAGGTCCTGGTCGTAGATGCTCATCACGGGGCGCTCCGGGTGGCAACGGGATTGGGGCCATCTTAGCGCCCGTGCCGGCAGGCGTCCTGGCGGCCCTGCCCGCCGCGGAGCGCACGGCACCGCGTTCAACGCAGGCGCCGGCATCCGCGGCGCAGGGTCCTGGGAGCGTGGGCGGCGGAAATCGGTACCCGGTTGTGCGCCCGTGAGCACCGTGCCATCTTGCACCTGCAGCTCATGAAGCGCGCCGAGCTCGTTCATGCCATCGGTCCGCAGCAATTGCCGGTCGGCCCAGCCAGGCAGCACCTGGCCATGCAGCTGCGGCTGCGCCGACCCGCCCCAGAAGCAGGCCCCTGTGATCGGCACGATGAAGCGCTCGCCCAGCGGGCCGTGGCCCAGGCTGGCGCGCTCGTCGATGGTGACGGCGGCATGCCACAGCAGCCGCGCGCTGGGCACCTCCACCGGCCGCATGGCGGCCACACTGCGAAAACCGTCGTTCAACGAGGAGCTCCGCGGCTGCCGGACAAGCCGCCATGGTGCTGCCCCCAGCCAACGGCTCAGCCCTCGGCCAGGGCTGGCCCGGTCAGCGGCCGGCGGCCACCGCCACGGCGATCCCACAGCGCCAGCAACAGGTGCAAGCCGCCGCCCAACAGCAGCAGCATCGTGAAGCCCAGGCCCCACACCACCCAGCTGGCCAACGCCAGCACGCCGGCCAACGAAGGCACCGCCTGCAGCAGGCTGGCAACCAGCGGGCCCGTGCTGGCCAGCAGGGCGTTGGCCGCCTCCACCGCCTGCGGCGGCAGCCAGGAAAGCACGGCCTCGGGCAGGTGCAGGCCGCCGAAGACGGTGGTGCCCAGCGAGACATCGCCGGCCTGCGCCAAGGTCCACTGGGCCAGCGCATGAAGGCCCCAGGCAGACAGCGTCCACAGACCCAGCAGCACGAGCACGGCGAACCAAGCAACGAAGTAGACCATCTCCGGACTCCCGGCAAAGTTTCGACACCCTGCACGATGGGGGCGGGCCGCGGCCCGACAAGCAGGCAAAGACCGCAATCTGGTTTCGGTTTTTGCGAAGCATCCGCACGCTGGCCCGGGCCGAGCGGCACAGTGCCGTCGGCCCGCGGGGCCGACCGCCGCACCACGGGTCTGTGGCGGGTGGCGCACGGCGCGATGCGCTGAACTCACTCGACAGAGCAGCCTGCCGCGGACAGCCGCAATGCGACGCCAGCATTCACCTGCTTCTCGATCTTCGATCGCGAACCGGTATCAGACCAGGATCACCGCTTCAGCCAGGGCGCCCAGCTCGCAATCGACCTGCTCACCCCGCCTCTCGATGACGGCGAAGTCGCCGCCCCGTGGTGCGATCAGCCCGTGGTGCCAGGTGCCGGTGCGCAAGGTCACGGCCTGGTGGCCGGCCACGGCAAACGCGGCCAGCGAGAGCTCGTCGGGCCTGGCATCGCCCAGCGCCACCAGCACCACGTAAGGCGCGCCGCCCATGGGCACGAAGGTCTGCGTGCCCAGGCGGTGGCGCTCCAGCAGATGCCAGGGCCCGCGCGGGTTGCGCGGCTGCGCCCGGAACAGCGCCAGGCAGGGCACGCCGCCAAGCGCCGTCAGCTGCAACTCGCCGACGTCGTCGATGCGCAGGCTGGAGCCGTCGTTGATCGGCCGGCCCGCAGCGCCGCCCGCATCGGCCAGCCAGCCAAGGGGGCGAAACCAGCCGCGTCGATCGGCCGGACCGGCAGGCACTTCACGCCGCCGCCAGCAAACCCGCGGCCAGCCGGTTGTGCCGCTCGATCAGCCTGGGCAGATCCAGTGTCGTCAGCTGCCCGTCGCGCACCACCACGCGGCCGTTGACCACACTGTGCTTCACGCGCGGCACATGGCAGAAGAACAGCGCGGCCAGCGGGTCGTGCAGCGCGCCGGTCATGCCGATCTCGTCCAGCGGCACGCACACGAGGTCTGCCGCCATGCCCGGCGCCAGCGCACCGATGTCGTCGCGGTTCAGCACCCTGGCGCCGCCCAGCGTGGCGATCTCCAGCACCTCGCGCGCGGTCAGCGCTGCCGGCCCCTTGACGGGGCCATGCGCCACGCGCTGCAGCAGCAGCGCCAGGCGCGCCTCGCCCAGCATGTGCCCGCTGTCGTTGCTGGCCGAGCCATCGACCGCGATCGACACCGGCACGCCGGCATCGCGCATTGCGCGGATCGGCGCGACGCCCGAGGCCAGGCGCATGTTGCTGCCGGGGCAATGCGCGACGCCGGTGCCGGTGCGGGCGAACAGCCCGATGCCGGCTTCGTCCAGCTTGACGCAGTGCGCATGCCAGACGTCGGGCCCCAGCCAGCCCAGCTGTTCGGCGTATTCGGCCGGCGTGCAGTGGAACTTCTCGCGCGTGTAGGCGATGTCGTTGTCGTTCTCGGCCAGGTGGGTGTGCAGCGACACGCCGTGCTCGCGCGCCAGGATCGCGGCGTCGCGCATCAACTCGCGGCTCACCGAGAACGGGCTGCAGGGCGCCACCACGATGCGCGTCATCGCGTGGCGGGCCGGGTCGTGCCAGCGCTCGATCAGCCGCTGGGTGTCGGCCAGGATCGCCGCCTCGTCCTCGACCACGCTGTCCGGCGGCAGGCCGCCGGCGCTGGCGCCCACGCTCATCGAGCCGCGTGCGGCATGGAAGCGCATGCCGATCTGCAGCGCGGCCTCGATGCTGTGGTCCAGCGCCACGCCGTTGGGGTAGATGTACAGATGGTCGCTGCTGGTGGTGCAGCCCGACAGCAGCAGCTCGGCCATGGCCGTCTGCGTGGACACCTGCACCATCTGCGGGCTCAAGCGGGCCCAGATCGGGTACAGCGTACGCAGCCACTTGAACAACTCGCAGTCCTGCGCCGCGGGCACTGCGCGCGTCAGCGTCTGGTACATGTGGTGGTGGGTGTTCACCAGCCCGGGGATCACCACCTGGCCGCGCGCATCGATCACCTCGTCGGCCGTCTGCGGCAATTGCGCCGATGCGCCCACGGCTTCGATCACGCCGTCGCGCGCGAACACCGCGCCGCCCGCGATCTCGCGCCTCTGCGCGTCCATCGTGACGAGCAGCGTGGCGTGGCGGATCAGCAGCGTGGTCATGGCGGCGCCCCGCTCACCGGATGGATGCGCCTGTTTCGTACCAGCGCCTGATCAGGTCACGCTCGACGTCGGTGATCTGCGTGGCGTTGTTCATCGGCATCAGCTTGAGCACCACCGTTTGCTGGTAGATGCTCTGAGCATGCTGCTTCAGCAGCTCGGGCGTGTGCAGCGCCACGTTCTTCTGCTGCACCTGCGCGTTGTGGCACAGCGCGCAGCGCTGCTCCACCACCGCCTGCACCTGCGCCAGCGTCACCTGGGCCGGCGCCGCGGCGGCGGGCGCGCGCGGCGCCGGCGCCAGCGCCACCGCCAGGCCCACGATGATCAGCGTGCCAGCGGCGGCGTACTCCCAGGGCACGCGCTTGCCGGCCACCAGCGCCTTGTGCCGCGCCACGAAGGAATGGCGGATCAGCGCGCCGGCCAGCATGATCAGCACCAGCACCAGCCAGTTGTTCTTGGCCTGGTACAGCCAGCCGTAATGGTTGGACAGCATCGAGATCAGCACCGGCAGCGTGAAGTAAGTGTTGTGCACGCTGCGCTGCTTGGCGCGCTGGCCGTGGATCGGGTCCACCGGCTGGCCGGCCTTCATCTGGGCGATCACCTTGCGCTGGCCGGGGATGATCCAGAAGAAGACATTGGCACTCATCGCCGTGGCCATCATCGCGCCGACCATCAGGAACGCGGCGCGCCCGGCAAACAGGTGGCAGGCGACCCATGACGCCGCCACCAGGAACAGGCACACCAGCGCGCCGACCAGCGCGTCGCCGTTGGGGCGCTGCAGCAGGCTGCGGCAGATGAAGTCGTAGACGAACCAGAAGGCCACCAGGAAGCCCAGCGCCGCCGCCACCGCGGCGCCGGCCGACCAGTCATGGACGTTCCTGTCGACCAGGAAGCTGCTGGCGTTGAACAGGTACATCACCACGAACAGCGCGAACCCGGTCATCCAGGTCCAGTAGCTCTCCCAGTAGAACCAGTGCAGGTGGTCGGGCAGGCTCTTCGGCGCCACCAGGTACTTCTGCGGGTTGTAGAAGCCGCCGCCATGCACCGCCCACAACTCGCCGTCCACGCCCTTGGCCTTGAGCGCCGGGTCGGTGGGCTTGGTCAGGCTGAAGTCGAGGAAGACGAAATAGAAGGACGCGCCGATCCAGGCGATGCCAACGATGACATGCGTCCAGCGCAGCAGCAGGTTGACCCAGTCGAGGATGTAGCTGTCCATCGATCACTCCGGGCTGCTCACCACTGCGGGCGCTCTGAACAGCCTAGCTCGGGTCGCGCACAAGGCCCTGCCGGGAAAGCTCCAGGCCAGGCTGCGCCGCTGCGACGTGTACGCGAAAGTGTATACAATGTTAGGCGTTCCGCAATGAAAGGGTTAACCCTCGACGGCGCCGCGGCCGCGCTGCTGCATCAGCTGCGCCGCCACCGCCACGGCGATGACCTCGGGCTCCTTGCCGGAAACGCCGGGCACGCCGATGGGGCAGGTCACGGCGTCCAGCTCGGCCTCGGTGCAGCCGCGCGCCTGAAGCCGGTGCCTGAAACTGGCCCACTTGCTCTGGCTGCCGATCAGCCCGATGTAGGGCAGGTCGGCGCGCTCGCGGCGGCGCTTCAGGCAGGCCGCCAGGATATCCAGGTCCTCGGCATGGCTGAAGCTCATGATCAGCACGCGCGAGCCGGTCTCCAGCTCCGGCACCGCCCCGTGCACAGGCTCGGAGTGCTCGGCGCGCACGTTCAGCGGGAGCGCCTCGGGGAAGACCTCCTCGCGGCTGTCGATCCAGTGCGTGCGCACCGGCAGAGCGCCCAGCACCGAGACGATGGCCAGGCCGACATGGCCGCCGCCGAACAGCGCCACCGGCATGTGGCGCTGCTGCACCGCCAGCAGCTCGGCGCGCACGCGTTGCGCGTCGGCCGGCTGCAGCAGCTCATAGCGCAGCCAGACCACGCCGCCGCAGCACTGGCCCAGCGACGGGCCTAGCGCGAAGCGGCGCTGTGCCGCCACCGCCCGGCCGGCCAGCATCGCACGTGCATCGGCGATGGCGTCGAACTCCAGCTTGCCGCCGCCGATGGTGCCGATCAGCCCGCCGGCATGCACCGTCATCCAGGCGCCGGCATCTCGGGGGCCCGAGCCCTGCACCCGCTTGACGACGATGCGCACCGCCGGCCCGCCGGCCAGCTGGCGCAGCAACTCGTCGCCATGGCCGGGCGGCCTCATGCCGATGCTGCGCGCGAGTTCATCGGCGCACTGACGCAATGCCCATGCCAGGCTGGCTCAGCTGCCGCGGTAGGTGGAGTAGCTCCACGGCGACACCAGCAGCGGCACGTGGTAGTGCAGCGACGCATCGGCAATGCCGAAGTCCAGCGGCACCTGGTCCAGGAAGGCCGGCTCGGGCAGCGCCGCGCCGCGGCCGCGGAAGTACGGCGACACGCTGAACACCAGCCGGTAGCGCCCGGGCTGCAACTCGGCATCGGCCAGCAGCGGCTGGTCGGCGCGGCCGTCGTGGTTGAGCTGCAGGTGCTTCAGCACCACCGGCGCCGCGCCGTCCATTCGATACAGGCTCACGGACATGCCGGCGGCCGGGCAGCCGTTCATGGTGTCGAGCACGTGGGTGGTGAGTTTGCCCATCCGGGTGTCCTTGGCTGAAACCGGCTCGCGCGCCGCCGGCGGAGGCTGCGAATACGCTTGCGTGAAGCAGCAAAGTGTATACACTCCAGCATACAACGCAAGCCCCACCCTCCGCCGATCCAGCCGCCATGCCGCGTTCCGCCGCCACCGCCCCCGCCCCCGCCGCGCGCAGGCCTGTACGCGGTGGCGTGCCGGCCGGCGCGGCCGAGGCCGGCGTGGCCGGGCCCACCCAGCGCATCGTCGAGTCCGTCACCACCGCCATCGTCGAGCGCCGGCTGATGCCGGGCACCAAGCTGGCCGAGCAGCAGATTGCCGACATCTTCGGCGTCTCGCGCACCCTCGTGCGCCAGGCGCTCATCCAGCTCAGCCGCGACCGGCTGGTCACGCTGGAGCCAGCGCGCGGCGCTTTCGTCGCCAAGCCCGGCGTGCAAGAGGCGCGCCAGGTGTTCGAGGTGCGCGCCATGCTCGAGGCCGCCATGGCGCGCCAGCTGTGCGCGCTGATCACCGATGCGCAGATTGCCGAGCTGCGACAGCACCTCAAGGCCGAAGGCGCCGCGGTGGCGCGCACCGACGTACCGGGCCGCACCCGTCTGCTGGCCGACTTCCACGTGCTGCTGGCGCGCATGCTGGGCAACCAGGTGCTGGCCGAGCTGCTGGAGGACCTGCTGACGCGCAGCTCGCTGATCGCGTTGATGTACCAGTCTTCGCATTCGGCCGAGCATTCGCAGGCAGAGCACGTCGCCATCGTCGACGCGCTGGAACGCCGCGACGCCCGTGCCGCGGTGCGGCTGATCGAATCGCACCTGGGCAATGTCGAGCGCAACCTGCGCCTGAGCCCGCGCGTGGCCGACCTGGCCACGGTGCTGCAACCCGTCTAGGAAAAAGGAAGCTCCCATGGCCACCGAGGCTCCCTCCCCTGCCCTGCCCTATGCGCGCGACCTGCGCGGCTACGGCCCCCAGGTGCCGCACGCGCGCTGGCCTGGCGGCGCGAAGATCGCCGTGCAGTTCGTGCTCAACTACGAAGAAGGCGGCGAGAACAACGTGCTGCACGGCGACCCGACCAGCGAGACCTTCCTGTCCGAGCTGGTCACCGCGCAGGCCTACGAAAACCGCCACATGACGATGGAGTCGATGTACGAGTACGGCTCGCGCGCCGGCATCTGGCGCATCCTGCGCGAGTTCGCGCGGCGCGGCCTGCCGCTCACGGTGTTCGGCGTCGTCTCCGCACTCGAGCGCTACCCCGAGCTGGTGCGGCACTTCATGGATGCCGGCCACGAGATCGCCAACCACGGGCTGCGCTGGATCCACTATCAGAACCTGCCCGAAGCCACCGAGCGCCGCCACGTCGGCGTGGCGACCCACCTTTTGCGCGAGCTGACCGGCGGCGCCTGGCCGGCCGGCTGGTACACCGGCCGCGACAGCCCCAACACCCGCCGCCTGGTGGCCGACCTGGGCGGCTACGAGTACGACAGCGACTACTACGGCGACGACCTGCCCTTCTGGCTGCAGGTACAGCGCAGCGACGGCAGCCTCGCGCCGCACCTGGTGGTGCCCTATTCGCTGGACACCAACGACATGCGCTTCGTGCAGGCGCAGGGCTTCAACACCGGCGAGCACTTCTTCACCTACCTGCGCGACAGCTTCGACGCGCTGTATGCCGAGGGCGACGCCGCACCGAAGATGATGTCGATCGGCATGCACTGCCGGCTGCTCGGCAAGCCGGGGCGCATCGGCTCGCTGCAGCGCTTCCTCGACCACGTCCAGAAGCACGAGCAGGTGTGGATCTGCCGGCGCATCGACATCGCGCGCCACTGGAAGGCCGCGCATCCCTTCGATGCGTCCACCGCCTTCGTCTGGAAATGAAATGACCCTCACCTTGCAGCAGCTCAACGCCGCGTCGCAGGCCGAATTCACGGCCCTGCTCGACGGCACCTACGAACACTCGCCCTGGGTGGCCGAAGCCGCCTGGGCCAAGCGCCCCTTTGCCACGCTGGCGCAGCTCAAGCGCGCGCTGGTCGAGGCGGTGCGCGACGCGGGCCAAGAGCCGCAGCTGCGGCTGATGCGCGCCCACCCCGAGCTCGCCGGCAAGGCGATGGTCAGCAAGACCCTCACCGCCGAAAGCACCCACGAGCAATCGAAGGCCGGCCTGACCGAATGCACGCCCGAAGAGTTCGCGAAGATCCACAGGCTCAACGCCGACTACAACGCCCGGTTCGGCTTTCCGTTCATCCTGGCCGTGCGCGGCCCGCGCGGCACCGGGCTCGACAAGGCGCAGATCATCGCCACCGTCGAGCGCCGGCTGGACCACCATCCCGACTACGAGCACGCCGAAAGCCTGCGCAACATCCACCGCATTGCCGAGATCCGGCTGGACGACAAGTTCGGCCAGGCGCCCGAGCTCGGCAACCTGGTGTGGGACTGGGCCGAGCGGCTGGCGCAGCACAGCGATCCGGGCTATGCCGAGCGCGGCGAGCTCACCGTCACCTACCTGACCGACGCGCACCGCGCCTGCGCGCAGCGCCTGGCGCACTGGATGCATGCCGACTGCGGCTTCGACGACGTCGAGATCGATGCCGTCGGCAACGTCGTGGGCATCTACCGCGGCACCGACCGCAACGCCCGGCGGCTGCTTACCGGCAGCCACTACGACACCGTGCGCAACGGCGGCCGGTACGACGGGCGGCTGGGCATCTTCGTTCCGATGGCCTGCGTGCGCGAGCTGCACCGCGCCGGCGTGCGGCTGCCCTTCGGCATCGAGGTGGTGGGCTTCGCCGAAGAAGAAGGGCAGCGCTACAAGGCGGTGTTCCTGGGCTCGGGCGCACTCACCGGCCATTTCGACATGGGCTGGCTCGAGCAGCGCGACGCCGCCGGCATCACCATGCGCGCGGCGATGGAACACGCCGGGCTGAGCATCGAGGACATTCCCAAACTGCAGCGCGACCCGGCCCGCTACCTGGGCTTCGTCGAGGTGCACATCGAGCAAGGCCCGGTGCTCAACGAGATGGACCTGCCGCTGGGCATCGTCACCTCGATCAACGGCAGCGCGCGCTTCCTGGGCGAGATCATCGGCATGGCCAGCCATGCCGGCACCACGCCGATGGACCGGCGCCGCGATGCCGCCACCGCCACCGCCGAGCTCGCGCTGTACCTGGAAAAGCGCGGCGCCGCCGTGCCCGACCTGGTGGCCACGATGGGCATGCTCGAGGTGCCCAACGGCTCCATCAACGTGGTGCCCGGGCGCTGCAGGTTCAGCCTGGACATCCGCGCCACCACCAACCCGGTGCGCGACGCCTGCATCGCCGACGTGCAGGCCGAGCTGGCGGCCATCTGCCGGCGCCGTGGCCTGCACCACAAGCTGGAAGAAACCATCCGCATCGCGGCCGCCCCCAGCGACCCGGCCTGGATGCGGCGCTGGGAGCGCTCGGTGCAGGCCCTGGGCTTGCCGCTGTTCCACATGCCCAGCGGCGCCGGCCACGACGCGATGAAGCTGCACGAAATCATGCCGCAGGCGATGCTGTTCATGCGCGGCATCAACGCCGGCATCAGCCACAACCCGCTGGAAGGCATCACCAACCACGACACCGAGCTTTGCGTGCGCGCCTTCCAGTCGCTGCTCGACCAACTCGCAACACAAGCCCCATGAGCCAAGCCCACGACCAACTCGACGCCTGGGTCGATGCCCATTTCGACGAGCAGGTGAAGTTCCTGCAGCAGCTGGTGCGCGTGCCCACCGACACGCCACCGGGCAACAACGCGCCGCATGCCGAGCGCACGGCCGAGCTGCTGGCCGGTTTTGGCTTCCAGGCCGAGAAGCACCCTGTACCGGCCGACCAGGTCAAGACCTGCGGGCTGCAGTCCATCACCAACCTGATCGTGCGCCGGCCCTACGGCGGGGGCGGCAGGACGATTGCGCTCAATGCCCACGGCGACGTGGTGCCGCCCGGCGAAGGCTGGACGCACGACCCCTATGGCGGCGAAGTGGTCGGCGGCAAGCTATACGGCCGCGCCGCGGCGGTGAGCAAGTGCGACTTCTCCACCTACGCCTTCGCGGTGCGCGCACTGGAATCGCTGGGCGCGCCGCTGAAGGGCGGCGTCGAGCTGCACTTCACCTACGACGAGGAGTTCGGCGGCGAGCTCGGCCCCGGATGGCTGCTGAAGAACAAGCTCACCCGTCCCGATCTGCTGCTGGCCGCGGCCTTCAGCTACCAGGTGATCACCGCGCACAACGGCTGCCTGCAGATGGAAGTCACCGTGCACGGCAAGATGGGCCACGCGGCCGTGCCCGACACCGCGGTCGACGCGCTGCAGGCGGCGACGAAGATCCTGAACGCGCTGTACCAGCAGAACACGCTGTACAAGCAGGTGGCGAGCGCGGTGCCGGGCATCACCCACCCGTACCTGAACGTCGGGCGCATCGAAGGCGGCACCAACACCAACGTGGTGCCTGGCAAGGTGGTGATCAAGCTCGACCGGCGCATGATCCCCGAGGAAGACCCGGCCGAGGTCGAAGCCGCCATCCGCCGCGTCATCACCGACGCGGTGGCCGGCAGCGCGGGCATCACCGTGGACATCAAGCGGCTGCTGCTGGCGCACAGCCTGAAGCCGCTGCCCGGCAACAAGCCGCTGGTCGACGCGCTGTGCCGCCATGCCAGCCAGGTGTTCGGCGAGCCGATCGCCGCGTCGGGCACGCCGCTGTACACCGACGCGCGGCTGTACTGCGAGCAGGGTATCCCGGCCGCCCTGTACGGCTGCGGGCCGCGCACCGTGCTGCAGAGCAATGCCAAGCGCTCCGACGAGCACATTGAGCTTGACGACTTGCGGCGCGCCACCAAGGTGGTGGCGCGCACCTTGTTCGACCTTCTCAGCTGAAAGGCGCACCACATGAGTGCTTGACCCGATTCCATTGGCGCGCGCAGCGCGCACAAAATTTGCTGTCTAGAGATTGGCCCGGGCCGCCGCCCGAATCACCACACCCAAACCCACGCTGGAGCCACGATGCAATTCCCGTCCTTCACCCGCCGCCATGGCCTGGCCGCGCTGGCCGCCGCCCTGACCGCCGCCGCGCTGCCGGCGGCGCACGCGCAGGAAACCAACATCAAGTTCCAGCTCGACTGGCGCTTCGAAGGGCCGTCGGCGCTGTTCCTGGTGCCTGTGGCCAAGGGCTACTTCAAGGCCGAAGGGCTGAACGTGACGGTCGACGCCGGCAACGGCTCGGGCGGCACCGTCACGCGCGTTGCTTCCGGCACCTACGACATGGGCTTTGCCGACCTGGCGGCGCTGATGGAGTTCCACGCCAACAACCCCACCGTGCCCAACAAGCCGGTGGCGGTGATGATGGTCTACAACAACACCCCGGCGGCGGTGATGGCGCTCAAGAAGAGCGGCATCAAGGCCCCGAAGGACCTGGAAGGCAAGAAGCTCGGCGCGCCGGTGTTCGACGCCGGGCGCAAGGCCTTCCCCATCTTCGCCAAGGCCAACAACGTCAGCAACGTGGCCTGGACCTCGATGGACCCGCCTCTGCGCGAAACCATGCTGGTGCGCGGCGATATCGATGCCATCACCGGCTTCAGCTTCACCTCGGTGCTCAACCTCGAGGCGCGCGGCGTCAATGCCTCGGACATCGTGGTCATGCCCTACCCGCAGCACGGCGTCAAGCTCTACGGCAACGCCATCATCGTCGGCGAAGAATTCCTGAAGAAGAACCCTGAGGCAGTCAAGCGCTTCCTGAAGGCCTTCAGCAAGGGCGTCAAGGACGTGGTGGCCGACCCCAAAGGCAGCATCGCCACCGTCAAGGCACGCGACGGCATCATCAACGAGGCTCTTGAATTGCGCCGCCTGCAGCTGGCTCTCGACGCGACGGTGCTGACGCCCGATGCCAAGGCCGAAGGCTTCGGCAATGCGCTGGGGCCGCGCCTGAGCCTGATGGCCAGCCAGGTGTCCGACGCCTTCGCCACCAAGGAGCGCGTCAATCCCACCACGGTATGGAACGGCACGCTGTTGCCCAGCGAGGCCGAGCGCAACATTTTCGCCGCCGCGAAGAAGTAGGTTGCAAGCCGTGGCACCTGGGCCGCGAGCCGGCGTTTCAGCGCAAGTCGATCGCGAACTGGAACATCATGCCGGCAGCGCCCAACGCGATGGCCTGCACAGAGAATTCGCGCGTGAACTGCCAGCCCAGGCCCACGGTGGCGCCCGGAGAGAATCCGTTCACGTTGAACGGCACCTTGTCCTCGTAGGGATGCTTGTAGCCGTACATGATGCCGGCCGTCCACTGGAAGAACAGCTTGTCCCAGCGGCTGAAGTTGATGACCTTCTCGCCCACGTACCAATAGGTGCTGGGCTGGCCGAAGGAATTGCTGAAGTAGGTGGCGCCAAACACCCAGCCGTCGCTTCGCTGGCGCTCCAGGCCGATAATGTAAAACGCCGCGTGCTCGGGGTCGGTGGCGGAATGCACCGTGTAGGGCGAGCCGATCAGACGCCAGTAGTCGCCGCTGGGAGCGGCGCTATCGGCGGCGGCCGCGGGCTTGTCGGCCTGGGCCGCGGCGGGCAGGTGCCCCGCGCCCAGGGCCACGCAAAGAAGGAGTGCCGAAGCATGTGGGATGCGCATGGAAGTCGGTGCAATCGGATGCGGCGGGTGGAATGCCCGGCGCATTATCTACGCCGGGCCCCTGGCCCACGGCACGACAGGGACACCGGCGAAACTGTCGCTTCGCGTCCCGCGAACCCACGCGCCGCGGCGCCCCACAGCACATGAGCCACTTCGTCGATTTCCAGAATGTCTGGCTGGCCTACAACAAGCAGTTGCTGGCCCAGGGCACCTTTGCGGTGGAAGACATCACGCTGAAGATGGACGAAGGCGAATTCATCGCCATCGTCGGCCCGTCGGGCTGCGGCAAGAGCACCTTCATGAAGCTGACCACGGGGCTGAACATGCCCAGCAAAGGCACCATCCGCATCGACGGCAAGCCGGTGACCGGGCCGCTCAAGATCAGCGGCATGGCCTTCCAGGCGCCCAGCCTGCTGCCCTGGCGCACCACGCTGGACAACGTGCTGCTGCCGCTGGAGATCGTCGAGCCCTACCGCTCCAGCTTCCGCGCCAAGCGCGATGAATACGTGGCCAAGGCGCGCCGGCTGCTGCAAAGCGTGGGCCTGGGCGGCTACGAGGACAAGTACCCCTGGCAGCTGAGCGGCGGCATGCAGCAGCGCGCCAGCATCTGCCGCGCGCTGGTGCATGAGCCGAAGATGCTGCTGCTGGACGAGCCCTTCGGCGCGCTCGACGCCTTCACCCGCGAAGAGCTGTGGTGCGCCATGCGCGACCTGCAGGCCGCGCAGAAGTTCAACGTCATCCTGGTCACGCACGACCTGCGCGAGAGCGTGTTCCTGGCCGACACGGTGTACGTGATGAGCAGGAGCCCCGGGCGCATCGTCGTCAAGCGCGACATCGACCTGCCGCGCCCGCGCGACCTGGAGA
>JBEIHU010000079.1:0-16829 GCA_040381175.1 Burkholderiaceae bacterium
AGCGCGGACAACTGCAGCGGCAGGTTCGGCATCGGCCCGCCGGCCTGCGCATTGATCTGCGCCTGCAGCACCAGGTCTCTAGGCGCCACGACGGCCTCACGCGGGGCGGCCAGCCTGGCGTCCAGCAGCGGCACGCGAAAGGCCTCGACGCGCAAGCTGCCGCTGGGCAAGCGCCGCTCACCCGCCTGCAGGGCCAGTTCGTAGTTGCCCAGCGCAGCGTTCTTCGGGATCGCCCATGTGCTTTGCGCGCTGCGCGGCCCGTCCGGCCAGGCCAACGGCAGCGAGACCTCGGCGCCGCTGCCCACGTGCGTGATCACCACCCGGTCTGGCAAGGCTTCCCTGGCCGGCATCGCGAGCCCGCGCTCGGTCTGTTGCCGCACGAAGTGCTTCATCGAGACCGTTTCGCCCACGCGCAGCAGCGTGCGGTCGAGCACCGTGTGCGCCTGCCGGTCCGGCGCACTGCCGCTGGCGGTGGCGATGCCGAAGCGCCAGGGCTCGATGCCCTGCTGCCAGCGGCTGAAGACGAAGGCCAGCGCAGCGTCCTGGCCGCTGCCGCTGCGTGCGGTGACGAACAGGCCGTCGCGCGAGAGGCAGCCCTTCGGCTCCGGCATCTCGCCGTAGTCGCCGTACTCCTCGTCGAAGCCGCGGTCGATGCGCACGATGCCGTCGGTGCCCGTCGTACCGCTCCACAAGGGCTGGCCGCGGCAGTCGTTGACGACCACGCGCGCGCCGGCCACCGGCCGCGAGCGCTCCAGCGTCGTCACCCAGGCCAGGCTGCTGCTGCGCCCGCGCTTGAAGTGCACCGCCAGCGGGGTCACCAGCACGCTGGTGCGCACGAACATCGGGCTGCGGCTTGCCAGCAAGGCGCTGCCCAGCAGGCGCGATTCGACCTCCACGACATGCAGGCCGTGGCCTTGCAGCGGCAGGCCCAGCACTTCAGTGGCCTTGGCATCGGGCCCCGGGGCGGGCAGCGGCAGGGCTGTCGCGGCGCCGTCGCCGGCCAGCAGCGGCACGCTGCGCGTCTGCACACGGCGCTCGCGCTGCACCGTGCGGTTGCGACCCTGGGCGTCGCGCTCGGTCACGGCCTCGGTCCATTGCGCCTGCGGCAGGCCGGCGGCACGCGCGCTGACTTCGGTCTCGTGCAAACGCTGCACCCGGGCCAGCCATTGCAGCAGCGTCGCGTCGGGCGTGCTGGCGTCCAGGCGGCGCACGCGCACGCTGCCGGCGGCGCTGGCGCCTTGCAGGTCGGCCTGCACATGGCGCAGCGTGATCGGCAGCAGCGCGGGCTCCGCCACCCTGGCCGGTGCTTCCAGGATGCCGAACGGTGCGCTGGCGAACTTTGCCAGCGGCGGCATCGGCCCGGTGGCCACCGCCAGCGGGAAGGCCGAGGCATTGGCCAGCGGCCGGCCCGATTCGTCCTTCAGCTCGCGCGGCAGCTGCAGCTCAAAGCGCGTGTTCTCCGGCAGCGGGGTGGCGAACTGCACTTCGCTGATCGGCCCATCGCCCTCCTCGCCCGGCGTGCGCGGTGCGATCGGCGCGCCGCCGCCGCTCGGCACCAGCCGCACCGCCAGCGCCTGCGACCGCGGCACGGGCGCGCTCCAGCGCACGCGCAGCGGCCGCAGCGGCATGCAGTCGCTGCGCGCGTTGTCGCGTTCGCAGCTGAAGGTGGCCTGCAGGCGCTCGCGCACCGTCCATTCCCAGCGCTGCGAGCCCGTGACGCCCGCCCCCGGCCCCCACACCAGTCGCACCGCCGTGGCGGCCGGGAAGGGGCGCTGGCAGGCCAGCAACAGCAGCTGCTGCGGCTTCTGTCCGCGGGCTGCGGCCGCCAGCACACGCTCGCGTGCAGCGCCGGCCACCACCTGCACGGGGATGCGCTCGCCCAGGCCGTCCACCTCGCACCAGGCGCGGCGCGCGGCAGTCGCGCTGTCGGGCTGGCCGTTGAAGCGCAGCAGGAAGTGCTGGTCCTCCTCGATCTCGGCGCCCTCATAGGGCTGCACCTGCACCACGCGCGGCGGACCGCTGGCAAAGCGCCATTCACGCGGGCCCTGCAATTCGCCGGCCAGTGGGGTGAAGCCTTCGGCGATGCGCACCGTGCAGCGCGTGCTGGCCGGCAGCGGCTCGTCGAACTCGTAGAGCCAGCGTTGCGCGTCCATCCAGCGGCCGCTCGCGGGCGGCACCGGGCCCTGGCAGCGCACCACCGCTGGCGCGGGTGCGCGCGGGTCGCCCGCGACCACGGCCGGCGCGTCGAAGCGCAGCACGACCTGGCGCACCTCGGGCAATGCGCCCTGCGGCGCGACGCTGACCTTCAGCGCCGCAGCGCCTGGCAGCAGCGCCGCCAGTCCCGCAGCCGCCAGCATGACTTGCCTCACCCGCTGTCCCGCGCTGCCCATGCACCCGCCCTCTGCCCAGATGCCGGCTATTCTGGTCCCGCTGGCGTCCCCGGCAAGCGCTGGTCGCTGGACTCCCGCCCGTTCGTTCCCTCATCTCCCAGCCCGACACTCCCATGACCAGCCCCACCGAAAGCCGGCTGCTGCAGGCCCTGAGCAGCGCCGTGGACCCCAACACCGGCGGTGTTCAAGACTCCCATGCGCAGGCTGCGCTTGTCGCCGCCTTGCTGGCCTCGAGCTTCAGCCAGGTGGCCAGCACCAGCAGCAGCGGCAAGGTGACCGATGCCTTGAAGTGGAAGTCGATCAGCCGCAACCGCTGCCACACGCCGCGCGGTACGAACGAGCTCAGGTACGGTTCGACCAGCACCAGGCCCGCCGCGAGCAGGGCCGCCATCGCGAAAGGCCAGAGCCGGCGCCAAACGCCCGGCCGGGCCTGCGGCGCGAGCGCGATGTCGTGTGGTGCGCGGGCGGCGGCGGTCGCGTGGCTCGGTCCCGCGGATCACGCTCCGCGGCCCCTTGAACGGGGGCGCTGGTGTGCCGCCCGCGCTGGCGCTCAGTTCGCTGCGTTCAGGTTCTGGATCGACGGGTTATCGGCGGTGCGGCGCGTCGACGGGCGGTAGGTGGCGTAGCTGTGGCTGTACTCCGTCTGCCGCAGGTCCTTGCCCCAGAGCTCGATGTCCGTGAACATGGTCTTCAGCGAGAAGCGGTCTGAACCGCCGCCATCGTGGCATAGCACGGCCCGCAGCGCGCTGTCGCTGGTGCTGCAGCCGATGCCGCCTTCGCGCTGCGTCGAGGCCACGGGCACCAGGCGGTCGAATGCGGTGCGCTGCTCCCACGGCGTGGCGTAGCTCGTGGTGGTGCGGCCGAAGCCGTTCAGGTTGGTCGGCGCCACCGCGGCGGCAGGCACGTCCCAGGCGAAGAAGTCCAGGGCTGGCGGCTCGGTCACTGCCGGCGCGGTGGCGTCGGCACGTGCGCTCATCCACAGCAGGTTGGCGGCCGGATCCATCGACAACGCGCGCATGCGATCGCGCGTGGCGGCGTTGAACACCGCGAACGGCTGCTGCGTGACTTCGCGGATCGACGGCGCGCGGCTGATGGTGGTGAGGCTCTGCACCGCGTCGGGCGCGCTGCCGGTGTTGCCGCGCAGAAAGTACCGGAAGGTCCACACCGACTTGTGCGACAGGCGCTCCAGGCGCTCGTCGCTCCAGCCTCGCTGGCCGGGGTCGTTGACCCACACCGCGCCGCCGCCATCGAGCTCGATCGGGTGCGCGATGGTGCGGCCGCTCACCGTCGGCGTGGTGGCCGCGGCGGTGCCATCGATCCAGCCGGCGCCCATCCACACCACGTTGCTGCTGCGCGTGTCCAGGAACTGGCCCGTCATGCGCAGGTGCGTGAAGCCGACCGCCGGCCGCAGCACGAAGACGTCACGCGTGGCGCTGCGTTCCAGGCCCACCGGCGCGGTGACTTCCACGCGGTCGTACAACGGCTGGCCGCCTTGCTGCTGGTTGACCACCAGCAGGTTGTAGCCGCTGCGCAGGTTGTCCATGTGGCCGCTGTCGGCGCGCAGGTGGGTTTGCCGCAGCACGATGGGGCGCACGCTCATGCCATGGCGGTACTGGTTGCCGTAGAGTTTCAGCGCGCCGGTGCCGTCGTCGCGCAGGTGCACCACCATCGAGTCGCGCGCCTGCGTGCGCTGGTTGGTCCAGCGCACGGTGAAGACCACCATCTCGGGGCTTTCGTTCGGCACTGGAGCGCGCGTGTATTCGTACACCGGGCGGTCGAACACCAGCGTGTCGGCGCTGAAGAGGCCGTTGCCGGCGCCGTTGCCCACCACGGCACCGTTGTCGAGAAACTGCGCAGGGTCGGCCTGGTAGTACATCGTCTTGCAGGGTCCGTCCTTCACCAGCGCGGCGCTGCGCGGCGTGCTGGTGGTGCTGGTGACACGTTCGTCCACCGGCAGGCCGTAGCAGCGGTTGAGTTCGGCAACCAGCGCCTCGATGCGCGCCGAGACGCCGGCGGCGCTCAGGTCTTCGCGCCGCAGGCCGGTGCCCACTGTGGGCAGCTGGCCGGCCGGTGCGTTGCTGGCGAAGGCCACCGCAGGTAGCGGCGTCTCGTCGTCGCGCCGCGTGCGCACGGTGAGCTCGATGTTGGCGCTGGTGGCGGCGCTGGGCACGATAGTGACCGTGAGCGAATCCAGCAGATGGTCGTGACCCGTGCCGCCGACGCTGAAGCTGCCGCTCACAGGGTCGGTGGTGTCGCCGAGCGCCTGGCGCAGCGGCGCGATCACGTCCAGCACCTCCTGCCGGCGTGCACCGATGTCCACGGCCGTGGGTGGCATGGCCTGCTCGAAGCGCTGCACCAGGCCCTCGGGCGTGCCGGTGGGTGACAGGCGGGCGGCGATCAGGCTCGTGATCTGCGTGATGTTCACGATGGTCGCGCCGCTGGCGCTGTCGATCACGCTGACCTGGCGTTCGCCGTCGGGCAGCAGCGCTTCGAGCGCGAAGGGTGCGCGCGCCTCGGCCGGCAGCGTGACCGAGAAGCGACCGTCGCTGCCGACTGCGGCGCTGCTGGCCACGTTCTGGCCGCGCGCGTCGACCACGCGCACCGTGGCGCCGACCATTGCCGCGCCGGTGGCAGCCACGCCGCTCAGCACGACCGGCACCGGACCGCTGGACTGGCTCGGTGCCGTGTCGCCCCCGCCACCACCGCAGGCGGTCAGCGCCAGGGCGATGGCCCCAGGCAGCAGCGCAGGGATCCAGCGGATACGGGCAAGGCGGGGAGTGAAAGGCGGGTCGGAAATCATGGGCTGTTGTCGCAGATGTGTGGGGATGCCGGGAGCGCCTTGCGCTGCCCGTTCGTCACCCGCTAACGGCCCGCCCGTGCGGGCGTGAAGCCCTGGCCCGCCGGGGCGCACGGGCTTCGTACGCTTTGCACGATTTTTTCAAATTGCAACCGCCATCCGCTTGACGGCGCGCCGCTTCGCACGCAGCGCTTCAGCGGCGGTGCTTCAACGCTCGTCCCAGCGCCGCCGCAGCGCCGGAACGGCCAGCACCGCGCCTGCGAGCACCGGGCCCAGAGCCGTGATCGACGCCGTGCGCTGCAGCGTGCCGTTGAAGTCTTCGCTGCGGGTGTAGTCCATCACGCGTAGGCGAAAGAAGAAGTCGTACCAGACGCAGGCATCGTTGTCCGACGTGACGAAATCGCCGCTCGCGCCGTCGAGGTAGATGCGGGTGGCCAGCGCGTCGTCAAAGCGCACACGCCACAGGTCACCGCGGCCGCCGGTCTCGGCAACGATGCCCAGGAGCAGCGGCACGCGCTCGAGCCGCTCGACGGCCAGCACCGCCGCGCTGCCGCGGTAGGCCGCGGTGGCAAAGCGGCGTAACGTGTCTTCATCGGGCGGCGTCCAGACCACGCCGTCAGCGCGCAGGCAGGCAGGCGGGCTGCCGTCGCAGTGGCTCACGCGCAGAGCGTGGCGCCGTGCGGCGTAGCCACCAGCGCGCGCGCTCACGTCGCCGCGCGCGGCAGCGGCCTGCAGGCCGGCCGCACCGGGCCCGGCCCAGCCCGGAGGCAACAGAGGGCGCGGCGGCTGCACGATGTCGCCGCCCTTCACGCAGGCCTGGAACGGCAGCGCCGAGAACACCACGCTTCCGGCCACCCCTGCCAGCATCTGCAGCCCGACCCGCCGGCCGAGCCAGCGGTGGATCGTGAAGGTGCTTTGGCGCGAGGGGGCGCTGCGCCTGCATGTGGGCGGGAGCGTTGCATCACGGCGGCTGTAAGGGTCCGCCTGGTGACCCCCCTCAGTTGCGGGGATGCCCCCTTTGGCGCGCGTGACCCCCCTGAAACGGGGCTTTGCCGCGAGCGTCTCGAGCGATTACGCTCGGCGCATGCTTCTTTCCAATCCAGGGTTTATACACATGCGAACCGCTCTTCCGGCCGTCTTTGCTCTGCTCATCATCGCACCAATGGCTGCCATGGCCGGGCCCGTCAACCTCATCGTCAACGGCGATTTCGATGCCCTCACGACAACGCAAGTCCCGGCGTGCGGAGCGGGTAACAATCCATGGCCGGTGTCGTATTGCCAGAACGCGGATCCGCTCCAGCCACTGTGGGGCCGGCCGGAATACAAATGGTCAGGCGGCCATTCCACCAAGGACACCAGTTCCTGGACTTACCTTCCCGCCACGTCGACTGAAGGCGTCTGGGGTGGGGGCTTCGCCAATCGCACCGAGGATTTCGGGGCCGGCTGGAAATGGGCGCGCTCCGGCAATTTGTTCGGAGGCATGAAGGACCGGCAGTCGCTGACGCAGACCTTCACCTTCTCAGGGTCCCTCACTTCGTATGGCTCGCTCGAATGGTATGACGCGGGCCGCCCCTCCTGGGATACCGAATTATGGTTTGGGGCGCCCAATGACTACAGCGTGACGATCATCGACAACCTCGGCAACACCCAGATGATCGGTGGCTACACCAGCACGGCGTCAAACCTGGACGGCAGCGTGTGGAGCCTTGCGAGCAGGAAGGACTGGGTTTTCCGGACCCAGGAAAGCACCTTCCTGCTCGAGCCTGGTCGGACCTACACGCTGAGCTTCAATAGCCTGGCGCCGTTCTACCCCGACGGGGTGGGGGTCCATGACCGGACCACTTTCCTCGACGACATCGTCCTGACCGCGGCGCCTGTCCCCGAACCCGGCTCTTGGCTGCTGGGCGCAGTCGGTGGGTTGATCCTGCTGTTGCGCAGGCGCCGCCTCCGCGCCGCTCACTAGGTCCTCTAGGGGCTCTTCATTTGCGCGCTTGCGCCAGTGCAGAACTCCTGCAGCACCAAGCTTTCGCTGTCGGAACACCGCACCCCTCGAGGCTGCGGCGTTGATGCTCCTTGGCTTTCCTGCGGCGGACCTTGACCCTTTTGCAGCATCCGAGGGTGCAGCGGGCTGTAGCGTAAAGCCAGGCTTGGCCCAACCCCCGCGCCTCGGCACTGGCCGAGGCGTCCCAAGGGTGGGGCGTGCGAGTCGGGCCATGGCCTTCCTGCCCGTCTTGCGCGGGTGGCAATCCCAACGATACCGCCGGCCGCGCCGCCAAGCTGCAGCCGGCGCGGTGCTGCACGACAGACGGCCCGGCGGCGCGAGACCCATGGCCAACCCTGGGGTCGAGTTCGACGCCATCCCCTCGCGAACGCCTGCAGGCCTGCCGGGCCAGACCGGCGCGAGGGCGGCGGCGCCGAACCCTGGCATTTCATGTTCCCGCAACCCATTCCTCAGGCTCCATCCGTCCCATGTCGGGACCTAGATGCGTGCAGTTCAATCTCATGGGCCCCGCAACGGCGCGCACTGGGTCTGTCGCCCAGGGGCTGTGCAACGGACATCAAGACCAAGGCCGTCATCCGGTAGCACGGGGTTGCCGTTGGCATGGGCTCCGCGCCCGGCCGTCTCGACCGGCCTGATGGCTTCGGTACGAGCGCACACCGCGAATGGCGCCAGACGCGCAGGTGGTCATTGACCGCATCCGACCCGCATTGATCGCGCGCAAGACAAGGTCGGGGACCCTTCGGCTACCCTGGGTCTGTTCGGGCATTCCTGTCCGTCAACAAACCGGGAGCAGGGTATGTCCAGGCGGATGTCGAAGATCGTGAGAGCATCGTTCAGGTCTCTGGCGCTTGCTGCAGTCTTGTGCGGTGGCATGGCGCATGCGCAGTTTCCCGATCCCTACCCCACCGTCGCATCGGTCTCCTCGATCGTGACGCAAACGGGCCCGGCGACCTGGCAGTACCGGATGACGATCCACAACGATTCCGTGGCCCACAGTTTCAATGGGGCATCGGTTCCGTTTGTCTATTGGTTCATGGTGCCGTACTTCGCGGATGCCGGCATCACGGACATCACCTGCCCGGGAACATGCTGGAATGACTCCCCCGGCGCGGGCTGGTTCTGGTCGACGCCCAAGGTGAATGAAGTGGGCGGATCACCCGGCTTCGGGCATCCGGACAGCCCGTACCTTTCCAGGGCTCTCAGTTGGGACTGGAGTTCTGATGTGCCCGTCCTGGAGCCAGGGACAAGCCTGACAGGATTCGGCTTCACGGCCTCGTACGCTCCCGTCAAGGGTCCGTTCAATCTCCGTTTTGCGCTGGGCGAAGAGTTGATCGGTGACCCAGCCGTTCCCGGGTCGCCTTTCGCGCGTGCCGCGGGCTATGTCGAACCGTTTCCCGTCGCGGGCGTCCCGGAGCCAGGCACTTGGGCGCTGCTGTTGGCTGGTTTGGGGTGGTTGGTCTTCGTGGTGAGTCGCCGATCGCCAGAGCCCGCAGCCTGAAGCTCGCCGGCTTGGCTGACAGCGACCGCATCCAGCCGCTCACGCGGCCGCCCTGGACAGCGAACGACCGAGGACGACCGATGGCGTTGGCCGCGCCCTGCGGCCGCCAAAGCGTGGATCGCCGTCCGCGTCAGGCCGGCTGCGCGTCCATCGTTGGGTAGTCGGTGTAGCCCACCTCGCCGCCGCCATAGAAGGTGGGCCTGTAGTAGGGCGTCAACGCCGCGCCGACCTGCAGGCGGTGCGGCAGGTCGGGGTTGGAGATGAAGTAGCGCCCGAAGGCCACCGCGTCGGCACGGCCGTCTTCCACCGCCTGGATCGCGCCATCGCGATCAAAGCCGCCGGCATCGATCAGCACCGTCGGCCACAGCGACCTGAAGGTCTGCGCCGCCGAGGGCTGGCCCTCGCGGAAGATGTCGGCCTTGCCGGTGCCGCTGGCGCGCGGCTCGATCAGGTGCAGGTAGGCCAGTTTCAGGCGCGCCAACTCGCTCACCAGGTGGCTGTACAGCGGCAGCGGCTCGGCCTCGCCGCTGTCGTTGGCAATGCCCCAGGGCGACAGGCGGATGCCGGTGCGCTCGGCGCCGACTTCCTGCGCCACGGCCGCGGCAATCTCCAGGTGCAGCCGGCAGCGGTTGTCGATGCTGCCGCCGTAGCGGTCGCTGCGGATGTTGCTGCGCGACTGCAGGAACTGCTCGAGCAGGTAGCCGTTGGCGCCGTGGACTTCGACGCCGTCGAAGCCGGCCTGCATCGCATGGGCCGCGGCCCGGCGCCAGCTGTCCACCAGCGCCGGCATCTCGGACAGCTCGAGCGCACGCGGCACCTCATAGGGCAGGCTCCTCCAGCCGGCGTCGATGGTTGTGCCCTGCGCGGCAATGGCCGACGGGCCGACCGGCGCCGCACCGTCCTTCTGGTGGCTGGAATGCGACACGCGCCCGGTGTGCCACAGCTGCAGGAAGATGAAGCCACCGCGCTCGTGCACCGCCTCGGTCACGCGGCGCCAGCCCTCGACCTGCGCGGCGGTGTGGATGCCCGGCACGTTGGGGTGGCCATGGCCCTGCCAGGACACCGGCGTGGCCTCGGCGATCAGCAGGCTGCCGGGCGTGGCGCGCTGGGCGTAGTACAGCGCGTTCAGCGCCGTCGGCACGTTGCCGTCGGGGCTGGCGCGCATGCGCGTCAGCGGCGCCATCACCACGCGGTGCTGCAGCGTCAGCGGCCCCAGGGTCAGCGGCGTGAAGAGCTTGTGGGTCATAGGGTGGGGCGCTCAGTGGCATTCCAGGATCAGCAGGCCCTGGCCCTCGGCGATGGTCTCGCCCGGTGCAACCAGGATGTGGCGCACCACGCCGGCCTGCGGCGCGGTGGCGGGAATCTCCATCTTCATCGATTCCAGGATCAGCAGGTCCTGGTCGGCCTCGACGCTGTCGCCGACGGCGACCTCGATCTTCCAGACGCTGCCGGCAACGTCGGCGTGGAGGGTGAGGGTCTTCATCCGGGTGGTCCTGGCGGGTTCAAGGCCGCATCGCAAAGCGCGCGGGGCCGGGGCTGCGCAGCGGCTCGGCCAGCTGCGCAAACTCGCACAGCAGCGCGCGCGTGCGCCTCGGGTCGATGATCTCCTCGACCCAGAAGCGCTCGGCGCTGCGGAAGGGCGAACGCAGCCCGTTCAGCCGATCCTCGATCTCGGCCAGCTTGGCCTTGGGGTCGGACGCGGCGTCGATCTCGGCGCGGTAGGCGGCCTCGATGCCGCCCTCCAGCGGCAGGCTGCCCCAGGTGGCCGACAGCCACGCATAGCGCAGCGAGAAGCGGCCGGCCGGCTGGTGCGCGGCGCCAGCCACGCCAAAGGCATTGCGCACGATCACCGTGCACCACGGCACCGTGCTCTGGTTCATCGCCGCCATCGCGCGCACGCCATGGCGGATGGTGGCGCTGCGCTCGGCCTCCAGCCCAATCATGAAGCCCGGGCAGTCCATCAGGTAGACCACCGGCAGGTGGAAGGTCTCGGCCAGGTCGAGATGGCGCACCACCTTCTGGCAGGCCTCGGCGCTCCAGGCGCCGCCGTAGTGGTAGGGGTCGCTGGCCAGCAGCGCCACCGGCTGGCCACCCAGCCGCGCCAGCCCGGTGATGATCGAGCGGCCGAAGTTGCGGCCCATCTCGAAAAAGCTGCCAAGGTCGACCACCGCCTCGATGATCGGCCGCATCTTGTAGACCTTGCGCCGGTCGCGCGGCACCGCGCTCATCAGCATCTCGTCGGCGCGCTGCGGGTCGTCGCCGCAGGGCAGCACCGGCGGCAGCGCGTGCACCGACGGCGGCAGGTAGGACAGGAAACGCCGCGCGCATTCGAAGGCTTCGTCCTCGCTGTCGACGGCGGTGTCGATGGCGCCGCTGCGCGTCTGGATGTCGGCGCCGCCGAGCTCCTGCTTGTCCAGCGCCTGGCCCAGCCGGGCCACCACCGGTGGGCCGGCGACGAACATCGCGGAATTCCTGGTCATCACCGAGAAATGCGTGGATGCCAGCCGCGCCGCGCCCAGCCCGGCCACCGAGCCCAAGCCCAGCCCGACCACCGGCACCTCGGCCAGGTTGGCCGTCATGCGCCAGAAGCCCTTGGTCGTGCCAATGCCGCCAGGCAGGTTGGACGCGCCGGTGGTCTCGATGGTCTTGACCGAGCCGCCGCCGCCCGAGCCTTCGATGATGCGCACGATCGGCAGGCGGAACTCGGCCGCCATGTCCTCGGCCATCAGCGGCTTGTTGGCGATGGACGCATCGGCCGAGCCGCCGCGCACCGTGAAGTCGTCGCCGACCGCCACCACCGGCCGGCCATCGATGCGGCCGCGGCCGAACACGCAGTTGGCCGGCGTCACGCCTTTCAAAGCACCGGCATCGTCGTAATCGCCGCTGCCGGACAGCGCGCCCACCTCGTGGAAGCTGCCGCTGTCCAGCAGGCGGTGGATGCGCTCGCGCACCGTCAGCCGCCCGGCGTCGTGCTGGCGCTTCACCTTGTCGGCGCCGCCCATCTGCGCGGCCATGGCCTCGCGGCGCGCCAGTTCGTCCAATTCGGGCTTCCAGCTCATCGCAGGGCCTTCCAGGGGCGGGGCAGGGTGCCGTTCAGGGCGCCGCCCCCGCGGCATCGACTTCGGACATGGCCTGGGCGATCAGCCGCGCGGTCAGTGCCGGGTCTTCCATCGGCAGCATGTGCGTCTTGTCCAGCAGCTGCAGGTCGCGGCCGTGGCGGAACTCCTGCGCCAGCTGCGCATAGGTGGGTGTGCCCAGCGGGTCCCAGGGCTTGACGCCCGGGTCCTGCGGCCGGGCGCGCAGCACCAGCACGGGGATGTCCAGCGCGCGGATGCTGGCGTAGACGCCAGGATTGCCCAGCGCGCTGGGGTACACGCGGCCTTCGAAGCCCGGTGCGCAGGCCAGCTCGAAACCCTGCCCGTCGGCGGCGGGCTTCAGGGCATGCTGGCAATAGTCGTGGAGCGCCTGCGTATCGAACACCGAATAAGGCGGCCGGTCGATGAAGCGATCGAACATCTCCTGCACCGAAGCGAAGCGGTTCTTGCGCTGCGCCGAAGGGTGCAGCGTACCCGGCGGTGGCAGCGGTTGGTGGTAGTCGGCCGGACCGCGGATGACCGGGTCCACCAGCACCAGCTGGCGCAGCCGCCCCGGCGCGAAGGCCGCGGCCTGCACCAGCGCGTGCGCGCCCATGCTGTGGCCGATGCCGACCGCGTCCTTGATGTCCAGCGCCTCCAGCATGGCGGCCTGGTCGCGGCCGAAATCGGCCCAGCTGTCGAAGCCGGTGCCGCCGCTGCGGCCGTGGCCGCGCTGGTCCACCGCGATCACGTGGTGGCCGGGCAGCTGGTGGATCACCTGATCCCACACCCGGCCATGGAAGCCGGTGGCGTGCACCATCCACAGCGTCGGCGAACTGACGCGCAGCGCGGCGCGCCATTCGTGGCAGGCGAGGCTCAGGCCACGGATGTCGAGGTGATGCAGCTTCGGCTGGTGCGACACCCTCAAACCTCCGCCGCCAGCCGGCTGGCCTGGTCGATGGCGCGCTTGGCGTCCAACTCGGCAGCCTCGAAGGCGCCGCCCACCAAGTGCGCCCTCATGCCCGCGGCCTGCAGCGCGTCGTACAGGCTGCGCTGCGGAGTCTGGCCGGCGCAGACGATCACCGTGTCCACCGCGAACAGCCGCGGCTCGCCGTTGACGCGCGCATGCAGCCCGGCATCGTCGATCTTCAGGTACTCGACGCCGCCGATCATCTGCACGCCGCGGCGCTGCAGCACCATGCGGTGCGTCCATCCGGTGGTGCGGCCCAGCGCCTTGCCCAGGGCCTCGGCCTTGCGCTGCAGCAGGATCACCTCGCGGTCGGCGCGGGCCACCTGCGGCACCACGCCGGTGACGCCGCCGCGCGGGTGGTTCTCGAAGTCGATGCCCCACTCGCGCGCGAACACGTCGATGTCCAGCGCGCCCGAGGTGCCCTGGTGCGAGACCAGTTCAGCCACGTCGAAGCCGATGCCGCCGGCGCCGATGATGGCCACGCGCTTGCCGACCGGCCTGCGGCCGAGGATCACGTCGACGTAGGGCACCACCATCGGATGGTCGATGCCGGGGATGTCGGGCTTGCGCGGCTCGATGCCGGTCGCCACGATGACCTCATCGAAGCCTTCGAGCTGCAGCGCCGCGGGCTCGACGCGGGTGTTCAGCCGCTGTGCCACGCCCAGCTTTGCCAGCATGGTGCGGTAGTAGCGCAGCGTCTCGTGGAACTCTTCCTTGCCGGGGATGCGCTTGGCCAGGTTGAACTGCCCGCCGATCTCGGCGCCGGCCTCGAACAGCGTCACGATGTGGCCGCGCTGCGCCGCGGTGGTGGCGAAGGCCAGCCCCGCCGGGCCGGCCCCGACCACGGCGATGCGCTTGCGCACGGTCGTGGGCAGGTAGTTCAGCCGCGTCTCGTTGCAGGCGCGCGGGTTGACCAGGCAGCTGACCTGCAGCCGACCGCCGAAGGTGTGGTCCAGGCAGGCCTGGTTGCAGCCGATGCAGGTGTTGATCTCGTCCTCGCGGCCCTCTCGCGCCTTGTTCACCAGATCGGGGTCGGCCAGCATCGGCCGGGCCATCGACACCAGGTCGGCGTCGCCGCGGGCCAGCACGTCCTCGGCCACCTGCGGCATATTGATGCGGTTGCTCGTGATCATCGGCACCTTCAGCTCGCGGCGCAGCCGGCCCGTCACCTGCGCGAAGGCCGCGCGCGGCACCATCGTGGCGATCGTCGGCACCGGCGCCTCGTGCCAGCAGAAATGGGTGCTGACGATGTTGGCGCCGGCCTCCACCACCGCATGGCCGAGCGAGACGATCTCGTTCCAGGCCAGGCCGCCTTCGAGCATGTCCATCGCGGCGATGCGGAAGACGACGAGGAAGCGTTCGCCCACCGCGGCGCGCACGCGCTTCACCACCTCCACAGGGAAGCGCATGCGGTTTTCCCACGGGCCGCCCCAGCGGTCAGTGCGCAGATTCGTCTTCTGCACCAGGAAGGTGGACAGCAGGTAGCCGGCCGAGCCGATGATCTCGACACCGTCGTAGCCGGCCAGTTTTGCCATCGCCGCGCAGTTGGCGAAGTCGACCAGCTGCTTTTCGATGCCGGCCTCGTCCAGCTCGTTCGGCGTGAAGCGGCCGATGCGCGACTTCACCGGCGACGGCGCCACGCAGGCCGGCGTGCCGGCCAGCGCGCCAGTGTGCAGGATCTGCATGACGATCTTCACTGAAGCGTCGGCGGCATGCACGGCTTCGGTGATCAGCCGGTGCTGTGCTGCCTCGGCAGGCGTGGAAAGCTTGCTGCCCAGGCCGCCTTCCTCGTTCGGCGGGATGCCGCCGGTGATGATCATGCCGACGCCGCCGCGCGCGCGCTCGGCGTAGTAGGCGGCCATGCGCGCAAAGCCGTCGGGGGCCTCTTCCAGGCCAGTGTGCATCGAGCCCATCAGGATGCGGTTCTTCAGCGTGGTGAAGCCCAGGTCCAGCGGGCTGAAGACATGCGGGTAGCGAGTGACAGTGTCCATCTCGAGCCTGTGGAGAAAACTCCGGAGCATGCTAGCCGCAAGTCCCTTGGGCAGGCTGGCACCTGCGCGACGCGGCCGGCCGCCGTGGGTTATGGTGAGGCCCGCCGCCTGCGGGTGTGTGCGGCTGGCGCGATCCGGCCATGGCGGTGATTGACGGCGTCAGGTGTCGGTACGGGGTGACATACTTCGCGGGCCGGCGCGGCGCCAAGCCGCAGCAGGACGACCCAAAGTGACGCCGCCGATCTTTCCGCCCAACCACGCCGACCGCTTTGCCATGGCCGAGGAGGTGCATGCCCGCCCGCCCGAGACCCTTGCGGCGCCGGCGCGTGCCAGCTACATCGCGGTGCTCATCGATGGCGACGACCGCCCTCGCGAGCTGGCGCACCTGCAATCGCTGTGCGAGCGCTACGCCATCGCGCCGCCGCCTGCGGGTGCCACGCACTTTCGCGCCAATCTGGGCGCGCTGCGGTTCAAGTGGGAGCGCCATGGGGAGTTCTCCGGCTACATGATCACCGCCCCCGACGCGGCCTCGCGGCCCTTCGCCGAAGTGGCGGCCGCGCTGATGCCGGCCGACTGGCTGTCGGCGGTACCTGGCCGCACCATTGCCGCAGCGCACGTGGACATCGTCCGCGGCCAGGACATGGACCTGGATGCCGGCACGCTGGCCGGGCATTTTGGAGGCCATGGCGTGGCCGGCTCGAGCATTGCCGAAGGCGCCGGCGCGGTGTACACCGACTTCCGCATCCACGAGGACGGCTTCTCGCGCTGGCTGGTGCTGGACCGCGGCCTGACGCAAGGGCAGGCCGGGCGCACGCTGCAGCGGCTGGTGGAGATCGAGGCCTATCGCCTGCTGGCGCTGCTGGCCTTGCCGATCGCGCGCCAGCAGACCCCGCGCATGCTGGCCATCGAGCGCGAACTGGCACAGCTGACCGATGGCCTGGCCCAGGGGCAGGGCAACGACGAAGACCTGCTTCACCAGCTGACGCGCCTGGCGGCAGAGGTCGAGAGCGGGCTGGCGGCCAGCCAGTTTCGCTTTGGCGCCTGCCGCGCCTATTTCGAGCTGGTGACCCGGCGGATCGCAGAACTGCGGGAGTCGCGCCTGCCGGGGCTGCAGACCATCGAGGAGTTCATGGCGCGGCGCTTCACGCCGGCGGTTGCCACCTGCCAGACTGCCGAATCGCGGCTGCACGGCCTGTCCGAGCGCATCGCGCGCGCCAGCAACCTGCTGTCCACGCGGGTGGACATCGCGCGCGAGCGGCAGAACCAGGCGCTGCTGTCCTCGATGGACCGGCGCGCGCGGCTGCAGCTGCGCCTGCAACAGACGGTGGAAGGGCTGTCGGTGGCGGCCATCGTCTACTACATGGCCGGCCTGCTGGGTTACCTGGCCAGGGGCATCAGGGCCGGCGGCTGGCGCTTCGAGCCCGATCTGCTCGTCGGCATCTCCGTGCCGGCGCTGGCCGTCCTGGCCTTCTTCGCGGTGCGCCGCGCGCGCCGCCGTGCCGCCGATGAAGAAAGAGTGAACTGAGATGGCGCTGGCCTTTCCCTTTTCCGCCATCGTCGGCCAGGACGAAATGAAGCTGGCCATCCTGGCTGCGGCGGTAGACCCGCGCATCGGCGGCGTGCTGGTCTTCGGCGACCGCGGCACCGGCAAGAGCACCGCGGTGCGCGCGCTGGCCGCGCTGCTGCCGCCGATGCGCGCGCTGGTCGGCTGCCGCTATGCCTGCGACCCGGCCGACACGACGGCGCGCTGCGAGGACTGCGCCGCGCTCAAGGCTAAAGCCAAGCCGAAGACCCACCTGGTGCCGGTGCCGGTGGTCGACCTGCCGCTGGGCGCCACCGAAGACCGCGTGGTCGGCGCGCTCGACCTGGAGCGAGCGCTGACCCAGGGAGTCAAGGCCTTCGAGCCGGGGCTGCTGGCGCGGGCGCACCGCGGCTTCCTGTACATCGACGAGGTCAACCTGCTGGAGGACCACCTGGTCGACCTGCTGATCGACGTGGCCGCCTCGGGCGAGAACGTGGTCGAGCGCGAGGGCCTGTCGGTGCGCCATCCGGCGCGCTTCGTGCTTGTGGGCAGCGGCAATCCCGAAGAAGGCGAACTGCGTCCGCA
>JBEIHU010000080.1:0-16806 GCA_040381175.1 Burkholderiaceae bacterium
AAGGTGTTTCAGGAGTTCGCGCTGGTCAACGGCAGCTGGGTCGTCGAAGGGCAGCCGGTGCGGCCGCAGGACATCCGCCACACCGCGCTGCTGACGATTGAAGGCGAGCTCGACGACATCTCCGGGGCCGGGCAGACCAAGGCCGCGCACGACCTTTGCAGCGGCATCCCTGCCGAGCACCGTTTCCACTACGACGCCGAGGGTGCCGGGCACTACGGCATCTTCTCCGGCCGCCGATGGCGCGAAATGGTCTACCCGAGGGTTCGCTCCTTCATCGCCGACTACGAGACAGGGGTTAAGCCCGTCGACCACAGCAGGCCGGCGTGGGCCAGCGCCACCGGATCCCGTGCGCGCGGCGCCGCCAAGGCCGCCGCTGCAAAGACCTCAGCCGCGGCGTCCCGCCGACGCTAGGCATGATCCCGCGGTGAATGCCACCGCCGCCGCGGACGCCGATGCGCTAAAGCAGCGTGTGGACGCGCTCGACGCGCTGTTGCCGCAGACACAGTGCACGCGCTGCGGCTTTCCCGATTGCCGGGCCTATGCCCAGGCCATGGCCGAAGGCGAGGTAGACATCAACCGCTGCCCGCCAGGCGGAGCCGAAGGCATCGCGCGCCTGGCACTGTTGACAGGCCGGCAGGCCCTGCCGCTGGATCCCGGGCGCGGCGCGGAATCGCCGCGACGCCTGGCGGTCATCGACGAGGACTGGTGCATCGGCTGCACGCTGTGCATCCAGGCCTGCCCGGTGGACTGCATCGTCGGCGCATCCAGGCAGATGCACACCGTCATCGACGAGCTGTGCACCGGCTGCGACCTGTGCCTGCCTGTATGCCCGGTGGATTGCATCAGCATGGTCGAAGTCAGCGGCACGCTCACTGGCTGGGACGCCTGGAGCGCACAGCAGGCACAGGCAGCGCGCCAACGCTACGCATTTCACCGACTGCGAACCGAGCGCGAGAAGCGCGAAAACGACGAACGCCTGGCCGCCAAGGCCCAGGCTAAGCTGGCGGACCTGCAGGGCCAGTCGCTGATCACCGACCCGCAGTTGCTGGAACGCAAGCGGGCGGTGATCGAGGCGGCAATCGCCCGAGCCAGAGCCGCGCGAGAATCCTGATACGGCGCGTCCATCGTCCTGCGCCGGCAAGCTGCCCAATTCATGACCGACGACCAAGTCGAGCGCTTCTTTGCCACCCTTTCGGCAGCCAACCCGCAGCCGGTGACCGAGCTCGAGTTCAGCAGCGTGTTCGAGCTGCTGGCCGCGGTGCTGCTGTCGGCCCAGGCCACCGACGTCGGCGTCAACAAGGCCACCCGGCGGCTGTTCGCGGTGGCCGGCACGCCCCGGCGCATGCTTTCGATGGGCGTCGACGGCCTGGAGCCCTACATCCGCACCATTGGGCTGTACCGCACCAAGGCACGCAACCTGATCGCGACCTGCCGGTTGCTGATCGAGCAGCATGGCGGCGAGGTGCCGCGCAGCCTGGAGGCCCTGCAGGCGCTGCCCGGCGTGGGCCGCAAGACCGCCAACGTGGTGCTCAACGTCGCCTTTGGCGAGGCCACCTTCGCAGTAGACACTCACGTCCATCGCGTCGCCAACCGTACCGGACTGGCGCCCGGACGCACGCCGCTCGAGGTGGAGCTTGGCCTGCAGCGACGCGTGCCCGAACGCTACCGAACCCATGCGCACCATTGGCTGATACTGCACGGCCGCTACGTCTGTCTGGCCCGACGACCGCAGTGCGAGCGATGCAGCGTGGCTGACTGCTGCGACCACGCCGCTGCCGGCAGCGTGGCGAATTGACGCGCCCGAAAGCCGCGGCCGCGCGGACACGACCCTACAATTGGGTGGCCTGTGCCGCATCCGCCATGTCCAAGCTCGACGTCCTAGCCGAACGTGTCGAAAGACTCTTGCTGCGGCATGAGGAGCTCAAACGCACGAACACCTTGCTCGAGCAGCAGGTGGCGGCACTGCAGACCGAACGCGATAACCTGCGCTCGAGGTTGAGCGCGGCGCGAGCGCGCATCGACGTGCTGCTGGAGCGGCTGCCTGCCAACAGCAGCGCAAGTGGTGCCGCCGAATGAAGCAGCGCGAAGTCACCATCCTCGGCCAGAGCTACATCCTCGGCTGCCCCGACGGCGGCGAGGCGCTGCTCAGCGCGGCAGTGGCCAGCGTCGACCGCGAAATGAGCGCCATCCACGATGCAGGCAAGGTCAAGGCACGCGAGCGCATCGCCGTGCTCGCAGCGCTGAACTTGGCCTACCAGCTGGCCGATCGGCCGCCACGCGGCGCTGCACCGGCGCCGCGCCAGGACGAAACCCGGAGCGATGGCCGGGGCGACGATGCCGAACTCGACTCGCTGATCCGCCGCGTCGATGCGGCACTGGGCAACGACGGCCAACTACTGTGACATCCGCTGCACATGGCAGCGCCTGCCGGCCCTAGAATGAGGCCGTCCGTCGCGTTCGCGCGAGTCCTATATGTCCTTGAACCGATGCTCTCTGAGCAAGGGCTTGGAACATCGCGTGGCTGGTGTGATCGTCTCGCGTCAGATGAACCCGAAGCCATGCTGACCTCGCCCACCTGAACTTCACCTGGGTTCAGGCATGCGGCTCGCGGCTCGCGGCGGACACCCAATTCCGACTGCCACCGATGCCGCGCTACTGGCTGATGAAGAGCGAGCCCGCCGAGGCTTCGATCGATGATCTGGCAGCCGCACCCGGACAGGTGCTGCCGTGGACCGGTGTGCGCAACTACCAGGCGCGCAACTTCATGCGCGACGAAATGAGCGTCGGCGATGGCGTGCTGTTCTATCACTCGTCCTGCCCAGAGCCCGGCGTGGCCGGCTTGGCGCGCATCGCCGGCAAGCCTTGCCCCGACGTCACGCAGTTCGACCCGCAAAGCACCTACCATGACCCAAAGGCCGGCCGCGACAAGCCGCGCTGGCTGCAAATCGATGTGGCGCTGACGCGCAAGACGCGGCTGCTGTCGCTGCGCGAGATGCGCGCCGCGCCCGAGCTGGCGTCGATGCGGGTGCTGGCGCCGGGAAACCGGCTGTCGATCACGCCGGTGACGCCGCAGGAGTGGCGCGCAGTGGGCCGCTTGCTGGCGCGCTGATGCCTGTCGATCCCTGGCTGGCGGCCGAACTGGTCGCGCTGGGCATGTGCACAGGCTTTCTCGCCGGCATGCTGGGCGTGGGTGGCGGCATGATGCAGGTGCCCTTCATGACCTTCATCCTCACGAACAAGGGCGTGCCCGACGACCTGGCCATCAAGATGGCCATCGCCACCTCGATGGCCACGATCATCTTCACCTCCTTGTCCAGCGTGCGCGCGCATCACCGCCGCGGTGCCGTGCGCTGGGACCTGGCGCTCGGCATCGCTCCGGGCATCGTCGCCGGCGGGCTGGTGGCGGGCGCTGGCGTGTTCGCGCTGATCAAGGGCCCGCAACTGGCCCTGGTGTTCGCGCTGTTCATCGGCTTTTCGGCGCTGCAGATGCTGCGCAACCGCCAGCCCCGCCCGACCCGGCAGATGCCCGGGCTTCCCGGACAGATGGCGCTGGGCAGCGGCATCGGCCTGCTGTCGGGGCTGGTGGGCGCCGGAGGCGCATTCGTCGCCTCACCTTTCATGGCCTGGTGCAACGTGCCGATGCACCAGGTGGTGGCCACCAGTGCCGCGCTGGGCTTCCCGGTGGCGCTGTCCAGCACAGCCGGCTACCTGATCAGCGGCTGGAACCTGCCCAGCGCCTTGCCCGGGGCCCTCGGCTACCTGTATCTGCCGGCGCTGCTGATCGTGTCGCTGGCCAGCGTCATCATGGCCCCACTGGGCGCGCGCGCGGCCCATGGCACCAACGTCGTGCGGCTGAAACAGCGCTTCGCGCTGGTGCTGTTCTGCCTGGCGGCGTACATGCTGTACCGCGCCTTCAGCGCGCGCTGACCGAGGCTGCGCTGTCGGTTCAGCCGGCCTCGAAGCGGATGCTGGCCAGCGTCAGGTGGTTGCCGCCGCGGCGCCGCGCCTCAGCCAGCGCGGCTTCGCAGGCGCCCCGCAGATCCTGCTGCGATGAGGCGGAGTGCGGGTAGCTGGCCACGCCCATCGACACGCTGAAGCCCAGCTCCTGTCCGTCTAGCACGACGATCTGCGCTGCACACTGGCGCCGCAAGCCTTCCATGCGCGAATGCGCTGTGGCCAACCCCACCCCCGACAGCAGCACGCCAAAGAGACGCTCGTCGAGGCGGCAGGATGCATCCATCGCGCGCGTGTTGCCGCGCAGCAGCCGCCCCATGGCCTCGTAGATGCGGGACTCGGCAGGCGGGCCCAGGTCGCGCACGCGGCCGGCGAATGGGTCGATCTCGATCAGCACCATCGCGAACTCACGGTGCTCGCGAGTCGAAAGGTCGACCTCGCGACGCAACTGGTCGTCGAAGTGCGGCCGGGTGTACAGGCCGGTCGCTCGGTCGCGCAGGCCCTGGTCGGCCAGTTCAAGGCGCAGCTTCTCGTTGGCACGCTGCTGCTGCTCGAGCTGCTCGAGCGCGGCACGCAACTGGGCATCCTTCTGGCGCTGAGGGCCCAGGTCGGTCCAGACACTGCAAAGCCAGCGCCGGCCCGTCGCCCCGGCCCGGCTGGCCAGGCGCAGCACGGCGTAGTCGTGCCGGGCACCCGCCCACTCGAAGCGATGCTCGCTGGCCAACGGCTGGGCCTGCGCCAGAGCGGTCTGCTCCGCGGCCCGCCATGCCGTGGCCAGGGCCGGATCGACCAGTTCGGCATCGCTGCGGCCCTGGATGTCCGCCGCCTTGCGCCCGAGGAAGCAGGCCATCGCCTCGTTGACGTGTTCGTAGCGGCCCGTGGCAGCGTCCTTGATGGCCAGCAACGCGCCTTGCCGCATCGTCCAGGCATCGAGCACGTCGGCCCACACCGAGGCCAAGCCAGCTTCGGCGTCACTTGCCCGGTCGGGCATGTTCAGCTTGGACGGGAGGTACATGAATCGGGCACTCTCCTGGTCGATGGCCCTGTCAAACCGCATAGCCGGTCGACGCATTGTGATATTGGTTCATGCCGCGGCACAGATCAAGCAGCGATTGCCGATGCGGGGCATTTCCCCCTAGATTGAACGCGTTGCCTATGGTAAGCCGCCGGGACCAGATGGCGAACGCGGGCGCGGCTGCTGGCGCGCAGAATGTCCGCTGATGCAAGAGTTTGACGCCATCGTGCTCGGCGCCGGCGCCGCCGGGCTGTTCTGTGCAGGCATTGCGGGCCAACGCGGCCTGCGCGTGCTGCTGCTCGACCATGCGGCCAGCGTGGGCGAGAAGATCCGCATCTCTGGCGGCGGGCGCTGCAACTTCACCAACCGCGATTGCGGCCCCGGCCAGTTCCTGTCCGCCAACCCGGCCTTCTGCCGATCGGCGCTGGCACGCTACTCGCCTGAAGATTTCATCGCGCTGGTACGCAGGCACGG
Source organism: Burkholderiaceae bacterium (assembly GCA_040381175.1). Classification (GTDB taxonomy): domain Bacteria; phylum Pseudomonadota; class Gammaproteobacteria; order Burkholderiales; family Burkholderiaceae_C; genus Rubrivivax. The sequence goes on from JBEIHU010000080.1 coordinate 5,444, forward strand.
CATCGCCTTCCACGAAAAGCACCGTGGCCAGCTGTTCTGCGACGGCTCGGCCGAACAGATCATCACGATGCTGCGCGCCGAATGCGCGCTCGGTGCGGTGCAGCACTGGCAACCCTGCGCCGTGCAGCAGGTGCGGCAGACCCAGACCGGCTTCGAGCTCGACACGGCTCGCGGCGGCGTCTGCGCACCGCAGCTGGTGGTGGCCACGGGCGGACTGTCCGTGCCAAAGATCGGCGCCACTGACTTCGGCTTTCGGCTGGCGCGCCAGTTCGGGCACGGCGTGGTCGAGCCGCGGCCCGGACTGGTGCCGCTGACCTTCGCGACCGCCGCCTGGGCGCCCTTCACGGCGCTGGCCGGGGTGTCGCTGGAGGTGGGCATCGAGGCCGGAGCCGGCAACTCGCGGCAGCGTTTCGTCGAGGACCTGCTGTTCACACACCGCGGCCTCAGCGGCCCGGCCGTGCTGCAGGCCTCCAGCTACTGGCGCGAAGGCAGTCCGCTGCACATTGACCTGGCGCCATCGCTGGACCTGGGCGAGGCGCTGCGCCGGGACAAGGCGCAGTCGCGGCGGCAGCTCGGCAACCAGCTGGCGCTGTACCTGCCGCAGCGACTGGCCGAACAGTGGCTGCACACGCGCGGGCTGGATGCTGCGCTGCCGATGCCGCAGGTACGCGACCGCGACCTGGTCGCGCTCGCCGCCAGCCTGTGCCACTGGCGGATTTCGCCGGACGGCAGCGAGGGCTGGCGCAAGGCCGAGGTCACGCTGGGTGGCGTGGATACGCGCGAGCTGCAGGGCAATGACTTGCAGAGCCGGCGGGTGCGCGGACTGCATTTCATCGGCGAGGTGGTCGACGTGACCGGCTGGCTGGGCGGATACAACTTCCAGTGGGCCTGGTCCAGCGCGGCGGCCTGTGCCCGGGCGTTGCGGGCCGGCCGGCCGACCGAATTGTCCAGCGCCGGCCTTTCGCGCTAGAATTGCGGGCTTTTCCGCCCGGGGGTTCTGCCGGGCAAGCACCGCACAGCATCGCACAGAAAGTTCCCGAGGTTTCATGACCACGATTCGCGTCAAAGAAAACGAGCCCTTCGATGTCGCCCTGCGCCGTTTCAAGCGCACGATCGAGAAGATCGGCCTGCTGACCGAGTTGCGCGCGCGCGAGTTCTACGAGAAGCCGACCTCCGAGCGCAAGCGCAAGAAGGCTGCTGCCGTGAAGCGCCATTACAAGCGCGTGCGCAGCATGCAGTTGCCCAAGAAACTGTTCTGAGCGGCACGCGCCGCCCGCCGACGAGCCCGCTGCGCGCTATCGCTGCGGGCTTGTTCGTTTCTCCAGAGAGCCCGTCGTGAGCCTGAAAGAGCGCATCACCGAAGACATGAAGGCCGCGATGCGGGCCAAGGACGCCGAGCGGCTGTCCACCATCCGCATGCTGCTGGCCGCCTGCAAGCAGCGCGAGGTGGATGAGCGCATCGAGCTTGACGACGCCGCGGTGATCGGCCTGGTCGACAAGCTGATCAAGCAGCGCAAGGACTCGATCGTCGCCTTCGAACAGGGCGGCCGCAGCGACCTGGCGGCGCGGGAAAGCGCAGAGATCAAGGTGCTAGAAGCCTACCTGCCGCAGCGCCTGGGCGCCGGCGAGGTGGCTGCAGCGGTGGCCGGCATCGTGGCCGCGCTCGGCGCCTCGGAGCCGGGAGACATGGGCAAGGTCATGGGCGCCGCCAAGGCCCAGCTGGCCGGCAAGGCCGACATGGCATCGGTATCGGCCGCTGTGAAGCAGGCTCTGTCGAAGTAAGCTCGCGACCATGAATCCTTCGCTTGCCATCCAGGCCATCGACGCCGAAGTCTGCGTCGCCCCGCAACTGCAACCCGAGGCCATGGCCGAGTTGGCGCGCTCGGGTTTTCGCAGCGTGGTCAACAACCGGCCTGATTTCGAAGAGGGTCCCGGCCAGCCGACCAGCGCCATGATCGAGGCCGCGGCACGGGCCGCCGGGCTGGAGTACCGCCACCTGCCGGTCAGCAGCGCCTACCAGTCGCCGGAACAGATCGCCACCTTCGCCGAACTTTGCGCCCAGCTGCCCCGGCCGATGCTGCTGTTCTGCCGCTCGGGCGCACGTTCGGCCCGGCTGTACCAGGCTGCCCAGGCGCTGCGCTGAGCGCCCTGCCGCCTGCGGGCGGCAAGGCCCGCTCATTGCGGAAACTACTCGATTCCCAACGAGGGCCAATGCCTAGAATCCCGCACTGCCTCCGGTAGGACGGGCCGCCAGGCCCGAGGTCGAGGCAAGCACCGGAGGATTCCCCATGTCGGCCTTGTTGGGCTTTTCACGCGCGGTCGATGGCTTCAGCGAGCTGATCGGCAAGCTGATCCGCTGGCTGGTGCTGATCACCGTGCTCATCAGCGCGGGCAACGCCATCATGCGCAAGGCCTTCAGCATCGGCTCGAATGCCTATCTCGAGATCCAGTGGTACCTGTTCGCCGCCGTGTTCATGCTCGGCGCCGGCTATGCCTTCCTGCGCAACGCGCACGTGCGCATCGACTTCATCGCGACCAAGCTGTCCAAGCGCACCAACGCCATCATCGACATCCTCGGAATCGTGGTCTTCGTCATACCGCTGTGCCTGATCCTGATCGTGCTCAGCTGGCCCTTCTTCGTCAACGCCTGGACCAGCGGCGAGGTGTCGTCGAATGCCGGCGGGCTGATCCGCTGGCCGGTGTACCTGCTGGTACCGGTGGGCTTTTCGATCCTGCTGCTGCAGTCGCTGTCCGAGCTGATCAAGCGCATCGCCTTCCTGCGCGGCCTGATCGCCGAGCCGATCAGCGTCGAGACGACCAAGTCCGACGAAGAACTGCTCGCCGAGGAACTGGCCGCCGAGGCCGCGAAGAAGCAGGCTGGAGGCCGCTGAATGGAAACCACCTGGCTCGCCCAGAACTTCGTCCCGCTGATGTTCGCGGGGCTGTTCGTCTTCCTGCTGTCGGGCATTCCGGTGGCCTTTGGCCTGGCCGCGACCGGGCTGCTGTTCGGCTTCATCGGCATGGAGGCCGGCCTGTTCGGCGCCACCATGTTCCAGGCGCTGCCGCAGCGCGTGTTCGGCATCATGCAGAACGACACGCTGCTGGCGATCCCCTTCTTCACGCTGATGGGCATCATCCTCGAGCGCTCCGGCATGGCCGAGGACCTGCTCGAGACGGTGGGGCAGGTCTTCGGCCCGGTGCGCGGCGGCCTGGCCATCGCGGTGATCCTGGTGGGTGCGCTGCTCGCCGCCACCACCGGCGTGGTCGCCGCGGCGGTCATCAGCATGGGGCTGATCTCGCTGCCGATCATGCTGCGCTACGGCTACAACCGCAGCATCGCCACCGGCGCGATCACCGCGTCGGGCACGCTGGCGCAGGCGATCCCGCCGTCGCTGGTGCTGATCGTGCTGGCCGACCAGCTCGGCCGCTCGGTCGGCGACATGTACGCCGGCGCGCTGATCCCGGGGCTGCTGCTCGTGGGCCTGTACCTGCTGTTCGTGGTCGTCGTGGCCTTGGTCCGGCCGTCCTGGGTGCCCGCACTGCCCGTAGAGGCGCGCATCTACCGTGAACCCAACGGCACCAGCGGCCACCGTTCGCTGCTGGTGCTTTTCGCGATGTGTGCCGTCGCCGGCTGGGCCTGGTCGCGCGTGCACCAGTCGGTCATCAACCCGATGATCGAGCGGCAGCTGCCCGCCCCAGGTGATGAGATCGTCATTCTGTCGATGACCGTGGCCTCGATGCTGGCACTGGCGCTGGCGCTGGTAAACCGCATATTCAAGATTGGCCTGCTGTCGCGCCTGACCGAGCAGGTCACCTTCGTGCTGATTCCGCCGTTGGTGCTGATCTTCCTGGTGCTGGGCACCATCTTCCTGGGCATCGCCACGCCCACCGAAGGCGGCGCGATGGGTGCGGTCGGCGCGCTGATCATGGCCGTGGGTCGCGGTCGGTTGAACCTGCCCCTGCTGGTGCAGGCGCTGGACAGCACCGCCAGGCTGTCCTGCTTCGTGCTCTTCATCCTGGTTGGCTCGACGGTGTTCAGCTTCACCTTCAACGCCGCCGACGGCCACATCTGGGTCGAACACCTGTTCGACGGCATGCCGGGAGGAGCCATTGGTTTCCTCATCGTCGTCAACATCCTCATCTTCATCCTCGGCTGCTTCATCGACTTCTTCGAGATCGCCTTCATCGTGATCCCGATCCTGGCGCCGGTGGCCGACAAGATGCTCGGCGAGCTGCTGCCGCCGGGCACGCCGCCGGAGATGACGCTGATCTGGTTCGGCGTGATCGTAGCCATGAACCTGCAGACTTCGTTCCTGACGCCGCCCTTCGGCTTCGCGCTGTTCTACCTGCGCAGCGTGGCCGCAAAGACCGACTACCAGGACCGGATCACGGGCGAAACGATTCCCGCCGTGACCACGCCGCAGATCTATAAAGGCTCCATCGCCTTCATCATCCTGCAGCTGATCATGGTGGCGGTGGTGACCGCGGTGCCGACGCTGGTCACCGGCGGCATCGAGAAGGTCGAGCTGATCGATGCCGACAAGGCGCTGCAGGAGCTGATGATCGAGAAGAACTCGGCCGCGGAGGGCGCCGCGTCGGCAGCAGGCGGCGAGAAGAAGGACGACCCGATGAAGGGCCTGCTCGATGCCTTGAAGCAGGATCAGAACAAGAAGTAGCCCCTTGGCGGGGCGCCCGGTCCAATCCGGAGCGTCAGGCCGAAAAAAAGCCCCGCTCTCGCGGGGCTTTTCTTCTTTCCCGGGCCAGCTTCCCGGGACGGTTCGGACTCAGAGACGCTGCGACTGCATGAAGTCGTCGAAGGCGGACTCCGTGAAGCGGAACCACAGGTTCGCGTCGCGACGGTAGTTCGAGTAATCGTCGTAGATCTTCTTCCACGCAGGATTGCTGGCGTTCAGCTCGGCGTAAACCTCCATCGCCGCCTTGAACGCGCTGTCCATCACGTCCTTCGGGAAACGCTGCAGCTTCGAGCCGCCCGCCACCAGTTGCTTCAGAGCGGCCGGATTGCGGTAGTCGTACTTGGCCATCATGTCGGTGCCCGCGGCCTGGGACGCGGCTTCGATCATGGCCTTGTACTCGCTCGACAGGCCGTCGTAGGACTTCTGGTTGACGTACAGCGAAAGCTGAGGACCACCTTCCCACCAGCCAGGGTAGTAATAGAAAGGCGCCACCTTGTTGAAGCCGAGCTTGAGGTCGTCGTAGGGGCCCACCCATTCGGCGGCATCGATCGTGCCCTTTTCCAGTGCCTGGTAGATCTCGCCGCCAGGGATGTTCTGCGGCACCACGCCCAGGCGCTCGAGCACCTTGCCGGCAAAGCCTCCGGCACGGAACTTCAGGCCCTTCAGGTCGGCCACCGACTTGATCTCCTTGCGGTACCAGCCGCCCATTTGCGCACCGGTGTTGCCCATCGGGAAGTTGACGACGTTCACCTTGGCATAGAACTCGCGGAACAGCTTCATGCCGTTGCCTTCGTACATCCAGGCGTTCATCTGGCGCTGATTCAGGCCGAAGGGAATGGCGCAGTCGAGCGCGTAGGTCGGGTCCTTGCCGAAGAAGTAGTACGGCGCGGTATTGGCCATCTCGACCGTGCCGTTGGACACGCCGTCGAGCACGCCGAAGGCCGGCATCAGCTCGCCGGCCGCATGGGTGGTGATGATGAACTTGCCGCCGCTCATGTCCTTCATGTGTGCGGCGAACACGTCGCACACGCCGAACAGCGTGTCCAGCGACTTCGGGAAGCTGGACGCAATGCGCCAGCGGATGTTGGCCTGCGCATGCACGATGGCCGGTGCGGCACCCGCGGCCAGGACACCGGCAAGGCCGGCACCGCGAACAAAATTACGACGCTCCATGTTTCGAGGCTCCTTAAGGATGAACAAGGGGGTATGTCAAGCGAGCGAAATTCTAGAAGCGCCCCCCCTGGCGGCGCGTGGTGTTTACCCGAGCGACATCGCGTGTGAGCCCCTATTCGGGGTGGTGCCAACGCCGCTTAACGCCGGGCGCTCAGCTGCCGGCGAGCTTCATGCGCGCGATCAGCACCGAGCCCGAGGACTTGCTGCCCTGGGTGTAGACGTCGGCGCCCACAGCGGCCAGGTCCTGGAACATGTCCTTCAGGTTGCCGGCGATGGTGACCTCATGCACCGGGAAGGCAATGCGCCCGCCTTCCACCCAGAAGCCAGCGGCGCCGCGCGAGTAGTCGCCAGTGACGTAGTTGACGCCCTGGCCCATCAGCTCGGTGACGAACAGCCCGCGGCCCAGCTTGCGCAGCATCGCGTCGAGGTCGTCGCCCGGGCGGGTGTGCCGGCTCTTCAGCGCCAGGTTCTGCGATCCGCCGGCATGGCCTGTGGTGCGCAGCCCCAGCTTGCGCGCCGAATAGCTTGACAGGAAGTAGCTGCAGACCACGCCCGACTCGACGACCCTGCGCGCGCTGGTGCGCACGCCCTCGTCGTCGAAGGGAGCACTGCCCTTGCCACGCAGCAGGTGCGGATCCTCGTCGATGTCGACGTGTTCGGGCAGGATGCGCCGACCCAGGCTGTCGAGCAGGAAACTGGCCTTGCGGTAAAGAGAGCCGCCACTGGTGGCCTGCACGTAGGCGCCCAGCAGCCCGCTGGCCATCGGCGCCTCGAACAGCACCGGTACCTCGCAGGTGGCGACCTTGCGCGATTTCAGCCGCGACAGCGCACGCTCGGCCGCATAGCGGCCCACGGCCTCGGGCTGGGCCAACTCCCGCGCGTCGCGCATCGAGCTGTACCAGGCATCGCGCTGCATGCCCGTGCCCTTGCCGGCGATCGGCGACACCGAGATGTAGTGCCGCGACGTGGCATAGCCGCCGCGGAAGCCCCGGCTGTTGCCGGCCCAGAAATGCGACTGCTGCGCCGACACGCCCGCGCCTTCGGAGTTGGTGATGCGCTTGTCGGTGGCCATCGCCGCGTCTTCGCAGCGCTTGGCGAGTTCGGCGGCGCGCTGAGCGTCCAGGTCCCAGGGGAAGAACAGCTGCAGGTCGCGCGCCGCTTCGGCCGGCGTGGCCAGGTCCTCGGCATCAGGCAGGCCGGCCACCGGATCCTCGGCCGTGAAGCGGGCGATGTCGAAGGCCGCGCGCACCGCCTGCTTGAGCGCCTCGGACGAGAAATCCGAGCTGCTGGCATTGCCGCGGCGCTGGCCCACATAGACGCTGACACCCACCGACTTGTCGCGGTTGCGCTCGACGTTCTCGAGCTCGCCCTTGCGCACCGACACCGACAGACCCGCGCCTTCGGAGACCTCGGCGCTGGCATCGGTGGCGCCCATGTCGCGGGCCATCGCAAGGCAGTCCTCGACGATCTGCTGGAAGCGCTCTCGCGGGTACGAAAAGCCGTGCTCGACATGGGGACGCGACATTCTTCTCCCGAGACCGGTGTGTTCAATGTGGGCCCTATGATAACGAGCGCACCTGTTGCCCTGGCCCTGCATCGCACCGCACCGCTTTATGCCACGCACCCGAGACCTGCCGCACGCCGCGGCCACGCCCGACGGCGATGCCGCGCCGAGCAAGACGCGGCTGAAGCAGCATTCGCACGACCTGCAGAAACTGGGCATGGCACTGGCCGATCTGCCGGACGCCCGCCTGGCCGCGCTGGAACTGCCCGAACGCCTGATCGATGCGCTCGTGCAGTACCGCAGCACACGCAGCCACGAAGGCCGGCGCCGCCAGCTGCAGTTCGTGGGCAAGCTGATGCGCGAGGTCGACGACGCCCCGCTGCGCGAAGCGGTGGCCGAATCCAGGCTGGGCTCGGCCCGCGACACGCTGCTGCTGCACGAGGCCGAACGCTGGCGCGATGCGCTGCTGGCCGACGACGAGGCGCTGACGCTTTGGCTCCGAGAGCATGCCGACTGCGATGCCCAGCGCCTGCGCAGCCTGGTGCGCGCCGCGCGCCGCGAGGCCGCGCTGCCACCCGAGCGGCGCAACCCCCGATCGTCGCGCGAGTTGTTCCAGTTCATCCGGCCCCTGCTGCCAGAGGCCGCCGCATGAGCGCGCCGGGCCGCTCCCAAGCGCTCATCCCGCAGTGCGCCGCACGGAGGACAGTCCAATGAGCGCCTTCGCCCCGGTACGCATCGGACTGGTCTCGGCCAGCGACCGAGCCGCCAGCGGCATCTACGTCGACCAGGGCATCCCCGCCTTGCAGGATTGGCTGGGCCGAGCGCTGCGCAACCCCGTCCATTGGGAAACGCGCTTGATCCCCGACGAGCAGGCACAGATCAGCGCCGCACTGTGCGAGCTGGTCGACGCCCAGCACTGCGACCTGGTGCTGACCACTGGCGGCACCGGCCCGGCGCCGCGCGACGTCACGCCCGAGGCCACGCTGGCCGTGGCGCACAAGCTGATGCCCGGCTTTGGCGAACAGATGCGCCAGATCAGCCTGGCCTTCGTGCCCACCGCCATCCTGTCGCGCCAGGTGGCGGTGATTCGCGGCAAGGCGCTGATCATCAACCTGCCGGGGCAGCCGAAAGCGATTGCCGAAACCCTGCAGGGCCTGCCGCAGGCCACTCCGCCGGTGCATGGCATCTTCGCTGCGGTGCCCTACTGCATCGACCTGATCGGCGGGCCCTACCTCGAGACCGATGCGGCCCTGTGCAAGGCCTTCAGACCGAAGTCCGCGCTGCGCCCGCCGGCTACTTGACCAGCCGGTTCAGCCGCTCGGCGTCGAACTGCTCGGTGGTGTGGGCATCCTGCGGCACGCAGGATGCGCCCGGCAGTTCGCGCGCTCCCGCCGACAGCTTCTCGATCGCCTGCCACAACAGCGCGATCTGGTGCTCCTGCGACGCGGTGCTGTCGATCAGGCCCTTCATCGCCAGCGACACCGGGTCGTCGCCTTGCGTCACGCCATAGGCCGAGAAACCCATTCGGGCCGAGGCTTCTTCTCGCGCGGCGTCGGACTTGGCCTCGATGATGCGGGCCGGTATGCCCACGGCCGTGGCCCCGGCCGGCACCGGCTTCAGCAGCACCGCATTCGAGCCGATCCGCGCGTCGTCGCCCACGGTGAAGCCGCCTAGCACCTTGGCCCCGGCACTGACCACCACCCCTCGGCCCAGCGTCGGGTGTCGCTTGGCGCCCTTGTACAGCGTGGTGCCGCCCAGCGTCACCCCCTGGTAGATGGTGCATTCGTCGCCGATCTCGGCCGTCTCGCCAATGACGATGCCCATGCCGTGGTCGATGAAGACGCGCCGGCCCACGATGGCCCCGGGATGGATCTCGATGCCGGTGAAAAAGCGCGCCAGATGCGAGATGAAGCGCCCGAGCCAGCGCCAGCCTCGCCTCCAGCAGGCATGGGCCCAGCGGTGCAGCACCAGCGCGTGCAGTCCGGGATAGCAGGTCAGCACCTCCCACGCCGAGCGCGCCGCAGGATCGCGCTCGAGGATGCAGGCAATGTCTTCTCTCAGGCGGCTGAACATGGTCGCTTTCCGATAGACGGGGGCGAAGTGTATGCCGCCGCAGGGTTTCGCATCGGACAGCCGGCGGTTCAGGCGGTCTGCAGGCAGGGCCGGCAATGGCAGCGGCATGCGCTACGCTGTGGCATTCGGGCCGGCTCAACAGGCCCGCCCCTCGTGACGAAGGACCGTTCATGATCAAGCGACTGTTCCTCGTGCTGCTGGCCGCAGCAGCCGGCCTGACGTTGCCGGGCTGCGCCACCACCGCGACCAGCCTCGATGCGCAATGGGTGAACCCGCAGTACGCCGGCAAGCGCAGCGTGCGCAACCTGATGGTGATGTCCGCCGTGCGCGACTCCACCAACCGCCGGATATTCGAAGACCGCATGGTTGCCGCGCTCGGGGCGGCCGGCGTCAACGCGGTGCAGTCCTACAAATTCCTGCCTGAAGACGGTCCGGTCAGCGAGGAGAGGCTGCGCGCCGTGGTGACCCAGGCCGGCGTGACGCACGCGATGGTCACGCGCATCATCAACGTCAGCACCCAGGTGAACGTGTCACCGGGCATGGTGATGGGCCCGGCCTGGGGGCCGGGCTGGGGCTGGGGCGGCGGCTGGGGTCCGGGCTGGGGCGGCTTCGCCGGCTACCAGAACGCGATGTGGGCCACGTCGATACCGCCGCAGGTCACGACCACGCAGAACGTGCACTCCGACACGCGCGTGTTCGACGCGGCCGATGCCTCGGTGCTGTGGTCCGCCGCCACCACCACCGCCACCGGCTACAACTCGGTCAGCCAGCTGATCGATCAGTTCGTGCAACTGATCGTCAGCACGATGGCGAAGGACGGCGTGATCTGACTCAGGCGGCCTTGCGGCGCTTGGCCATGAAGCCCAGGGCGCCCAGGCCGGCCAGCAACAGCGCGAAGGAGCCGGGCTCCGGCACCGCGATCACCGCATGGTTGTCGGTCTCGAAGGCATTGCCCGCCGAGCGGAAGATCACCTTGGTGATCTGCTCTCCGGGGCCGGCAAACGCGTTGAAGTACTGGCCGTTCGGGAACGCGCCCTGGAAGCCGTTGGCAGGATACGGGACGACGAACACGTCGGAGCCGGACAGACTCTTCAGCACCGTGTTGCCGTCGTAGAAGGCCACGTAGTTGTAACCATCCGGCGAGCCCCAGAGGAAGCCGTAGTAGCTGGCCGGCATGGCCGACAGGTCGACCGTGATCGGGCCGGTCTGGCCGCCAGAGGTGCCGACCGAAAGGAACTTGCCCTTCGAGCCCGGCGGGCGTGCCGTGATACCGCCGATGCTGGCGTTGAACAGCGCGCCGCCGGTGTAGGACAGGTCCAGCGCCTCGTTGGCATCGGTGGCGAGGTCGTCGAAGGTTTCGTGCAGCGCGCCCGCTTGCGTGCTGTACGCACCGCCGGTGATCGTGAAGGTGAAGGCCTGGGCCTGCAGGGCGCACAGCGCGGCGGCAGAGGCAATGAGGGTCTTGGCGATCGTCATAGAGCTTCCTTCGACTGATGGGCTGATCTGCATTGCGTCGTCATCCGGACCGCGCATGACCTGAATGCTGAGGCGCCGCAGCCGGCCGCGCATCCCCGCGCCCAGGGGGAGATACCCCGTTTGGGGGGGAGGGCTGTTCGCCGTTCGAGTCACGCCGCGCGCTCAGCGGCGTTGTTCGATCGCCCGTGCAATGCCCCGCAGGATGTGAACCTCTTCCTCGGTGAGCTGAGCGCGGTTCAACAACTGCTGCAGGCGCGGCAGCAGTTTCTTGGGCGCCGCGGGATCCAGGTAGCCCAGCTGCACCAGCGCGCGAGCCCAGTGGTCGACCACACCCTGCACCGCCGGGGCGTCGGCTCGCGTCGCATCGGGCGTGCGCGGCTCGACTTCGAAGCCGCCGAGCGCCATGCGCCATTCGTAGGCGATCAGCTGCACCGCCTGGGCCA
>JBEIHU010000081.1:0-16648 GCA_040381175.1 Burkholderiaceae bacterium
CAAGACTGCTGCGGAGCAGTTCAATGAGCCGGACCGCTGGGGCTGCCTGCTGCGCTACATCAGCGACCAGATTGCACCCGTCATCGGGCCACCGAAGCCACACACGACCCTGTCGGCGACGGGATGGCTGCCGGATTTAGGCTGAACTGCAGATCACCGCGACCAGCCTGTGGGTGCTGCTGCACCGCGGCCGCCCGCGCCTGCGCCTGCATGCCTGCAGCAGTGCTGGTTCGACAAAGCCTCTGCCAAAGCCGCCTGAGCACGCCCGGCCATGAAGTTCCGCCGCACCTGCCAGTTGGCTGCCTGCCATTGAATCTGGCCCTGTTTGACGCGTGCAAACCACCCTGGGGAGACACAGGCTGCGCTGATCGCGTCGCCCCAAGGCGACCGCTCGGACTTGCAGGCGGGCGGGCGGTGACATTGACCGGTTCAACGACCGACGCTCTGGCGGGCCTGGAAAGCAGCTTGATCGGCCATCGCAAGCCAGCTACCATACGACCCGTATCAAGAATATGGGTAACCCATATGAAGACGACCATCGAACTGCCGGACGACCTTCTGGAGCGCAGCAAAGCTGTTGCGCGGCGCGAAAACTCCACGCTCAAGGCGCTGATCGAAGAGGGCCTGCGCCTGGCGCTGCGGGCGCGAAGTCGCAAGCCTGCCGCGCCTTTTGCGCTGCAACCCTTCTTGGGTGACGGCTTGTCGTCGACGTTCGCGGGTGCCGGCTGGGAGACGGTACGCGACGAGATCTACCGTGATCGCGGTTGACACCAACATCCTGGTCTATGCGCACCGCGCGGACTCGCCTTTCCATGACCGTGCACGCCTGACGCTGGAGTCGCTCGCCGTCGGGGCCCGGGCATGGGCCATTCCCTGGCCGTGTGCGCACGAGTTCTTCGCCGTGGTCACACATCCCCGCATCTACAAAACCGCCACGCCCGCCAGCACGGCTTTCGCTCAACTGCGCGCTTTGCACACGCTGGCCAACCTTGTGTTCATCGCCGAGGCCGACGACTACTTGCAGCATCTGGGGCCGCTGGCGCTGGCGGCCAAGGCGCACGGGGGGACGATTCACGATGCGCGCATCGCCGCGATCTGCCTTTCGCATGGCGTGGCCGAGTTGTGGTCGGCCGACCGCGACTTCACCCGATTTCCAGCGCTTGCAGTCCGCAATCCATTGATCGGATGACTGCGCTGCGAGATCGCTTGTCGCGGCGCCGGACCCGCCGGTCAGCCGCATGTCGAGCGCCGATTCGCAACAAGCCGCCTGGGCGACGCGACCCGATATCGAGGCCGAACAAGCCCCGGGGCTCCGGGCGAACCGTCGGGTAGCGGCCGAACCGGGACAAGGAAACGCGACCCAGGCGCCAGTTCCAAGCCCTGCGGACCGGCATCGGCCGCCCGCGCAGGGGTGGCTCGGGCGGAAAAGAGGGCAAGATGATGCTTGAAGACCCTATGCGTTGCCTGCGACGAGGTACCTGCCGGATTCAGGATCAGCCGGGGCTTGACCCGGCACCGTGGTGCCGGGTTTATGCTAGGGGCCATGCAGCTCACCTTAGCCTCCAGCGCGGGCCAGCCCACCCGGGCCAGCTGCCCGCCGGCTGCAGCCCGACCGGCCGCACCACTCACCCCCGCCCGGCTGTGCGTCGCGGCGCAAGCCACTGGCGGCAAGCTGTGCTTGCATGAAGGTGAAGACCTGATCGGCCCGGCACAGCGCAGTGACACCGGCTACCGGCACTGTACGCAGGGCACGGTGGAGCGGGTGCGCGCCATCCGCCTGCTCGCGGAGCTGGGGCTCAGGCTGCGCGAGATCGGCAGGCTGCTGTGCGAGAGCGGCGGAGACAGCCTCGACACGGGCCGTGTGCAAGCCCTGGCCGCGGCGCAGCTGCCGCAGATCAGCGCGCGCCGGGTCCGGCTGACACTGCTGCGCAGCGACCTGGTGCCGCTGGCCGCAGGCAACTTCGGCCAGCTGGACCAGGAGACCGACTGCCGGATCCTGGAGGACTTTCTGGCCGCTGCACCAACCCGGCTGGAGGCCTCGACATGAGCACCCGCCGCAAGTTCCTTCTGGCCACCGCCGGCGTGGCCGCCGCCGGCACCGCGCTGGTGGTGGGCTGGGGCCTGATGCCGGTGCGCCAGCGCCTGCTGGGCAGCCAGCCCTTGCCCACCGCCGCCGGCCAGCAGGCCTTCAACGGCTGGGTCAAGATCGCCAGCGACGACACCGTGACGGTGATGGTGCCCAAGAGCGAGATGGGCCAGGGCGTGCTGACCAGCCTGGCCATGGTACTGGCCGACGAGTTGGACGCCGACTGGGCCCGGGTGCGTACCGAGCACCCTCCGCTGGATGCGATCTACAACAACCTGGCCACCTTGGTCGACGGTCTGCCCTTCCACCCCGACAGCGACAGCGGCATCAAGCGCCTGGCCGGCCACCTGACGGCCAAGACCATGCGTGAATTCGGCCTGCAGGCCACCGGCGGCTCGTCCAGCATCAAGGACCTGTGGCTGCCGATGCGCGAGGCCGGCGCCAGCGCCCGCGCCATGCTGGTGGCGGCCGCCGCCCAGGGTTGGGGCGTGCCGGCAGCCGAATGCAGTGTCGCCCAGGGCGTGGTACGCCACGCCGCCAGCAACCGCCAGCTGCGCTTTGGTGAACTGGCCGAGCGCGCCGCCCGACTGCCGCTGCCCGACAAGCCGGTGCTGAAGACCGCCGACCAGTTCACCCTGATCGGCCAGCCGGTGCGCCGGCATGAGGCCGCGGCCAAGCACGATGGCAGCGCCCGCTTCGGCATCGACACCCTGCAGCCCGGCCAGCGCTACGCCAGCCTGCTGATGTGCCCCACGCTGGGCGGCACGGTGGCCAGCTTCGACGGCAAGCCTGCGCTGGCCATGCCCGGCGTGCTGCAGGTGCTGGCGGTGCCGCCGCTGCATGGCGGCACCGGTGGCGTGGCGGTGATCGCCGGCACGCCCTGGCAGGCCATGGCCGCCGCCAAGGCGGTGGTGGTGCAGTGGGACCACGGCCCGGCCGCCACGCTGAACAGCGCCGCCATCACCCGCCAGCTGACCGACCGGCTGGCGGCCGACGACGGCTTCGGCTACTTCAGCCAGGGCGACGCGGCCGCCGCACTGCAGCAGGCCGCCCGCACGCTGACGGCGGAATACAGCGCGCCGCTGCTGGCCCATGCCACGCTGGAGCCGCAGAACTGCACGGTGCACTTCACGCCCGACGCCAAGGACGGCCCGCGCGCCACCGTGTGGGCCCCCACCCAGGTGCCCGGCCTCGGGCGCTGGGCCGCCGCCCAGGCGCTGGGGCTGGACAGCGACCAGGTGGCGATGCACGTCACCCTGCTGGGCGGCGGTTTCGGGCGCCGGCTGGAGGTCGACTTCATCGCCCAGGCAGCGCATGTGGCCAAGGCCCTGCCCGGCGTGCCGGTGCACACCTTCTGGAGCCGCGAGCAGGACAGCACGCACGACTTCTACCGTCCGCCCTGCGTGGCGCGCTACCAGGCCGGCTTCGACCCACAAGGCCGGCTGACGGCCTGGGTGGCCGCCTCGGCCGGGCCGTCGATCGTGCAGCAGTTCCTGGGCCGGCAGTTCGGCCTGCCTGGCGGCGGGCCCGACAAGACCACCGCCGAAGGCGCCTTCGACCAACCCTATGAATGGCCGGCCGCGCGCATCAGCCACGCCATCGTGCCCTTGCCGGTGCCGGTGGGTTTCTGGCGCAGCGTGGGGCATTCGCACCAGGCCTTCTTCAAGGAAAGCTTCGTCGACGAGGCCGCGCATGCGGCCGGGCAGGACCCGCTGGCCTTCCGCCTGACGCTGCTGAAGAACCACCCGCGCCACGCGGCCGTACTGCGCAAGGCGGCCGACCAGGCCGGCTGGGGCCAGCCGCTGGCGCCGGCGGCCGACGGCGCGCCGCGGGCCCGCGGCATCGCGCTGCACCAGTCGTTCGGCAGCATCGTGGCCCAGGTGGCCGAGGTGTCGCTGGACCCGGCCGATGCGAAGCGCATCCGCGTGCACCGGGTGGTGGCCGCCATCGACTGCGGCACCGCTGTCAACCCCAACCACATCCGCCAGCAGATGGAGAGCGCAGTGGTGTTCGGCCTCAGCGCCGCGCTGTACGGCGAGGTGACGCTGGAGGCCGGTCAGGTGCAGCAGACCAATTTCCACCAGCAGCCTCTGCTGCGCGGTGCCGACTGCCCGGTGGTCACCACCGAGATCCTGCCCAGCACGCTGCCGCCCGAAGGCGTTGGCGAGCCGGGCACACCGCCCATCGCCCCGGCGGTGGCCAATGCCCTGTTTGCCCTGACCGGCCAGCGGCTGCGCCGTCTGCCGCTGCAGTTGGCCTGAACGAGACCGCCCGATGACCACCACCCTTCAAGTCAACGGCCAGGCCCAGACCGTGGCCGCCACTCCCGACACCCCGCTGCTGTGGGTGCTGCGCGGCGACCTGCAGATGACATCGACCAAGTTCGGCTGCGGCATGGCCCTGTGCGGCGCCTGCACGGTGCAGATCGACGGCCAACCCACCCGCAGCTGCGTGACCCCGCTGTCGGCCGTGGGCAGCCGGGCCGTCACCACCATCGACGGCCTGCAGGGCCCCGAGATCACCGCGCTGCGCGCTGCCTGGACCGAGCTGGACGTGGTGCAGTGCGGCTACTGCCAGAGCGGCCAGCTGGTGTCGGCCGCGGCGCTGCTGAAGGCTGCGCCGAAGCCGACCGACGCCGACATCGACGCGGCGATGAACGGCAACCTGTGCCGCTGCGGCACCTACCCGCGCATCCGCGCCGGCATCCACCGGGCGGCGGCGCTGCTGGCGGGTGCGGGCTGAGCCCTGCGGGGCCAGGCCGCTGTCGGCCGGGCACCAGCCGACGGCTGGTGCTGCGGCCTGCCGGGATACTGGGCCGGCTTCAGCCCATTACAGGACCCCTGCATGTTCGATCCGTCACGCCGCGCCGGGCGCCACCGCGCTGGCCCGCAGCGCCCCCGACGGCGACACCCTGATGCTGGGCAGCATCGTCGACCACGCCATCGCGCCGCATGTGCACAAGGGCCTGCCCTTCGACCAGCAGCGGGATTTCATCGCGGGGGTCGACGCCGGCTTTGGCACGGTGGCGCTGTACGTCAACGCCGACCTGCCGGCGCACAGCGTGGCCGACATGGTGGCCGTGGCCAAGGCCAAGCCGGGCAAGCTGAGCCACGGCTCCACCGGCGCGGGCGGCTTGCGGCACCTGAACGCCGAGATGTTCCGGCAGCTGCGTGGCATCGACCTCGCGCACGTGCCCTGCAAGGGCACGTCGCAGCTGCTGCCCGAGCTGAACTCAGGCCGCATTCCGCTGGCCATCGACAGCATCCCGGCCGACCTGCCGCAGGTGAAGGCAGGCAACCCCGCGCGCTGGCGGCGCGCAGCCGACGAACCCGCCCGCGTGCAGCAGCACCATGCCGCCTGCGGATTCGCGCTGCCAGTGCCGGTACTGCGCCTGCACCGTGCGCGCTAAAGTTGGCGGCTTGTCGCGGTGGCGAAGGTCCCGCCCAGCTTGGGGCGCTGGACGAGAAAGGCAGACCGAACGGCCGGGGTCGCGGCTGAGGCCGGCGAGTGCATCGCGCAGCGCCATAAGCTTCATCTCCTGCGCCGCCGCGAAGCGCAACGCGTTGGCGGTGTTGCGCTTCGAGGCGCCGGCATTCGACGTACTGCCGCCGGATGGTCGCAAGGGAGCACGGCGACTCATTTTTCTTCGTCACGGGGCATGATGCTCCGGGCAGCACAGCCACGGCATACAACCCATTGTTCTTGTCGTCGTTGTTCTGTTTGCCGTCGTTGGTGTTGCAGTTCCACGCGTTGCTCGGATTCGGCGCGTACGCCCTAGCGTACCCGTAGTCGCTGACGGAGCGCACACCATCGAACTTGCTCGAGAGGGCGGAAGGACTGCCTCCCGCGTCATGCCAGATCGACAGGTACTGATTCGCGGCTCCTGCGGATTGGTCGCCGTCGCCCGTTGGCAAGACCCGCCGATGCGGCGCGTGCCTGCGCCGAGCCTGCAGCCGCAGTGGCGCTCCAGAAGCCCGTACCGATGTTCCACTCGTTCAGGATCGTGATGCCGAGGCGTGTCCCAGAACGAGGTGCATTTGGTCGTGCCACCCGCACCTGACGGCGTTCAGGTCGCGGCGGCCTGATCCGACGCATTGCGGCCTTCGAATGCCGCTTGCGCTGTGTCGTTCATCAGCAGCATGCCCAGCGCACCGGCCCCGTTCTTGCCATGCTGAGCGCGGGCGAACAAAGAAGGGCGGCACCATCAGGGCGCCAAACCTCAGGTGATGACCGTCGGCGCAGCACGCCCGCTGCGCGCTCGCAGCCCCGTCAGCGCTTCGGCTGCATCGATCAGCGGCTGCAGCGCGACCTGCGTCTCGATGCGCTGGCGCGCGACATTGCTCTCGAAGCGCTCCAGGTACAGGCGCAGCGTGGCGCCTTCGGTGCCAGTGCCCGACAAGCGCAGTACGAGGCGCGAGCCGTCTTCGAAGAACACGCGCAGTCCCTGCCCGCGGCTGACCGAGCCGTCCACCGGGTCGGTGTAGCCGAAGTCGTCGGCGCGATCGACCTTCAGGCCGGCGACCACGCGGCCGGCCAGTGTGGGCAGCGCGGCGCGCAGGTCGGCGACGATCTGCCTGGCCAACGTGGCGTCCACGTCCTCGTAGTCATGGCGCGAGTAGACGTTGCGGCCATGGCGCTGCCAGTGCTCGCGCACGATCTGTTCCACCGATGTGCCGCGCAGCGCCAGGATGTTTAGCCAGAAGAGCACTGCCCACAACCCGTCCTTCTCGCGCACATGGTCCGAGCCGGTGCCTGCGCTTTCTTCGCCGCACAGTGTGCACATGCCGGCGTCGAGCAGGTTGCCGAAGAACTTCCAGCCGGTGGGTGTTTCATGGCACGGGATGCCCAACGCTTCGGCCACCCGGTCGACCGCAGCACTGGTGGGCATCGAGCGCGCCACGCCCTTCAACCCCGCTGCGTAGCCCGGCACCAGCGTGGCATTGGCAGCCAGCACCGCGAGGCTGTCGCTGGGCGTGACGATGAAGTTGCGGCCGACGATCATGTTGCGGTCGCCGTCGCCGTCGCTGGCGGCGCCGAAGTCCGGCGCATTGGCGCCGGACATGCGCCCGATCAGTTCGTCGGCATAGGTCGGGTTCGGGTCGGGGTGGCCGCCGCCGAAATCGGGCAGCGGGATGCCGTTGATCACGCTGCCGGGCGGCGCGCCGAGCTGGCCTTCCAGGATGGCGTGCGCGTAGGGGCCGGTGACCGCGTGCATCGCGTCGAAGCACAGACGGAAGTCGCCGCGCGTCAGCAGCGCGCGGATGCGCTCGAAGTCGAACAGCCGCTGCATCAGCCGGGCATAGCTGGCGACCGGGTCCACCACCTCGACCGCCATCGCGCCGAGCGTCGTGGCGCCGTCGCGCTGCAGGTCGATGTCGGCGGCATCGACGATCCGGTAGCGGTCGATCGCCTGCGTGCGGCGGTGGATCGCCTCGGTCACCTTCTCCGGCGCCGGGCCGCCGTTGCCGATGTTGTACTTGATGCCGAAGTCGCCGTCGGGCCCGCCGGGGTTGTGGCTGGCCGACAGAATCAGCCCGCCCAGCGCAACGCGGCTGCGGATCAGCTCGCTCACCGCAGGGGTGGACAGCAGCCCGCCGCGGCCGACGACGACCTTCGCCACGCCATTGGCCGCCGCCATGCGCAGGATGGTCTGGATGGCTCGGTCGTTATGGAACCGGCCGTCGCCGCCAAGCACCAGCGTGCATCCGCCCAGCTCGGGCAGCGCGTCGAACACCGACTGCACGAAGTTCTCCAGGTAGCCGGGCTGCCGGAACACGGCAACCTTCTTGCGCAGGCCCGAGGTGCCGGGCAGCTGGCCGTCGAACGGCTGGGTGGCAACGGTCTTGACTTGCATCGAGGGTCCTTGCGTCCGGCCCGGAACTTGCCGAGCCTCAGCCTTCGACTTGCTGCATCAGGTCGATGGTGGGCGCGCTGACGTCAAGCAGCGGCAACAGCACGACGGGTGGGACCTGATGGTACCGATAACGCCGTCAATGGGCGCGGCGAGGCGACTGCGCTTGCTGCCGCAACGGGCTTCTTGGGCTGGATCAGCAGCGCCAGGGCGCCGCCTCGCAAAGCGCGTTCAGGCGGCGATGGCGGTGGCCAGGCACTTGTTGCACTTGCCCAGGCCCGGCAGGCGCGGATCGGGCTTGCCGTCGCCTGTCTTGAAGTTGGCCGGGCACCGGCGGCAGACGTACATCTTCGAGCTGGACATCATCGGCTTGGCGCCGGGCCCGGTGGAGGGGCGGGCCGCTGTGTACTCGGCCTGGGTCTGGCGCAGGCGCTGTCCGGTTTCAGAAACGACAGGTGCAGATGAGCGTTTGGTGGCCATGAGCTTAATCCCGGAATATCCCCAATTTTAGCGGAACATCGGCGCAGCCGCCCATCCGGGATAACCGGGGCGTTTCACAGGCGGCGGTGACGCAGCGCCGGCAGTTGCGTGCGTACCGCGTCCAGCCGCTGCGCATCCACCGAGGCGAGCACCACGCCTTCGCCTTCGGCCTGCAGCGCCAGCACCTCGCCCCAGGGGTCGACAATCATGCTGTGGCCCCAGGTGCGGCGGCCGTTCTCGTGGTGGCCGCCCTGCGCCGGCGCCAACACCACGCACTGGTTCTCGACCGCGCGGGCGCGCAGCAGCAGCTCCCAGTGCGCCTGGCCGGTGGTGTAGGTAAAGGCCGAGGGCACGCACAGCAGGTCGCACGGCGGCTGCATCAGCGCGCGGTACAGCTCGGGAAAGCGCAGGTCGTAGCACACGCTCAGGCCGACGCGCAGCGGCCCGGCCTGCAGCGCCATCGGCTCGCTGCCGGCCTGGAGCACGCGGCCTTCGTCGTACTGCTCGCGGCCGTTGTCGAAGGCGAACAGGTGCATCTTGTCGTACCGCGCTGCCACGCCGCCGTCGGGCGCGAACACCAGGCTGCTGTTGGTGACCCGGTCGGCGTGGCCGGTGCGCAGCGGCAGCGTGCCGCCGACGATCCACAGCCCGTGCTGCCGCGCCTGGCCCGACAGGAAGCGCTGGATCGGACCGTCGCCCGGCACCTCGGCGATGCCCAGCTTGTCATCGTCGCGCCTGCCCATCAGGCAGAAATACTCGGGCAGCGCCACCAGCTGCGCCGCGGCAGCCGCGGCCTGCGAGATCAGCCGCGCCGCGGCATCCAGGTTGCGCGCCACCTCGGGCGTGGACACCATCTGCAATGCAGCGATCTTCATCCCGGGGGCCTCTTTTCTGCGGGCTCGACTGCGCCACGCCCCGGCACAGGTGCTTCGGGCTTGCGCTCGATGCGCCGCACCTGAGGCTCGGCCCAGGGGCCGGTGACCTGCAGCTCGCTGGTGCCGGCGGCGATCAGGGGTTCGCGCAGCGCCCATTGTGCCAACAAGGTGCCCAGGCCGACGGCCGGGTTGATGGCCATGGTGGCCAGCGCCGCCCCGGTGGCATCGAACTTGGGCACGATCAGCACGCGCAGGTCCTGCGTTTCGTGCCGCAGATCGGCACTGCCTTGCATCAGCACCGTCGCCTGGGCGCCGTGCATCCGCAGGTCGGTGGTCGTGGCGACGCCGCGGGCGACTGCCACGTCGCCCTCGATGCCGTCGAAGGCAAAGCCTTCCTGGAACAGGTCGCGAAAGTCCAGCGACAGCCGGCGCGGCAGCGACTGCAGGCTGAGCACGCCGAGCAGCCGCGCATTGCCCGGGTCGGCGTGCAGGAATTGACCGGCATCGATATCCAGGCGCAGCTTGCCCTCCAGGCTGGGATAGTCCAGCGTCAACGGCGATCCGGCCCACGACAGCTGACCCTGAAGCTCGCCCCGGCCGCCGCGCACCGCCTTGTCGATGCCCAGGCGCTCGAGGAAAGTGCCGCTGTCCGCCAGCGCGAGCTTGAAGTCCAGCGCCATGCGCCGCGAGCCGCCGGCGGCCCAGCGGCCGCTGGCGCGCAGCTGCGCCTCGGGCATGTCCAGGTCGAGCCGGTCGAGCTGCCATTCGCGCAGCCCGGCCCGCCCCGGCAGCACCCGGTTCACCGCCTGCACCTGCAGCCGGCCGAGCTTGCGGTCGCGCAACTCGAAGTCGTCGACCACGATGTCCAGCGCAGGCACGCTGGGCGGCGGCTGGCCCAGCAGGCTCTCGACCGTGGGTACCTCGGATCGCGGCACCGAAAGCCGCTGCAGGCGCGCCAGGACACGCCCGGGCTGCGCGCTGCCCCGCCCGGGCATGTACTCGATGTCTCCGGCCAGCTGGTCGGCCGTCAGGCTGGCCTTCCACCCGGCTTCTTCAGGATGTCCCAGCTGGGACAGCGTGGCCTGCAGCCGCGTCAGCAGGTGGCCGCCGGAGCGCAATTCTTCGGCGCGCAGCTGGATCGTGCGCGGCAGGTAGCCGCCGGCGGCAGGCTGCGAGGCCAGGCTGTTGCGCTCGGCCAGGGCCTGCCAGGCATCGAGGTCGACGCGACCGAGGTTCAGCGCCGCGCGCACGCCGGCGGCCGGCAGCGGCGGCAGTGCCTCCTGCACCGCCACGCTGCCGCGTTGCACCCGCGGCCCGGCCGCGGACAGCTCGCGCTGGAACTGCACCTGCAGCAGCTCGCCCAGCTCGAACTGCAGCTTGTCGCGCGCCGGCGGGCTCGGATCGGCCAGCGTCGACCACTGCAGGCGCAGCGGCAGGGCGGTGGTGGCGAGCGGCTTGGCCAGCGGAGCGGGCAGGTCGATCTGCATGCCGACCAGGTTGCTCTGCAGCGTGAACTCGTGGCGGCCCTCGGCCAGGGCCAGCGTGCCGCGCCAGGCCGCCTGGCCGCGCAGCAGGCCGCCGGCGAGCGCCAGCCACGCCGGCTGCGCCGTGTTGCGCAATGCGTCGGCGGTGGCCGTGCCCTGGGCGCTGAAGCGCAGCGCCCCGTCGGGGTCGATCTGGCCTTCGATGCGCGCATCGCCGCCCAGCAGCCGGGCATTCAGCGGCCGAACCGCGAGGCCCTGGGGTGAGAGCTCGAGGCTGCCGGTCGCACCCAGCAGCGCGGGCATGTCCGGGTCCAGGCGCAGGTCGTTGCCGGCCAACTGCAGGCTGCCGCTCACGCTGGCCTCGCCGCCATACAGCGGGATGCTGGTGTCGACCGTCAGTTCGCTAGAGCCGTTGACGCCGATCGACGCCAGCGCCGCGCCGATCCGCTGGCCCAGCGGCGCCAGCCGGGCGAAACGCAGCACGTCGGCGGCCGGACCGCGGCCCTGTCCTTGCAGCGTCAGCAGCGCCTGCCAGGAGGCCAGGTCGGAGATGCCGCCTCGCACGTTGCGCAGCTCGTAGCCCCACAGGCGCCCCTGCACGCCGCGCAGGTTCATCGCCAGCCGGTCGAACTCGATCTCGCCGCTGGCCTGCTCCAGCACCGGCCAGGGCGAGACGTAGGCCGCCTGACCGTCCCTCGCCGGCTGGCTGGGCAGATAGGCATAGTCCACGTCGCGCACCCGCAGCAGGATGCGCATCTGGCCCTCGCGCGCGCTGTGGAACGGGAAGTCCGCCAGGTCGCCCTTCACCCTGAAGGTGGCCGACTCGATGCTGCCGCCGCGCACCGCGTCGCGCACGTGCTCTCGCACCCCCGCGGACAGGCCCAGCGGCAGGTAGCGCGCCACGCTCTCGGCTCGGGCGTTTTGCAGCCTGGCGCGCAGGTCCAGCACGCCGGGGAAACGCCCGCCGCGGCCATGGCCCTTGCCCGCGCCGCTATGCCAGGTGGCGTCGACCTCGGCCTGCAGGTCGGCGTTGGCGATGCGGGCATCGGCCAGCCGGAGCTCGAAGGCGCTCGGCTGGCCCGGCGCGGCCAGGATGCGCCAGCTCAGCGCGGCCTGCAGCGTGTCCAGCGGCACTTCGGGCTGCTCCCACAGGCCCGGCAGGACCAGCGCGCCACCGTCGATGCCCAGCCGGGCGTCGCCGCCGCGCTCGTTGGCCGACAGTTGCAGGCTGGCTTGGCGCAGCCCCGGCCGGCCGGGGCTGCCGGCGCCGGCCGACGCGGCTGCCTGCAGCGCCACGCCGCTGAGCTGGGCGTCGACCTGGTAGGTGGCCGGCTGGTCCAGCGGGCCGGTCCAGCGCGCCGTCAGGTGGTCGAGCATGCCGCGCGGCGCCAGGCCCGTGAGCAATGTGCGCAGCGGCTCGCCCAGCGGGGCGTGCTCCGCAAGTCGCGCCAGGGTGTCCAGGTTCAGCCCCTCGCCGGCCATGTCGCCGCCAGTCACCGGCGTGCGCAGGGTCCAGGCTTCACCCAGGTCCTGCGCCTGGCGCCAGGCCACGCTCAGGTCGCCAGCCGGCCAGGCCAGCCCGTCGCCTGTGAGGAAGGCCAGGTCATGGGCGCGCAGGCGGATGCCGGCACCGTCGCGCTCGACATCGAGCCGGCCCTGCAGCTGCTGTAGCTGCAGCGGCTGCAATGACGCGCCCAGGCGCACCGACACCGCGCGCAAGGCGAAATCCAGTGTCGCCTTGCGGGCCACGCCCTCGCTGATGTCGACCCAGGCGCGCAAGGCGCCGTCGCCATCGCCCAGTTCGACCGGCAGCGCCAGATGGCGGTGCAGCTGGGCGACATCGGCCTGCGGGAATTCGGCAAACAGCGTGCCGCTCCAGCGGTGCAGTTCGCCGGCACGCGCCAGCAGCGGCTGGCTGAAGCGCCCGCGCAGCGTGAAACGCTGACCCCAGGCCGGCGGTGGGGTCGCATCCAGACGCAGCGCATGCTGGCGCAGGCCGTTGCGCAGCACCAGGTCCAGCTGGGTCAGCACCAGCGGCGGCGCGCCGCTGCGCTCATCGGTCCAGTGCAGTTCGGCGTTGCGCACCACGAACTCGCGCTGCGCCAGGAACCAGTCGCGGGCGCGGGTGTCGCCGCTGCCGACGCTTCCGTCCCAGTCGAGGCCGGCCACATGCCAGCGGCCGAAGCCGTCGCGCCGCACTTCGAGCCGTGCGCCGTCGATCAGCACCTGCTCGAAACGCAGCCTCAGCCCCAGCAGCGACTGCACGGACAGCGCGGTGTGGACCCGCTCGAGCCGCAGCGCCACCCGGTCTTCGCGGTCGAACAGGCGCAGATCGCGCAGCTCCAGCGCCGGCACCCAGCCGCTGGACCGCACATGGATCGAACCGATGGAAAGCTTCAGCCCTACGGCCTGTCCGGCAAGCCGTTCGATGCGCGGACGCCATTCGTCGATGTGCGGCAGAATCACCCAATACAGGGTCAGCCAGACGGCGAGGAACAAGCCCCACAGCAGCAAAGCCAGGGCGATTGCCAGGTTGGCCGCCGCGCGCAGCCATCTCCCGCGGCGCGGTTCGGCAGCAACAGACCCAGGAGACGAGGGTGAGACCATTCGGCGTTAAGGCGGTTGCGCGTCGCACAAGGAATCGCGAAGCCTGGGTCTGCGCTTCGCGCGGCGGGCAGCTCGTCGGGCGGCGGGCTCGCGGTCCAATCTAGCACACCGTCGCGCTGCTGCAGCATGGGCTCGGCCTTGATCCGCGACGATCAGCCCCGCGGCGCTGTGGCTTCGGCAGCGCACAGCCGCTTCGTGCAGCGCATCCGCCGCCGCTACGCTGCGGAACTGGCGCTGCTGCCCCACGGCGCGATCGATGCCGCCGCCGTGACGAACCTGGTGCAGATCCTTTGCGACGGCGGCCGGGCATTGCCTTCGGCGCTGCGCGTGGCGCGCCAGCTCTGCCTTGAGCGGCTGGCTTGCCTGGACGTCGAACAGGCCGCACCGCTGGCCACCGTCACCGCCGGCATGACGGCGCTGGCCGAGGCCGCCCTCGAGCTGGCGTTGGCGCAGGCCCTGGCCGAGGCGCAGCAGCGCCACGGCGTGCCTCGCGACGCGCAGGGGCGGCGCATCGAGTTCTGGATCGTCGGCATGGGCAAACTCGGCGCGCGCGAGCTGAACGTGTCATCCGACATCGACCTGATCTACGTGTACGAGGACGAGGGCGAGACCGACGGCGCCGTGCCCGCCAGCGCGCACGAGTTCTTCTCGCTGGTGGCGAAGAAGCTGTATGCGCTGATCGGCGAGACGACCGAGGACGGCTTCGTCTTCCGCGTCGACCTGGCGCTTCGGCCGAACGGCAACTCGGGACCGCCGGTGTGCAGCCTGCCGATGCTGGAGGACTACCTGCAGGTGCAGGGCCGCGAATGGGAGCGGTTCGCCTGGTTGAAGAGCCGCGTGGTGGCGCCGCAGGCCAGCGTGGCCAGTGGCCGCGCGCTGGCGCTGCGCGCGCTGGTCACGCCCTTCGTCTACCGGCGCTACCTCGACTACGGTGTGTTCGAGGGGCTGCGCCAGCTGCGCCGCAAGATCCGCGACGAGGCGCAGCGCCGCGCTGCCGGCCGGCCCGAGCGCGCCAACGACGTGAAGCTGTCGCGCGGCGGCATCCGCGAGATCGAGTTCATCGTCCAGCTGATGCTGGTGGCCCGAGGCGGCCAGTATCCGGAGATCCGAACCCGCTCCACGCTGCGCAGCCTG
Source organism: Burkholderiaceae bacterium (assembly GCA_040381175.1). Lineage (GTDB taxonomy): Bacteria > Pseudomonadota > Gammaproteobacteria > Burkholderiales > Burkholderiaceae_C > Rubrivivax. The sequence goes on from JBEIHU010000081.1 coordinate 14,518, forward strand.
CAGCGCCTGGCTGCCCGTGGGCTGATGAAGCCTGCGACTGCCACGCGGCTGGCCGAGTGCTACGACTTCCTGCGCCGCGTCGAGCACCGCATCCAGTACCTGGACGACCAGCAGACCCACTTGCTGCCGACCGCCGATGCCGACCTGGTCTGGATCGCGCGCAGCCTGGAATTGCCGTGCGGAGCCGATGCCTGCGAGCTGCTCGACCGCCTGGGCGAAGTGCGCGAGTTCGTCGCCACCGAATTCGACGCGCTGCTGCACGATGGGCAGGCGCCGGCGCCGCCAGGCAACGGCCGCAACGGCTGCCCCACCTGCGGCACCGGACCCTTGCCGGTGGACAGCGAGCAGTTGCTGGAGCGGCTGCCGCAGGAGCTGGCCGGTCGCGTGCGCCAATGGACCGGGCAGCCGCGGGTTGCGGCGCTGCGCGACGAAAGCAAGCTGCGCCTGGGAAGGTTGGTCCAGCGTGCCGCCGAATGCGTGGCCGACGGCCGCTGCAGCGTCACCTCGGTGCTGCGCTTCATTGACTGGCTCGAGCCCTTGATGCGCCGCGAGAGCTACCTGGCGCTGCTGGTCGAGCGCCCCGCGGTGCAATCGCGCTTGCTTCGGCTGCTGGGCATGGCTCGCTGGCCGATGCAGTACCTGATGCGCCACCCTGGAGTCATCGACGAACTGGCCGACGAGCGGCTGCAGCATGGCCGCTTCGAGCCTGCGGTGTTCATTGCCGACCTGCAGTCGCGCCACGACGCCTGGCAACGCTCGGGCCAGGCCAACGAGGAATCGCTGCTCGACACGCTTCGACATGCCCACCATGCGGAGCTTTTCCGCACGCTGGTGCGTGACGTCGAGCGCGAGCTGACGGTCGAGCAGGTGGCCGACGACCTGTCGGCACTGGCCGATTCGGTGGTCGACATCACGCTGCGCTGGGCCTGGGCGCTGCTCAAGCAGCGGCATCGCGACACGCCGCGCTTCGCGGTCATCGCCTACGGCAAGCTGGGCGGCAAGGAGCTGGGCTATGGCAGCGACCTGGACGTGGTCTTCCTCTACGACGACAGCGACGAGGACGACAAGGACCGCGCGCAGGAGGTCTACGGCAACTACGTGCGCAAGCTGATCACCTGGCTGACGCTGCGCACCTCGGCCGGCGAGCTGTTCGACATCGACACGGCGCTGCGGCCCAATGGCGGCTCGGGCCTGCTGGTGACCTCGATCGATGCCTTCGGGCGCTACCAGCTTGGCCGCGGCAGCAATACCGCCTGGACCTGGGAGCACCAGGCCATCACGCGCGCCCGCTTCTGCGCCGGCGTGGCCGACCTGGCCGAGCGCTTCGAGCGCGTGCGCCGCGGCGTGATCACCGCGCCGCGCGATGCCGTGGCGCTGCGCGAGGAGATCCGCGCGATGCGCGAGAAGGTGCGCGGCGCGCATCCGGTCAAGGCTGGCCGATTCGATGTCAAGCACAGCCCCGGCGGCATGATGGACGTCGAGTTCGCTGTGCAGTACCTGGTGCTGGCACGGGGCGCGGCGCACCCCGGGTTGCTCGACAACGTGGGCAACATCGCGCTGCTGCAGCGTGCCGAGCAGACCGGCCTGCTGCCCGCGGGTGTGGGGCAGGCCGCGGCCGACGCCTATCGCGAATTGCGCCGCGCCCAGCACCTGGCCCGGCTGGACGAGCAGCCCACGCACTTCGAGCCGCAGGCGTTGGCCGGGTGCAATGCCGCGGTGCTGGCACTGTGGCACGCCGTCTTTGATTGACCCGGCCGCGCCGGCCAGACCCGGGCCGAGCGGGCGCCCCGGCCGGCTGTGGCTGCTGGCCTGCGCCGCGCTGGCGCTGGCCGCGCTGCTGGCAGGGTGGGCCGACCGCGCCACCCTCGAATGGCAACCGCAGCGCGCCTGGCCCCAGGCCTGGCGCTGGTGGAGCGCGGCGCTGGTGCACTTCACGCCGCTGCATCTGGGCGCCAACCTGCTGGCCACCGCGCTGGTGGCTGCCTACGGCTGGGCGGCGCGCGTGCCCGCCCCGGTGACGCTGGGCTGGATTGCGTCCTGGCCGTTCACCCACCTGGCGCTGTGGGCCAAGCCTGAATTGCTGCACTACGGCGGCCTGTCGGGCGTGCTGCATGGCGGCGTGGCCGCCACC
>JBEIHU010000082.1:0-16561 GCA_040381175.1 Burkholderiaceae bacterium
CAGGCGACGTCGCCCTTGTCGGGCACCGGCGCCGCGGCCGCTGGTGCCGGGTCGGCCGCCGCAGCGGCTGCCGCCGGCGCAGCGGCTTCAGCCACGGAGGCGGCCGCCGCCGGCGCCGAGGCGGCCGTACCCTGCGCCAGTACGGCGCCGGAAAAGCCCAGGGCCGCAATGCCCAGTGCCAGGATCAGAATGAGTTTTTTCATGGTTGCTTCCGTGTAGGCCGCGACCGACCCCGCCAGCACCCGCGAGGGCGCCGTCCAGCAGGGCGGACCGGCGATGGGTTGGGCCGCCTCAGAGCGCGTCCTTGCCGGTCTCGCCGGTGCGGATGCGCATCACCTGCTCCAGCGACGACACGAAGATCTTGCCGTCGCCGATCTTGCCGGTGCGTGCCGAGGCCTCGATGGCCTCGATGACGCGCTCGACCAGCGAGTCGTCGACCGCAGCCTCGATCTTCACCTTCGGCAGGAAGTCCACCACGTACTCGGCGCCGCGGTACAGCTCGGTGTGGCCCTTCTGGCGGCCGAAGCCCTTGACTTCGGTCACCGTGACGCCCTGCACACCGATGGCGCTGAGGGCTTCGCGAACTTCGTCCAGCTTGAACGGCTTGACGATGGCGGTCACCATTTTCATGGTCGTGACTCCTTGGCGGTGGGATGGATCAGAAGCTCTTGGTGACGGACAACACCGCAGTGCCATTGCCGATGTTGCGGCCCGACAGGGCCGCCGTGCCGAGAGACAGGTCGCGGTTGCTCGACACGTACGCCAGGCCGAGCGCCCAGCCGTCGATGGTGTACGAGCCACCGACCTTGTAGTCGACGACGCTGCAGGCCACCTGGCCGTTGATCTCGGTGACGCAGGCGCCGTTTTTCAGCCCGCCCTGATAGCCGACCGAGCCGTTGATGCCGAAGCCGTTGCCGAAGTCGTGGCTGGCGGTCAGCGCCAGGTAGTAGGCGCCGCTGGAGTCGGAAATGCCGAAGAAGTCGGAGATCGCATACGAGTACTTCAGGCCGATCGGGCCCCAGCTGCCGCCGATGTAGAGCTCGGTGTTGTCGATCTTGGCGGTACCGCCCGCGCCGGAGCCCGGGTAGTAGTAGTAGAGGGCGCCGATATCGATGCCGAAGCCTTCGACGCTGGTCTTCCAGCCGCCGTAGAAGTCCATCTCGATGTTCGCGCCGTTGAAAAAGGCGCTGTCGACATTGGAGTTCCAGTTGCCGAGATAGATGCCGCTTCTGTGCGCGAAGTCGATGCCGCCCTGGATGGCCGGCTTCTTGTTCGTCTGCGAGATGCCGCGGAAGCGGTAGTCGGAGAACACGCCGAGATTGCCGGTGAAGGTGAAGTCGGCGGCCGGCGCCGCCGTCTGCGCCAAGCCGGGCAAAGCGGTGAGGCAGATCAGAGTGGACAGTGCCAGTGAAAGCGTCTTTTTCATGGTGGAAACTCCGGGGATGTGTCGGGTGAAGCTCGAAACTGAGGGGCACCGACGGACATGCAGAAAACGTGCCAATGCGCCAAATCGGTGAGCCGGCACCGATATCGATCAACACGAAAATCGTTCGCCCGATTCATGGGCGTCGCGCACCATATCTGAGCATCCTCGTCCGCTGAACCTCGACGGCGACCTTGCTGACGCTGGCATGATGCGATGCCATGTCCTTCGCCGTTGTCCACAGCCGCGCGCTCGATGCCTTGCAGGCCCAGGCGGTGACGGTCGAGGTGCATCTGGCCAACGGGCTGCCGAGCTTCACGCTGGTGGGTCTGGCCGACACCGAGGTCAAGGAGTCACGCGAGCGGGTGCGCGCCGCGCTGCTGCAGAGCGGCTTTGCCTTCCCACACAACAAGCGCATCACCGTCAACCTGGCGCCGGCCGACCTGCCCAAGGAATCGGGCCGCTTCGACCTGCCTATCGCCCTGGGCATCCTGGCGGCCGGCGGCCATCTCGACCCGCAGCGCCTTGCCGGTTGCGAGTTTGCCGGCGAGCTGTCGCTGGCCGGCGCCCTGCGGCCGGTGCGCGGTGCATTGGCGCTGGCCCTGGCGCTTCGCCGTGAAGGCGGGCGGCGCAGCCTGGTGCTGCCCAGTGAAAGCGCACAGGCCGCGGCCCCTGTGGCCGGCCTCGACATCCGCGCTGCCGACACCCTGCTGCAGGTGGTGCAATCGCTGCAGCCCGGCGAAGATGCAGCGCCTTTGCCACCGGCGCAGCAGGCCCTGCCGCGGGCGGCCGCCCCGCCGGGGCCTGATCTGCGCGACGTGAAGGGGCAGGCCGCTGCCAAGCGCGCGCTGGAGATCGCCGCGGCGGGCGCGCACAGCCTGTTGCTGGTCGGCCCGCCGGGCACGGGCAAATCGATGCTGGCGCTGCGCCTTGCCGGCCTGCTGCCGCCGATGGGCGAGGACGAGGCGCTGGCCAGCGCCGCGCTGCAGGGCCTGGCCACGCAGGGCCTCGATGCGCACGCCTTCGGCCGCCGGCCGTTCCGCGCACCGCACCACTCCGCCAGCGCGGTGGCGCTGGTGGGCGGTGGCTCGCCGCCGCGGCCGGGAGAGATCTCGCTGGCCCATGGCGGAGTGCTGTTCCTCGACGAGTTGCCGGAGTTCGCCCGCACCGCGCTGGAGGCCCTGCGCGAGCCGCTGGAAAGCGGACAGATCACCATCTCGCGCGCCGCGCGCCAGGCGGCCTTTCCGGCGCGCTTCCAGCTGGTGGCGGCAATGAACCCCTGCCCCTGCGGCTATCTCGGCGCCTTTGCCGCCACCGGCAAGAGCTGCCGCTGCACGCCAGACGGCATCGCGCGCTACCGCACCCGGCTGTCCGGACCGCTGCTCGACCGCATCGACCTGCAGGTCGAAGTCCTGGCGGTGCGGCCCGAGGAGCTGATGGCTCAGGCCGACGGCGAGCCTTCGGCAGCGGTGGCCGCGCGCGTGGCGGCCGCGCGCCAGCGCCAGCTGCAGCGCCAGGCAGTGCCGAATGCGGCGATCGATGCCGGGCGCATCGACGCCTGGTGCCAGCCTGACGAGGGCGCCGCGCGCTTTGCGCAGAGTGCGGCGCAGCGGATGAACTGGTCGAGCCGCGGGCTGCACCGCGCGTTGAAGGTGGCGCGCACCATTGCCGACCTGGCCGGCGCGGAACGCATCGCCACGGTGCACGTGGCCGAAGCTTTGCAGCTGCGGCGCTTGCTTACGTCATGAAACCCAGGTTGCGGCGGCCGGCAACATGGTTCGCCAGGTTGGGGAACACGTCCAGCAGCTGACCGTCGCTCAGCCCGAACCAGCGCCCGAGCGTGGCGCCAAGCTGGTCAACCGAGGTCTCGGGCAACAGCGCGCCGTTGCCCAGCTGGTTGGGGCTGCTGTCGAAGTTGTTGTTGTTGGCATTCTTCGCGCCCAGCACCGGGAAGTTGCCGTACAGATCGCCGCCGCGCACCGCGCCGCCCATCACGAAATGGTGCGCACCCCAGCCATGGTCGGTGCCGTCGCCGTTGCTGGTGAAGGTGCGGCCGAAGTCGCTGGCGGTGAAGGTGGTCACGGCATTGCGCGCACCCATCGCGCCCAGCGTGGTGTCGAAGTAGCGCAGCGCGTGCGCCAGCCGGGCCATCAGGTCTGCATGGTTGCGGTTCTGGTTGTCGTGGGTGTCGAAGCCGCCCATGCTGACGAAGAACACCTGGCGCCGCGCCTGCACGCCGCCGGCGCTGCTGGCGTCGATCATGCGCGCCACCACCTGCAGCTGCTGCGCCAGCGAATTGAAGGACTTCACGCCAGCCAGCGGGTTGTCGTACTGCAGCTTGGGTCGTTGTTGGCGTTGTAGCTGCCGCTGGGCGACGCGGTGCCGAAGAGCGCGTCGCTGGCCGGCTTCAGGGCCGTGCGCAGCGCCAGTTCGGCCTCGATGGCGCGCCGACCCAGCGCCGCCATGTCGCGCTCGAAGACATGGGTGCCGCGCGTGGCCGAGACGATGCGCTGCACCGCCGCGCCGACATCGGCCGAGCCGTAGACCCTGCCGCTGCCGTCGGTGCCCATGCGGATGGCGCCGTTGCTGCCCAACTGGTACTGCTGTACCGAATCGCCGGCCAGCCATACTGCATTGCCGGATGCCGAGACCGAGGTGAACACCGGGCGTGCGTTCATCGACGCCAGCATGTCGCCCATGCGGCCGCCCCAGCCGCGCGTGGCGCCCTCGGGGCCCAGCGCCTGCCAGGTGTTCTGCTGGTCGTTGTGCGAGAACAGGCTGGCCGGCTTGGGATGCGAATTCTGCGCGTACTGCGCCTTGGTGGTCGGCATCACCAGCGGGCCGACGTTGGGCAGGATCGCCAGCCGCCTGTCGGTGTTGAACATCGTCTGCAGCGTGCCCATCACCGGGTGCAGCGCCAAGCCGCGGCCGGGGTTGTTGGCCGGCAGGATCGGCAGCACGCCGCCCAGGCGCGCAGGCGAGGCCGCCGCGGCCCCAGGGTTGGGCAGCGTGCCGGGCGCCAGCAGCGCGATCGAGTCCGGCGCCTGGTTGCGCACCGCGCTGTAGGCGGCCCAGGAGTCGGTGTCGGTGGGCAGCACCATGTTCAGCGAGTCGTTGCCGCCGAACAGGAACAGGCAAACCAGCGCCTTGTAGTCCGGCGCCGCCTGGGCGGCGGCCAAGCCCATGGCCGCCAGGTTGAGCGCGAAGGGCGCGGCCACTGGCCCGAGCAGCGAGCCCATGGCCGCGGCATGGCGCAAGAAATGGCGGCGGGAAGCGTCGATGTGTGTCACGGCAGCGCCTTTCTTCGTCAAGTGGCCGCCGCGGAGCCGGCTTTGCCGGGCGCCGGCGGCGCCCCCTCGAGGGGGCGGCCGAAAGCGGCAGGGAGTGGTCTACTTCTGCACCTGGTATTCGGGGGAGATCACGGCAAGAAAGACCGCCGCATTCACGCGCGCTCGCCTGGCATCGTTGACTTGCCGCTGGTTCGAGGCGTCGGCGCGCAGCGTCGGGATGGCCATCTTCTCGATCGCGCCTTGGATCTCGGCCTTCAGCTCGGCCGGCATCGCGCCCGACATTAGCCTGGCGTCGATGTGCTCGACCAGTGCCGCCGGCTGCTCGGCCAGCGCGATCTCGGCTGCAAAGGCGTACTGCAGGTCGCGCCGGCTGGTGCTGCTGTTCCACTGCCCCACGCCTTGCGCGATGTTGTCGCGCATGTAGTTCACGTAGCCCGCGGCGGTGGTCTCGTGGGCGATCTGCATCTCCGGCACGGCCAGCGCGCCGGCGGCGGCCTCGGTGCCCGGCGGCATGTAGCCAGGGCGGTAGAAGTTGAAGACCGATGGCGAGCGCAGCGGGGTCTGCCCCAGCGCACCGCTGGTACTGTCGGTATTGCCGATGCGCCAGCTGCCGCTGTCGGACTGGTAGCCGAAGGCGCGCAGGTAGGCCGACAACCGCAGCACCGGCTCGCGCACCTTGCCGCTGCCGGCCGACACGCGCCGCGCCTCGGGATGCATCAGCACCGCGCGCAGCATGGCCTTCATGTCGCCGCCAGAGCCGCTGAAGGCGGCGACCACCGCCGCGACGTACTGCGGGCTGGGGTTGCTGGTGACCAGGCGCTGGATCAGCTGCTTGCCGATGAACGGGCCGACATTGGGGTGCGCGGCAAGCGTGTCCAGCGCCAGCTTCAGGCTGGCCTGCGGATCGGACGGCGACTGAGCCGGGATCGTGGCGCCGAGGAACCTCTTCTCGTCGGGCGAGTGGTACTGCGGGTAGCCGAGCATGCTATTGAAGCTGCGGTCGGGATCGGCGTTGCCGTTGGCCGAACCGCCGAAGAAGCAGCTGTTGTCGGGCCATTCCGGGCAGGCCCAACTCCAGCCGGTGAAGACCTTGGCGAGTCCGGCAATGTCGGCCGGACCATAGCTTTCCAGTGGCTGGCCGCCTTCGCTGCGCACCGTGCCGTCGGCATTGAGGGCCACCAGGCCGATGGAAAAAAGCTGCATCACCTCGCGCGCGTAGTTCTCGTCGGGAACGCGGCCGGTGCGCGGGTCGGCCTTCTGGTTGCGCAGGTGCGACAGGTACTGGCCCATCAGCGGGTGGCGCGACACCGCTTCGAGCAAATCGCGGTAACGGCCCAGGCCCTTGTCGCTCAGCATGTCCAGCCAGGCGGCCACCGCCCTGGGGTTGTTGCCAACGTTGTCGTCCATCATCGAGATCACAAAGATCTGCGACAGCGCGTAGGCCGCGCGCTGGCGCAGCTGGTCTTCGCCGCTGATGGCCTGTTTCCAGAAGGATTCCAGCACCTGGTCCTGGCCTGCGCCGCCGCTCGGGTTGGCGGCCTTGATGGCGGCGTTGGCCGCCTCCCAGCTGGCGCGGTGCGAGGCCGCCGGCTTGGCCAGCTGCTCGTCGATCCAGGCGCCGTAGCCGATGGCCATGACGCGATCGAGATCGGCATCGGTCGGGCCGAAGGTGGCCTGGGTGAGGAAGCGCGCCGCTTGCCCGCGAGACGCCGGCATCTCGTTGACGGCCTGCGCGCCGCCGCCGCCGGGGGTTTCGCCGCCGCCGCCACCATCGCCGCCACCGCCACAGGCCGCCAGCAACAGGCTCGCGCCCAGCACCAGGCCGGCCCGGAACATTCGCGCGCGGCGCGGCACGCTGCGGGAGCTTGCGTTCTTGTTGTCGTTCACCTAGACCCCCCACATGCGCCTCGGCGCGAAAAGGCGCACTCGCAGCACGCCACGCATGCAGGATCTTCGGCAGCGCTGCCGGCCTTCGCCGCCAGCTTGTGTCAACAGGTTGTCCGCGGGCTCAGGCGCTTACAGGCCGATGCACCTGAAGCCCGCGCTGACGCGATGACGGATTGCGCTACAGCGAGGGCGCCAGGCGGCGCCGCGCCAGCGCAAGGTCGATGGCCTGGCGGCGCGCCCAGTCCTCGAGCTGGTCGTCGCCGATACGCCCGACGTTGAAGTACGCCGCCTGCGGGTGCGCCAGGTAGAAGCCGCTGACGCTGGCCGCCGGCGTCATCGCCAGGCTGTCGGTCAGGCCCATGCCGATGCCGTCGGCGCGCAGCACGCGGAACAGCTCGCGCTTGACGCTGTGGTCGGGGCAGGCCGGGTAGCCCGGCGCGGGCCGGATGCCCAGGTACTTCTCGGCGATCAGCTCCTCGTGGCCCAGCGCCTCGTCAGGTGCATAGCCCCAAAACTCGTTGCGCACGCGCTGGTGCAGCCGCTCGGCGAAGGCCTCGGCCAGGCGGTCGGCCAGCGCCTTGAGCATGATCGCCGAGTAGTCGTCGTGGTCGTCGATGAACTGCTTTTCCTTCTTCTCGACGCCCAGGCCGGCAGTCACCGCGAACGCGCCAATGTAGTCGCCTGCCACGCCCTTGGGCGCGATGAAGTCGGCCAGGCAGCGGTTGGGCCGGCGCACGCCATCGATCACCGGGCGCTCGGTCTGCAGGCGCAGCGGCGACCAGCGCAGCGCCACCTCGCTGCGCGTGTCGTCGGTGTAGATCTCGATGGTGTCCTCGTCCACGGTGTTGGCCGGCAACAGCGTGATCACGCCGTTGGCCTGCAGCCAGCGGCCTTCGATCAGCCTGTGCAGCAGCCGCTTGCCGTCGCTGAACACGCGCTGAGCCTCCGCACCGACGACCTCGTCGCGCAGGATCTGCGGGAACGGGCCGGCGAGGTCCCAGGTCTGGAAGAACGGGCCCCAGTCGATGTACCTGGACAGTTCGGCCAGGTCGTAGTTGCGGAACTCGCGCCTGCCGATGAACTTCGGCTTCGGCGGGGTGTAGCCGGCCCAGTCGATCGGCGTCTTGTTGGCTCGCGCCGCCGCCAGGCTGACCAGCGGCGTCACCTTCTTGTTGGCATGCTGCTCGCGCACTTTGGCGTAGTCGGTGTTCAGTTCGTCGATGAAGCGCGTCGCGCGGTCGTCGGACAGCAGCTCCGAGCACACGCCCACGCTGCGCGAGGCATCGGGCACGTAGACCACCGGGCCTTCGTAGTGCGGCGCGATCTTCACCGCGGTGTGCACCCGGCTGGTGGTGGCCCCGCCGATCAGCAGCGGGATCTTCTTCATGCGGAACCAGTCGTCGCGCTGCATCTCGGCGGCGACATGCTGCATCTCCTCCAGGCTGGGCGTGATCAGGCCGGACAGGCCGATGATGTCGGCGCCTTCGACGCGGGCCTTGGCCAGGATGTCCTGGCAAGGCACCATCACGCCCATGTTCACGACCTCGAAGTTGTTGCACTGGAGCACGACGGTGACGATGTTCTTGCCGATGTCGTGCACATCGCCCTTGACGGTGGCGATGACGATCTTGCCCTTGGGCCTGGCCTCGCCGCCGCCGGCGATCAGTTGCTGCTTTTCTTCCTCGATGTAGGGCAGCAGGTGCGCCACGGCCTGCTTCATCACCCGCGCGCTCTTCACCACCTGCGGCAGGAACATCTTGCCGGCGCCGAACAGGTCGCCGACGACATTCATGCCGGCCATCAGCGGGCCCTCGATCACGTGCAGCGGCCGCCCGCCGCCGGCCCGGATGCCGACCCAGCATTCCTCGGTGTCGGCGACGATGAAGTCGGTGATGCCGTGCACCAGCGCATGGCTCAGGCGCTCCTGCACCGTGCCGGCTCGCCAGGCCAGGCGCGCCGAATCGTCCTTGGCCGCGCCCTTGGCGTTCTCGGCAATCTCCACCAGCCGCTCGCCGGCGTCCGGCCGGCGGTTCAGCACCACGTCCTCGACGCGCTCGCGCAGGCCCGGCTCAAGATCGTCGTAGACGCCGACCATGCCGGCGTTGACGATGCCCATGTCCATGCCCGCCCGGATGGCGTGGTACAGGAACACGGTGTGGATCGCCTCGCGCACGGGGTCGTTGCCACGGAAACTGAAGCTCACGTTGGACACGCCGCCCGACACCTTGGCGCCGGGCAGGTGGGCCTTGATCCAGCGCGTGGCCTCGATGAAGTCCACCGCGTAGTTGTTGTGCTCCTCGATGCCGGTGGCAATGGCGAAGATGTTCGGGTCGAAGATGATGTCCTCGGGCGGGAAAGCGACCTCGTCGACCAGGATGCGGTAGGCCCGCCCGCAGATCTCGATCTTGCGCTCGAAGGTGTCGGCCTGGCCTTTTTCGTCGAAGGCCATCACCACCGCGGCGGCGCCATAGCGGCGCACCAGCCTGGCCTGGTGGCGGAAGGCCTGCTCGCCCTCCTTCAGCGAGATCGAATTGACGATGCCCTTGCCCTGAATGCACTTCAGGCCGGCTTCGATGACCTCCCATTTGGAGCTGTCGATCATGATCGGCACGCGTGCGATCTCTGGCTCGCCGGCGATCAAGTTCAGGAAGCGCACCATGGCCGCCTTCGAATCCAGCATGGCCTCGTCCATGTTGATGTCGATGATCTGCGCGCCGTTTTCCACCTGCTGGCGGGCCACGGCGAGCGCCTGCTCGAACTCGCCGTTCAGGATCATGCGGGCGAAGGCCTTCGAGCCGGTGACGTTGGTGCGCTCGCCGATGTTGACGAACAGCGACCCGGCGCCGATGGCCACCGGCTCCAGGCCGGACAGCTTCATCGGCGGGACGGCGGGGCGGGATTCTGTGGAGGTGTTCATGGGCGGCAGACTCATCATCGAAGGGCCGGCGGTCTCACCGCGGCCTCAAGGTCGGGTGAGCGCGGTTGACGACAAGCCGGCCCAAGCCTGGCAGCCGGTGCGGAAGAGGGCTTTCGCGGACTGTCGCAGCGCTCCTTGGGAGGCGGGCAAATTGTAGCGGGCGACGACAACCGCGCCCGTGCAGGACTGCGCGGCGCGAGGCCTTTCAGGCGGGCAGCAACTCGCTGAACATCGCGCCATGCCGGCAGCGCGGCTTGTAACGGCCTACGCGTTCGGCAATCTGCGCAATGTGCTCCGGCGTGGTGCCGCAGCAGCCGCCGGCGATGTTGAGGAAACCTGCCTGGGCGAAGCCCTCCATCAGCGCGCCAGTGACGTCGGGCGTCTCGTCGAAGCCGGTCTCGCTCATCGGGTTGGGCAGCCCGGCATTCGGATAACAGCTGATGTAGGTATCGCCGGCCACCTTGGCCAGTTCTTCGATGTAGGGGCGCATCAGCGCCGCGCCGAGCGCGCAGTTCAGGCCCACGGCCAGCGGCCTCGCATGGCGCACCGAATGCCAGAACGCGCCCACCGTCTGCCCCGACAGGATGCGCCCGGAGGCATCGGTCACGGTGCCGGAGACGATCACCGGCAGGCGCTCGCCGCTGGCTTCCATCAGCTCGTCCAGCGCGAACAGCGCGGCCTTGGCATTGAGGGTGTCGAAGATGGTTTCCACCAGGAACAGGTCGCAGCCGCCTTCGAGCAGCCCGCTGGCCTGCTCGTGGTAGGACTGGCGCAACTCGTCGAAGGTGACGTTGCGCGCCGCCGGGTCGTTGACGTCGGGGCTGATGCTGGCGGTGCGCGGCGTCGGGCCCAGCGCGCCGGCCACGAAGCGCGGCTTGGCCGGCATGCTGTACTTGTCGCAGGCGGCGCGCGCCAGCCGGGCAGCGGCCACGTTCATCTCGCGCGCGACCTCACCCAGGCCATAGTCCTCCTGTGCGATGCGGGTCGCGCCGAAGGTGTTGGTTTCGATGATGTCGGCGCCAGCAGCCAGGTACTGCTCGTGGATCTGCTGCACGACGTCGGGCCGCGTCAGCACCAGCAGGTCGTTGTTGCCCTTCAGGTCCTTCGGGTGGTCTTTGAAGTGTTCGCCACGAAAGGCCGATTCCTCCAGGCGGTAGCGCTGGATCATCGTGCCCATGGCGCCGTCGATGATCAGGATGCGCTGCTGCAGCAGCGCCGGCAGCGCCGCGGCACGCGTGTAGTTGGAACTCGAAGCGTTCATCTGCAGGATTGTCTGCCACTTTCCATCGGCGCGGGTGCCCCACTAGCATCACGGCCTGGCACCCATGCGCGCATCCATGCACGGTCAGGCGTGAAAACTCGAGCGGCGACCCCCGACGCGGTCGTGCGGCGCACGCTGCACGCCCATGGCCTGCGCTTCGCGCGCAAGGCGCACGATCTTCCCGGCCGCCCGGATCTGGTGCTGCCGAAGCGCCGCACCGTGGTCTTCGTGCGCGGCTGCTTCTGGCATGGCCACGGCTGCGCGTTCGACCGCGCCGCGGCCCGCTTCAACGCCGGCCCCTGGGCCGAGAAGATCGCCGCCAACCAGGTGCACGACGCCGAGCACCAGGCCGCGCTGCGCCAGGCCGGCTGGCAGGTCGAAACCGTCTGGGAGTGCCAGGCCGACCGGCCCGAAGTCATCGCGCGGCTGGCTGCGCGCCTGCTGCAGCGTTAGGAGGAGCGTCACCCGCGCACGAAGCCGATTCCCCGCCGCTGCCGCACTTCGGGCTTGACGCGGTGCTCGCCCTCCAGCTGGGAAAGGAATTCGTCCGCATCGAAGGCCTCGCCCAGGATGTCCACCTGCCGCTTGACCGCGGCAAAGTCGCCCGGCGCCAGCTGGTCCAGCGCCGCCAGCCGGGCACGCTGCTCGGCCGTCAACGCGGGCGCGTCGCCGCCCAGGGCCTCGGCCACGAACATGCGCTCGCGCTGCTCCGCGGTCAGCCCATGGAAGCGCAGCTTGAAGGTGAAGCGGCGCAGCGCCGCCTCGTCCAGGTCGTCGAACAGGTTGGTGGTGCAGATGAACACGCCGCCGAAGCGCTCCATGCCCTGCAGCATTTCATTGACCTCGGTGACCTCGTAGTGGCGCTCGGCCAGGCGGCGGCTGCGCAGGAAGCTGTCGGCCTCGTCGAGCAGCAGCACCGCGCCTTCGGCCTGCGCCTCGTCGAACATGCGCGCCATGTTCTGCTCGGTTTCGCCCACGTACTTGCTGGCGATGTCGCTGGTCTGGCGGATCATCAGCGGGCGCTGCCGCGCCGCGGCGATGTGCTCGGCCAGCGCCGTCTTGCCGGTGCCCGGCGCGCCATGGAAGCACAGGCTGCCGTGCCCGCGGCGGCGCAATGCCTCGACGATGCGCGGCAGCTCGAAGCGCGATTCGACATTGAGCAGGCTCAGGTCGTAGCCGGTGACCACCGGCCGCGCGCCGCGTTCGCCGTCCGAGCCCAGGGCCTTGTCGGCATTGCCCAGCTGCCGCTGCACCAGGGCCTCGAAGGCTTCAGCGTCGGCCTCGGCGCCGTCGCCGCGGGCCAGCTGCGCAAAGCGCACCGCGGTGCGGATCTGCGCCGGCGTCAGGCCGCGCCGCTCAGCCAGCCTGGCAGCAAAGCCCTCGCCCACCGGCGCGCCGCTCAGCGCCTTGGCCACCAGCGCCTCGCGCGCACCGGGCGGCGGGCTCTTCAGCAGCAGGTGGTACTGGAAGCGACGGCGGAAGGCCGGGTCGATCTGTTCGATGCGGTTGGTCACCCAGATCACCGGCACCGGGTTGGTCTCGAGGATCTGGTTGACCCAGGCCTTGCCGCTGACGCTGCTGTTCATGCCGCCGGCGCCGGCATCGGCGCTGTCCATGCGCGCGATCAGCTGCGCGGCCTCGCTGGAGATCGGCGGGAACACGTCCTCGACCTCGTCGAAGAGCAGCGCCACGTCCTTGCCGCCTTTCAGGAACACCTGGCTGATCTGCAGGCTGCGGTAGCGGTCGCGGCCGGACAGCGAGTTGCCGTCGCGGTCTGCATATTCCACCTCGTACAGCTCCAGCCCGGCGGCGGCGGCGCAAACCTTGGCCAGCTCGGTCTTGCCGGTGCCCGGCGGGCCGTACAGCAGCACGTTGACGCCGGCCTCCTTGCGCGCCACCGCATTGCGCAACAGCGCACACAGCACCTTCGCGTCGTCGGCGACGAAGCCGAAGTCGGCCAGCGTCAGATCGCTCTTCGTCGCCGGCCGGGTGAACACCGCCATCAGGTCGCCGGGCTGGGGATACTCGCGCATCAGCACCGGCGGCAGCTGCTCGCTCACCTTCATCAGGTCGGCCAGGTCGGTGATGTTGTGCTCGGAGATCAGGTTCTCGACCATGCCCACGCGCTCCAGGCGCGAGCCGGCGCGCAGCGCCTCGGCCACGTCGCGCGCGTCGACGCCGGCCACCGAGGCGATGGCCGCATAGGCCTCCTGCGCGCTGGAGACCTTGAACTCGACCAGCAGGCCGCGCAGGTCGCGCTGGTAGCGCGCCAGCGTGCCGTAGAGCAGCAGCGCGCGCTCGGCCGGGTTCAGCTGCAGCAGGCCAGCCAGGGCGTCGATGTTCTTCTCCACCAGCGTGGCCTCTTTCCTCAGGCGGCGCTCGAGCCAGTCGCAACTGGCGCCCAGAACGGCCAGCAAGTCCTTCGGCGCGTCCTTGACGTATTCGTCGAGGTAGAAGAACAGGCTGCCTTCCTCGTAGGCGCCGCGCCAGGCGCCGTGGCGGGCAATGAAGGCTTCGTCGTTGAGCACCTCGTGCCCGCGCCAGGACTCATTGCCCTTGCAGCGTAGCCTCAGGTAAGCGCGCAGCCGCGCCAGCACTGCCGGCGGCCAGGCCAGGTGGCGACCGGTCAGCGCCAGCAGGCTGTTGCAGTCGCGCCGCAGGTTGAAGCGCCCGGCCTGGCGCAGGGTGAGCGTTAGCACGAAGTGCGAGCACAGCCGGTCCAGCACCGGCGCATCCGCCAAGCCGGGCGACAGCACCCACCGGGCTTCGGCTTGGCCTCTGGCCATGGCACCTCCTGCCTTGATCCGCGATTCGCGGCATCTTGGCCCAGTGCGTGGGCCGCCGCAAGCCCCCGCCGTCAGTGCAGGTGAACCGGCTGCTGTGCCAAAGTGGTGTATGCGGAGATGTAGTCGTCCAGCGCCTCCTGGCTGGGAGAACCGCCGTCGATGAGCGCCTGCACGCCCTGCTTGAAGCCCCGCGCCACGGCACCCTGGATGAAGATGCCCTTGCGGGCGAATTTGTCGACGATCTCCAGACCGCCACCGGCGGACTCGCCTTCAGGCAAACCGGCATCGATCTGCAGGACCGCGAAACTCTCAGAGTTGTAGAGCATCTGCATCACCCATCCTCCTGGCAACTCATCTGGGTGCGGCGGCACCGGTTTCAAGGCCGGGGTCGAGGCCCGTCAGCGCCAGCTCCAGCGGCTGGCCGCCCGGCAACGTGGTGAACACCGCGCGCACCGGCAGGTGCTGGCGCTGCGGGTCCAGCCAGACTTCGACGCGGGTGTCGTAGGGCCGGGTCGGCTCGCGCCGCAGACGCAGCGCCTGCGCCACTGCGCCGACAGGCAGCTCCAGCGCCTCGCGCCCCACCACCTCGAAGCGCCAGGCCTCGGCATCGCCGCGGGTACCGGCAACGAACAAGGTGACGCTGGCCCCGGCATTGGCCAGCGCCGGTTCGGCCTCGACGATGCCCGGCAGCTGCACCATCCAGCTCAGGCGGTCCTGCGCTCCAGGCGGCAGCGCATACACCGCCTGCGGGCCGGAAAAGGTGATGCGCGCGGCCTCGCGCTGGAAGTTGACGGCGCGCTGTTCACGCGCCTGGCGCAACTCGGCATGGCGCACCGGCGCCACGCCGTCGGCATCGATCTGGCCCCGGCTGGCCGAACCCTGCGCCGGCTGGCCCGGCCAGTCCACGTCCAGCCGCAGTTCGTAGCGGTCGCCGTCGCGCTGCCACTGCAGCCGGCCGGCACCGAGCTGCTGGCCGCGCTGCAGGCGATAGTGCAGCTCGGCGGGATCCGGCAGCCGCGTGGCATAGACCGGCAACTCGGCAGCGCCGGCCGGAGCGGCGCTGGCGGCCAGTGCGGCCTCGGCCGCAGTCGCGACGGCTGCGGCTGCGGCCGCGGGAGCTGGTCGCGGTGGCGGAGCGACGGGTCGCCGCGGCACCGCTGCCGCCGCGGGCTCGACCTGTGCGTTTGCTGCCAGCGGCGGCGCCAGGCTCAGGGTGCGCACGCGCATCGGTGCGGCCGGCCGTTCGCCGCCCGGCGCTGCCGGCTCTGCCGGCGGCGGCTGCAACAGGTTCAGCAGCCCGGCGTGCGCCAGCAGCACCGCCACCGCCAGCAGCAGCCAGCCGGCCGCTCGCGGGGCGCGACGGACAAGCTCCGGACGGCCGGGCAAGGGCATCGAACGCATTGGACAATGTTGCCACCAACCCGATCTCCAACGATGAAGCTCGCCACCTACAAGGACGGTTCGCGCGACGGGCAGCTGCTCGTGGTCTCGCGCGACCTGCACAGCGCCCATTTCGCCACCGGCATCGCCACGCGCATGCAGCAGTTGCTGGACGACTGGAACTTCCTGTCGCCGCAGCTGGAAGACCTTTACCAGACGCTGAACCAGGGCAAGGCGCGCCATGCCTTCGCCTTCGAGCCGCGACAGTGCATGGCGCCGCTGCCGCGCGCCTACCAGTGGGCCGACGGCTCGGCCTTCCCCAACCACATCGAGCTGCTCAGCCGCGCCCGCGGCCAGGACGCGCCGGCCGACTTCATGGATGACCCGCGCATCTACCAAGGCGGCAGCGACGACCTGCTCGGCCCCTGCGACGACGCCGTCTTCGGCGACGCGGCCTGGGGCATCGACTTCGAGGCCGAGCTGGCGGTGGTCACCGGCGACGTGGCCATCGGCACCGGCCCGGACGCCGCGCTGGACAGCGTGCGCCTGCTGCTGCTCGCCAACGACTGGAGCTTGCGCCATCTGGTGCCGGCCGAGCTGGCCAAGCAGTTCGGCTTCCTGCAGAGCAAGCCGGCCACCGCCTTCGCGCCAGTGGCCGTCACGCCGGACGAGCTGGGCGCGGCCTGGAGCGGCGGGCGGGTGCATCTGGCGGTGGACATCGCCTGGAACGGCCGGGCGGTGGCGCACATCGATGCCGGCGCCGAGATGGCGCTGCACTTCGGCCAGCTGATCGCGCACCTCGCTCGCACGCGGCGGCTGCGCGCCGGCAGCATCGTTGGCAGCGGCACCGTCAGCCAGCGTGATGCTGAGGCCGGCTACGGCTGCATCGCCGAAAAGCGCGCCCGCGAGATCCTCGAAGGCGGCAGCGCCAGCACCGACTACATGGCCTTCGGCGACCGCCTGCGCATCGAGGTGCAGGGCGCGGACGGCGGCAGTGTGTTTGGCGCCATCGACCAGCGCGTGGCTGAGCTGGCCGAAGCCGGATGACGGAGCTGCCCTCCGGCCTGAAGATGGCCACCGTGTGGTTGCTGGCCGGGCTGGCGGTGTTCCTGGGCGTACAGGCCGTCCTGTCGCAGCAGCGGGACACCCGTTTCGAAACCGTCGGCGACACGGTGCAGATCCACCGCGCCGCCGACGGCCACTACCACTGGCCGGCCACCATCAACGGCCAGCCGGTCGACTTCCTGGTCGACACCGGCGCCACGCGCAGCGCCTTGCCGGCCAGCCTGGCACGCGAGCTGGGCCTGCCGGTCGAAGGGCGGGTGCAGTCGCAGACCGCCGGGGGCACCGTCGAAGGCCAGGTGGTGCGCGCCGACCTGGAGCTGCGCGGCGGCGTGCGCGTGGAGCGCCTGCGCATCGTCGCGCTGCCCGCGCTGAGCGCGCCGTTGCTGGGCATGGACGTGCTTGGCAAGCTGCATTGGAGCCAGTCCGACGGCGTGCTCCACATCGACCTCAAGACCGGGCAGAACCGATGACCCGGCGCGCCTGGCTGCGGGTGCGCGCTGGCTTGACCACGGTGCTGCTGGCGCTGGGCCTGGGCGCAGCCGCCGCGCCGGC
>JBEIHU010000083.1:0-16402 GCA_040381175.1 Burkholderiaceae bacterium
GCGCGGTGTGGCGGATGTCCTGCGGCCGCACCGGCTGCCCTTCGACGACCCAGCTGCCGTTGACCAGCGCGAACTCCTGAAACACCTTCCTGATGGTGTCGAGGTAGTACTCGGCAGGCATGTCGAGCACTGCGTTGTATTCGTCGTAGAACTCGCGGTGCGATTCCGCGCTTTCCTCGTCGCCGCGCACCAGGTCGAGGAAGTAGTCGTAGTGGGAGTTGACGTGGCGGTCCGGGTTCATGGCCACGAATCCCGAGTACTGCATGAAGCCGGGATACACCCGGCGGCCGGCGCCCGGATAGTTCTGCGGCACGCGGTAGATCACGTTGTTCTCGAACCACCGGAAGCTCTTGCCCATCGCCAGGTTGTTGACGGCGGTGGGGCTCTTGCGGGCATCGATCGGTCCGCCCATCATCGTCATCGACAAGGGCGTGGCCTCGCCGCGGCTGGCCATCAGGGAAACCGCTGCCAGTACCGGCACGGTGGGCTGGCACACCGACATCACGTGAGCATGCGGGCCCACGTGGCGGATGAACTCCTGCACGTAGGCGACATAGTCGTCCAGATGGAAGGGGCCGGCCTCCGTGGGCACCATGCGCGCATCGGTCCAGTCGGTGATGAACACCTTGTGGTCATGCAGCAGGCTGCGCACCGTGTCGCGCAGCAGGGTGGAATGATGGCCGGACAGCGGCGCCACCACCAGCACCGTGGGCTGCGACTTCATGGTCTCCAGCGCCACGGGGTTGTCGGTGAAGCGCTTGAAGCGCAGCAGCCGGCAAAAGGGCTTGTGCAGAGCCACCTGCTGCTGCACGGCGACCTCGACGCCGCCCACGGTGGCCGAGCTGATGCCGAACTGGGGCTTCTCGTAGTCCTTCGCCAGGCGGTGCATCAGGTCCAGACCGGCCGAGATGCGCTGTGCCATGGGCGTGTGCACGAAGGGCGATAGCGGGTGGTTGTAGAGCTTGGCCGAGGCGCTGGCGAACTCCGAAAACGGCGCCATGAAGGCGCGTTGGGTTTCATACCACTGGTACAGCATGGGATCTCGCCTTGTGCTTCTGGATTGAACTGCACCTGCCGCGCCGCCTGGAGGCGGGACTGAAAAGCCATTGGCCAATACGGCGTGGCGAATTGTGCACCGCAACAATTATGTTCCCAAACCGGTGTCCGCGCCACTGGTGAGGACCCGCAGCGGCACCGCGGTGCGCCAGTGCGCACCGGATCGATGCAATTCGGCTTCAGTGTCGCGTCTGCCCAACGCTTTGCAGCCAGATCAGATGACTTTGGCAATGGCCGCGACGACGCGGCCGAGGTTGCGCTCGTTGAGCGCGGCCACGCAGATGCGCCCGGAATCGATGCCGTAGACGCCGAACTCGCTGCGCAGTCGCTGCATCTGCGTGGCGCTCAGGCCGGAGTAGCTGAACATGCCCTTTTGCCGCAGGATGAAGCTCATGTCCTGGCTGACGCCGGCCTCGGCCAGGCCCTTGACCAGCGCCTGGCGCATGAGCTTGATGCGCACTCGCATGCCGGCAAGCTCGTCTTCCCACAGCTGGCGCAGGGCCGGCGTGGTGAGCACGATGGATACCACCTGGGCGCCATGGGTTGGCGGGTTCGAGTAGTTGCCGCGGATCAGTACCTTCAGCCGGGAAAGCACGCGCGCCGTCTCGTCCTTGGACTGGCACACCACGCTCAACGCGCCGACGCGCTCGCCGTAGAGTGAAAAGCTCTTCGAGAACGAGGTGGCGACGAGGAAGTCCATGCCCGCGCGCAGGAACATCTGCACGGCGGCGCCGTCCTCGGCAATGCCGTCGCCGAAGCCCTGGTACGCCATGTCCAGGAAGGGCACCAGGCCGCGCGCCTGCACTGTCCGCACCACCTGCGCCCACTGCGCGGCATCGAGGTCGTAGCCGCTGGGGTTGTGGCAGCAGGCGTGCAGCACCACCACCGTGCCGGGTTCGACCGCCTGCAGCGCCGCCAGCATGGCTTCGAAGCGGATGCCGCGGGTGTCGGCGTCGTAATACGGGTAGGTGTCGACCTCGAACCCGGCCTGAACAAAGAGCGCGCGATGGTTTTCCCAGCTCGGGTCGCTGATCACGACCCTGGACTGCGGGTTCAGCCGCCTCAGGAAGTCGGCGCCGACCTTCAGCCCGCCGGTGCCGCCCAGCGTCTGCACCGTGGCGATGCGGCCGTCGCGCAGCGCGGCGCTGTCGCCGCCGAACACCAGCTCCTGAACGCTGCGGTCGTAGGCCGCGATGCCGTCTATGGGCAGGTAGCCGCGCGGCATGGGGGCTTCGGCCAGCTGCTTCTCGGCGGCGAGCACGCATTGCAGGATCGGCAGCTTGCCCTGCGCGTCGAAGTACACGCCGACGCCCAGGTTGACCTTGGCCGGATTCGGGTCGGCGTTGAAGGCCTCTGTCATGCCCAGGATCGGGTCGCGCGGGGCCAGTTCGACGGAAGAAAACAGCGACATGGGGGTTCCTAGCAAACGAGGGAGCGGAGCGCGCGCCAAGCCTGCTGCAGGCCCGGCCGCGCTGCGCTAACCTGTGCGGTTTTGCGCTTCGGCGCGAACCGCAATTTTAGGGGGGAGAGCCCGATGATCGAGCTGACCGAGGTGCAGGACGCGCCGGGTGCGGCGCTGGGTGAGTTCGTGTCCTTCCCGGGCTCGCCCTTCCAGCTGTTCCAGCCTTACGCGCCGGCCGGCGACCAGCCGGAGGCCATCGAGCAGCTGGTCGCGGGGGTCCGGGACGGCCTGAGCTTCCAGACGCTGCTGGGCGTGACCGGTTCGGGCAAGACCTTCACCATGGCCAACGTGATCGCCCGGCTGGGGCGGCCGGCAATCGTTTTCGCGCCGAACAAGACGCTGGCCGCGCAGCTGTACAGCGAGTTCCGCGAGTTTTTCCCGAAGAACGCGGTCGAGTACTTCGTCAGCTACTACGACTACTTCCAGCCCGAGGCTTATGTGCCGCAGCGCGACCTGTTCATCGAGAAGGACAGCTCGATCAACGAGCACATCGAGCAGATGCGCCTGTCGGCGACGAAGAGCCTGCTCGAGCGTCGCGACGTCGTCATCGTCGCCAGCGTCAGCGCCATCTACGGCATCGGCTCGCCGCAGGACTATCACAAGATGGTGCTGACGCTGCGCGTGCATGACCGGGTGGGCCAGCGCGATGTCATCGCCCAGCTGATCCGCATGCAGTACCAGCGCAACGAGACCGATTTCGCCCGCGGCACTTTCCGTGTGCGCGGCGGCACCATCGACGTTTTCCCGGCCGAGCATTCGGAGCTGGCGATTCGCATCGAGCTGTTCGACGACGAGGTCGAGTCGCTGCAGCTCTTCGACCCGCTGACTGGCCGCATCCGGCAGAAGATCCCGCGTTTCACGGTCTACCCGTCGAGCCACTACGTCACGCCGCGCGAGCGCGTGGTGGCGGCCATCGAGACCATCAAGGCCGAGCTGCGCGAGCGGCTGGACGAGCTGGTCAAGACGGGCAAGCTGGTCGAGGCGCAACGCCTCGAACAGCGTACCCGCTTCGACCTGGAGATGCTGCAGGAAGTCGGCCACTGCAAGGGCATCGAGAACTACACCCGACACCTGAGCGGTGCCGCGCCGGGCGAGCCGCCGCCGACGCTGGTGGACTACCTGCCGCCGGACACGGTGATGTTCCTTGACGAAAGCCATGTGCTGATTGGCCAGCTCGGCGGCATGTTCAACGGCGATCGCGCGCGAAAGACCACGTTGGTGGAATACGGCTTTCGTCTGCCCAGCGCGCTGGACAACCGGCCGCTGAAGTTCGACGAGTTCGAAGCCAAGGTGCGCCAGGCGGTGTTCGTCTCGGCCACGCCAGGGCCCTACGAGCATCAGCATGCCGGCCAGGTGGTGGAGCAGCTGGTGCGGCCTACCGGCCTGGTCGATCCCGATGTCGAAGTCAGGCCCGCGGCGCACCAGGTGGACGACGTGCTGCAGGAGATCCGCGAACGGGTCCGGCGGGACGAGCGCGTGCTGATCACCACGCTGACCAAGCGCATGGCCGAGCAGCTGACCGACTATCTGTCGGACAACGGCGTCAAGGTGCGCTACCTGCACTCCGACGTCGACACGGTCGAGCGCGTCGAGATCATCCGCGACCTGCGCCTGGGCGTGTTCGACGTCCTGGTGGGCATCAACCTGCTGCGCGAGGGGCTTGACCTGCCTGAAGTGAGCCTGGTGGCCATCCTCGACGCCGACAAGGAAGGCTTCCTGCGCTCGGAGCGCTCACTGATCCAGACCATCGGCCGCGCGGCGCGCCACCTGAACGGCCGCGCCATCCTGTACGCCGACAAGGTCACCGACTCGATGCAGCGCGCGCTGGACGAAACCCGGCGCCGGCGCGAGAGGCAGTCGGCGCACAACCAGGCCCGAGGCATCACGCCGCGCAGCATCAGCAAGCAGATTCGGGAGATGATCGACGGTGTGGTGTCCGACAAGAGCGCGCGCGACGACCTGAAGGCGGCTCAGGCCGCGGCCGAGGTCGAGGCGATGAGCGAGAAGGACCTGGGCAGGCGCATCAAGCAGCTGGAAAAACAGATGCTCGAGCATGCCCGCAACCTCGAGTTCGAGAAGGCCGCACGCTTGCGCGACCAACTGGCGCTGCTGCGCGAGCAGGCGTTTGGCGCAACGGTACGCGACCTGCCGGCGGCCTGAGCCTGCGTTGATTGCCCCTGCGTTCGCGCAGGGAACTCTTCTTCGCAATCTCGACCGAAACAGTCGGGTTCGTATATACTTGAGTGCGCTAGTGGGAATAAATCAAGGGTTTTCCCTTGATTTCTTTCTTTGGCCAGCCAGGGCGGCCCCAGGCGAGTGACCGTATTGTCGGTTTGCTCTTTCGCCGCAAGGCTGATTGGAGATTTCGATGCGTCTGACCACCAAAGGCCGTTTTGCCGTGACTGCGATGATCGACCTGGGCCTGCGCTCGCATGCCGGTCCGGTCGCACTGGCTGCCATCAGCCAGCGGCAGCAGATATCGCTGTCCTATCTCGAACAACTGTTCGGCAAGCTGCGCCGGCACGAGCTCGTGGAAAGCACCCGCGGGCCGGGTGGCGGCTATTCGCTGGGCCGCGGGGCCGCGGAGATCACCGTGGCCGACATCATCGTGGCCGTCGACGAGCCGATCGATGCCACCGGCTGTGGTGGCAAGGAAAACTGCATGGGCGACGACGCTGGCCGCTGCATGACCCATGACCTGTGGACCAGCCTGAACGCGAAGATGATCGAGTACCTCGACTCCATCTCCTTGAAGAAACTCGTCGATGAACAGATCGCGAAGGGCGTGTCGATCCAGGATGCGCCCGTCAAACGCGCCATCTCGTCGCAGCCGGTGGTGCGACCGATCAAGATCACCGCGCCGAATTCGGTGTTTGCCCTGGGCAGTTCGATCACCAAGTAGATCCAGGCGCATTCCTGGCTTCGCAAGACTTACCAACCCAAGATCTCGATCCATGACCCCGCATTTCCCGATATACATGGACTACGGCGCCACTACGCCGTGCGATTCGCGCGTGGTCGATGCAATGGTGCCTTGGTTGCGAGAGCATTTTGGCAACCCGGCGTCGCGCAGTCACGCCTGGGGCTGGGAAGCCGAAGAGGCCGTGGAGCGGGCTCGTTCGCAGGTGGCTGCGCTGGTAGGCGCCGACCCGCGCGAGATCGTCTGGACCAGCGGTGCCACCGAATCGATCAACCTCGCTTTGAAGGGGGCGGCGCACTTTTACCAGTCGCGCGGCAAGCACATCGTCACCGCGAAGACCGAGCACAAGGCGGTGCTGGACACGGTGCGCGAACTGGAGCGCCAGGGCTTCGAAGCCACCTACCTGCCGGTGCAGGAAAACGGCCTGATCGACTTGGACCAGTTTCAGCAGTCGCTGCGCAAGGACACCATCCTCGTGTCGGTGCTGCTGGTGAACAACGAGATCGGCGTCATCCAGGACATCGAGGCCATCGGCAGGATGTGCCGCGAGCGCGGCATCATCTTCCACGTCGACGCCGCCCAGGCGACCGGCAAGGTGGACATCGACCTGGCGCAGCTGCCGGTCGACCTGATGAGCCTGGCTTCGCACAAGACCTATGGCCCGAAGGGCGTGGGTGCGCTGTACGTGCGGCGCAAGCCGCGCGTTCGCATCGAAGCGCAGATGCATGGCGGCGGCCATGAGCGCGGCATGCGCTCCGGCACGCTGCCCACTCACCAGATCGTCGGCATGGGCGAGGCCTACGCCATCGCCAAGGCAGAGATGGGGGCCGAGCGTGAGCGCATCCGCATGCTGCAGCAGCGGCTGCTGCGCGGGCTGTCCGACATCGAGCAGACCTTCGTCAACGGCGACCTGGAGCGCCGCGTGCCGCACAACCTGAACATATCCTTCAATTTCGTCGAGGGTGAATCGCTGATCATGGGCGTCAAGGGCATTGCCGTGTCGTCCGGCTCGGCCTGCACCTCGGCCAGCTTGGAGCCCAGTTACGTGCTGCGCGCGCTTGGCAGGTCGGACGAACTGGCGCATTCGTCGCTGCGCATGACCATCGGCCGCTTCACCACAGAGGCCGAGATCGACTACGCCGTCAAGACTTTGCAGGACCAGGTGGCCAAGCTGCGCGACCTGTCTCCGCTGTGGGAAATGTACAAGGATGGCATCGACATCAGCACCATCCAGTGGGCTGCCCACTGATCCGCCTTCGAGGAGATTGACATGGCATACAGCGAAAAGGTCGTCGAGCACTACGAGAATCCGCGTAACGTGGGTTCCTTCGACAGGGGCGATGAAAGCGTGGGCACCGGCATGGTCGGTGCGCCAGCCTGTGGCGACGTGATGAAGCTGCAGATCCGCGTCAACCCGGAAACCGGGCTGATAGAGGATGCGCGCTTCAAGACCTATGGCTGCGGCTCGGCGATCGCCTCGTCGTCGCTGGTGACCGAATGGGTGAAGGGCAAGACGCTCGACCAAGCTCTCGACATCAAGAACACGCAGATCGCGCAGGAGTTGGCTCTTCCGCCGGTGAAGATCCACTGCTCGATCCTGGCCGAGGATGCCATCAAGGCCGCGGTGCAGGATTACAGGGCCAAGCACGGCCAGGGCGATAACGGGCAGGCGCACTGAACATGCCGGTGACGCTGACCGAAGCCGCCGCCCGCCACGTCACGCGCTACATCAGCAAGCGCGGCAAGGGCGTGGGCGTTCGCCTGGGCGTCAAGACCACCGGCTGCTCTGGCCTGGCCTACAAGCTGGAGTACGCTGACCAGGTGGCGCCCGAGGATCTGGTCTTCGAGGGCCACGGCGTGAAGGTGCTGGTCGATCCGAAAAGCCTTCCTTATCTGGATGGGACCGAGCTGGATTTCGTGCGCGAGGGTCTCAACGAGGGCTTCAAGTTCCATAACCCTCGCGAGAAGGACCGCTGCGGTTGCGGAGAATCGTTCCGCGTCTGAGCCGGTACGCCGTCCCAAAACCTCATCCGGCCCGGTCATCGCGTAGCGCAATGAATCCTAGCGCGCTGCCGCGCTCCAGCGCTGCGTCTATGGACCATCTCCAGCTCATCCGCGAAATGCCCGATATCCGTTGCGAGAGCCCGGATCAGCCTGCGGTGCGCTCACTGCTGGCTGCGCTGGACCAGTACCTGTCCAGCTTGTACCAGCCGCAGCACAACCACATCCTGAGCATCGACGAGTTGCTGTCGCCGCAGGTCTTCTTCGTTGTAGCGCGCCGGCGCGGCCGGCCGGTCGGTTGCGCGGCATTCCGGCGCCAGCCTGGCGAGGCGGCGACGGCAGGGCAGGCCTATGCCGAGGTCAAGCGCATGATGGTCGAGCCGGCGGCGCGCGGCGGAGGCATCGGCAGTGCCTTGCTGTCGCGGCTCGAACTGCAGATGGCAGCCGAGGGGCTGGGCCTCGCATTGCTGGAAACCGGTGCTGCGCAGACCCAGGCGGTCGGCCTGTACGAGCGAGCCGGGTACCGGCTGCGCGGCGCCTTTGGCGGCTATCCCGACAATGGCTTGTCGCTGTTCTACGAAAAGCGCCTGGCCCGATGAACATCGACGACGATGACTTCACGCTGTTCGGCCTTGCCGAGCGCTTTGCGCTGGACGTTGCCCAGCTCGACCAGCGCTGGCGGAAGCTTCAGGTGGAAGTCCACCCAGACCGATTCGCCGCGCAGGGTGCCGCCGCGCAGCGCGTTGCCATGCAGTGGTCGGTGCGGGTTAACCAGGCCTACCAACGCCTGAAGGATCCGCTCAAGCGTGCCGCCTACCTGTGCGAGCGTCGCGGCTCGCCGGTCGATGCCGAGCGCAACACCGCCATGCCGCGCGACTTCCTGCAGCAGCAGATGGCGTGGCGCGAGGCGCTCGAAGAAGCTGGCGGCGTTGCAGCCGTGCGGGAGCTTTCCGAACAGGTCGACCGGCATGAGCAGGCGCTGTTCGGCAGCTTGCGCGAGCTGATCGACGACCGCAACGACATGGCCGCCGCGGCAGCCCAGGTGCGGGTGCTGATGTTCGTCGCGCGCTTCCGCCAGGACGTCGAGCGCCGCCTGGACACCCTCGAACTATGAATCCGGATCACCGTTGACATGGCGCTGTTGCAGATTTCCGAACCCGGCCAGGCGCCCGACCCGCACCAGCGTCGCATCGCGGTGGGCATCGACCTCGGCACCACCCATTCGCTGGTGGCGGCAGTGCGTCACGGCGTTGCTGAATGCCTGCCCGATGCCCAAGGCCGCGTGCTGCTGCCATCGGTGGTGCGTTACCTGGACGGCCAGCGGCGCCAGGTCGGCTGGGAGGCGCTCGCCCATCAGGTCGATGACGCAGCCCACACCATCGCTTCAGCCAAGCGGTTCATGGGCCGCCGCCTTGCCGACCTGACGGGTGCTGCGCAGCTGCCCTACGAGCTGGTGGACCGGCACGGCATGGTGGCGGTGCGCACGCCCCAGGGCCTGAAATCGCCGGTGGAAGTGGCAGCGGAGATCCTGGCCACGCTGCGCCAGCGCGCCGAGGACAGCTTCGACGATGAGGTCTTCGGCGCCGTGATCACCGTGCCCGCCTACTTCGACGACGCGCAGCGCCAGGCCACGAAGGACGCCGCCCGGCTGGCCGGGCTGGAGGTGTTGCGCCTCATCAACGAGCCCACTGCCGCGGCGGTGGCCTACGGGCTCGACCATGGCAGCGAGGGCCTGTACGCGGTCTACGACCTGGGCGGAGGCACCTTCGACGTGTCGCTGCTGCGGCTGATGAAAGGGGTGTTCGAGGTGGTGGCCACTGGCGGCGATTCGGCGCTCGGCGGCGACGACTTCGACCACCTGCTGGCCGGGTGGGCGCTGCAGCACAGCGGCCGGCGGGCTCTCAGCCCGCGAGACAAGGGCGCTTTGCAGATGGCCGCCCGGCGCGCGCGCGAAGCACTCAGCGACCATGGCGCCGTCACCCTGCACTGCCCGCTGGACGACGGCGACCTGAGCATCGACGTGTCGCGCCAGCAGTTGGAGAGCCTGACGCGGCCGCTGCTCGAGCGCACGCTGGCCGCACTGCGCAAGGTGCTGCGCGATGCGCGTGTGCAGCGCAGCGACGTGCTTGGCGTGGTCATGGTCGGGGGTGCCACGCGCATGCCGGCAGTGCGCCGCGCCGTCGGCGAATTTTTCGGCGAGCAGGGCCATGTCCGCGTGCTCACCGACGTCAACCCTGACGAGGTGGTGGCGCTGGGCGCGGCCATCCAGGCCAACGCGCTGGCCGGCAATGCCAAGGACGGGCAGATGCTGCTGCTCGACGTGATCCCGCTGTCTCTGGGCATCGAGACCATGGGTGGGCTGGTGGAGCGCATCGTCGAGCGCAACACCACCATTCCGGTGGCAAAGGCGCAGGAATTCACCACTTACCACGACGGCCAGACGGCCATGGCCATCCACGTGGTTCAGGGCGAGCGCGAGCTGGTCGCCGATTGCCGCTCGCTGGCGCGTTTCGAACTGCGCGGCATTCCGCCGATGGCGGCGGGCGTGGCCCGCATCCGTGTGAGCTTCCAGGTCGATGCCGACGGCTTGCTCGGCGTGTCGGCGCTGGAGACCGGCAGTGGCGTGCAGGCCAGCGTGGTGGTCAAGCCCAGTTACGGTCTGGGCGACGATCAGGTGGCGCAGATGCTGCGCGACAGCTTCGATCATGCCCAGGACGACATGCGGCTGCGCGCGCTGCGCGAGGCCCGGGTCGACGCGGACCGGTTGCTGCTGGCCACGCAGTCGGCGCTGGATGCCGACGGCCACATCCTGCCCGGTGACCAACGCCGCGCGATCGGCGCGCTGATGGAGCAGCTGCGTGATCGGGCCGCCGGCACCGATCAGGATGCCATCAATGCAGCCGTGGAAGCCCTGGCAAAGGGGACCGAGGAGTTTGCCGCCGCCCGCATGAACCGCGGCATCCGCCAGGCGCTGGCCGGGCGCAGCATCGACGAGGTCTGAGCCATGCCGCACATCCGCATCCTGCCGCACGCCGAGCTGTGTCCGCTGGGCGACGAGATCGAGGCCGCCCCAGGCACCTCGATCTGCGAGGCGCTGCTCGAGAACGGCATTGCCATAGAGCATGCCTGCGAGATGAGCTGCGCCTGCACCACGTGCCACGTCATTGTGCGCGAAGGCTTCGATTCGTTGGGCGAGATGGACGAGTCCGAGGAAGATCTGCTCGACCGTGCGTGGGGGCTGACTCCGACATCGCGGCTGTCCTGTCAGGCGATACTGGCGCAGCAGGACGTGATCATCGAACTGCCCAAGTACACCATCAACCACGCGCGCGAGAACCATTGAGCCCGCGATGAAGGTCCTGGGCATCGAAAGCTCCTGCGACGAGACCGGCGTGGCGCTCGTCGAGGCCGCAGCCGAGGGCGTGCCCCGGCTGCTGGCTCAGGCGCTGCACAGCCAGGTGGACATGCACCAGGCGTACGGTGGCGTGGTCCCGGAACTGGCCTCGCGTGACCACATCCGCCGTGTAGTGCCGCTGGCCCGCCAGGTGCTGACAGACGCCGGCTGCAGCCTGCAGGACATCGACCTTGTGGCCTACACCCGGGGGCCCGGTCTGGCCGGGGCGCTGCTGGTGGGTGCCGGCGTCGCCGTGGCCCTGGCCGAGGCGCTAGGCCGGCCCGCCTTGGGCGTGCACCACCTGGAAGGGCATCTGCTGTCTCCGTTCTTGTCTGCCGACCCCCCGGCGTTCCCGTTCGTCGCGTTGCTCGTCTCTGGCGGCCACACGCAGCTGATGCGAGTCGATGGAGTGGGGCGCTACGAGCTGCTGGGCGAGACTATCGACGATGCGGCTGGCGAGGCTTTCGACAAGAGCGCCAAGTTGCTCGGATTGGGCTATCCGGGCGGCCCGGCACTGTCTGCGCTGGCCAGACAAGGTCGCGCCGACGCCATTGCCTTGCCGCGGCCGTTGCTGCACAAGCCGAACCTCGACTTTTCCTTCGCCGGTTTAAAGACGGCCGTTGCGGTGCGCCTGGCGCAGATGGGTCCGACGCCCAGCGCGCAGCAGCGGGCCGACATGGCGGCCGGCGTCCAGGCGGCCATCGTCGATGTGTTGTGCGCGAAGGCGCTGCGCGCACTGCAGGTCAGTAGTCTGCAGTGCCTGGTGGTGGCTGGCGGCGTTGGCGCCAACGCCAGCTTGCGCAGCCGGCTGGCCGAAGCCTGCCGGCTCATCGGTGCGCGCCTGCACTATCCGGAGCCGGCGCTGTGCACGGACAACGGCGCGATGATTGCGCTGGCCGCCGCCATGCGCTGGCAGCGCGGCTTGGGTGCTGGACAGCGCTGCGCATCGTTCGACGTGCGGCCGCGCTGGGATCTGGCCATGGCTTGAGCCAGGTTCACTATCGAGGATGCAGCACTGCGCCGGAAGCGCGCATTGTTCCTGTCCTATCGATCCCGAGTGCGCATCAGCCGCCTGGCGAGATGACAATCCTGGCCAACCATCCAGACCGCCGGCCTTTGTCCTGGTTGGCCGTAGTGCCGCGCGCTTGACGTATCCCTGGCCTGGCTGATGGTGACGCGCGCCGCCGCAGTCATGCCGAGCTTGGCCCGCATGCATGCCTTTCTCCAGCTTGGCGCTCAAACGGGCTTGATCGAACTCGGCCGACATGCTGAAGCTGCGCGCATCACTGGCCTGCGAGCGCTGGCGACAGACGACGCGTTTGCCGGCATTCGCTTCTTCTTCCCTGCGGGCCTGCGCCTCCAAGATGACGTGCCGGCCGTCGAAAAGGCGGTCGAGGCAGCGCACGGGCTCGGCAGCGCTTGCAACTTCGGGGGCACGAGGAACAGGGTCACTTCTACAATGACGGGCGGCAAAAGCGGCCTGTTGCAAAACCGGTGTCGCGCAGATGGACGTGCAGCCTTCCGCTTCGAGTCCGGCTCGTCTTGTCCTGCACCAAGCCGGCATCTGCAGCCGACCCTTCTACCAAGTACACACCATGCGCGAGACCATTGCCCGCTTGCCTGGATCGAAGATACGTGACGTTGCCAACGCGGCCATTGGCCGGGACGACGTGCTGAACTTCTGGTTCGGCGAAAGCGACGAGCTCACGCCTGAGCCGGTGCGCGATGCCGCCGCGCGGTCCTTGCGCGACGGCGAGACCTTCTACTCACACAACCTTGGGCTTCCCGAGTTGCGTCATGCGCTGGCCGCATACGTCAGCTCGCTGCACGGAGCGGTCGATGTGCAGCGCATTGCCGTCACCTCGTCTGGCGTCAACGCGCTGATGCTGGCCATGCAACTGCTGGCCGATGCCGGCGACGAGGTGGCCGCGGTGGTGCCACTGTGGCCCAACTTGACGGCGCAGGCCGAGATCATGGGCGCCAGGGTGCGGCGCATTGCACTGCGCCCGTTGCAGGGCCGCTGGACGCTGGACCTGGACGCCCTGCGCGCGGCGGTGACGCCCGCCACGCGCGTGCTGCTGCTCAACTCGCCGAACAACCCCACCGGGTGGACGCTGGCGCGCAAAGAGCAGCAGGCCATCCTGGACCATTGCCGCCGCACTGGTACCTGGATCATCGCCGACGAGGTCTACGATCGCCTGCACTACGGAGCTGGACTGGCGGCGCCGAGCTTCCTCGACATCGCTGCCGACGACGACCGCCTGATGGTCGCGCACAGCTTCTCAAAAAGCTTCCTGATGACCGGCTGGCGCCTCGGCTGGTTGGTGCTGCCGCGTGACCATCTGGACGCCATCGGCAAGCTGATCGAATTCAACACCTCCTGTGCGCCGGTTTTCGTGCAGCGCGGCGGCCTGGCGGCGCTGCAGCTGGCGCCGGCATTCGTGCCCGCCTTGGTCGAGCGCCTGCGCGGCTGCCGCGACCGCCTTGTCCCGCAGTTGGCGGCGCTGCCGGGGGTGCAGGTGACCAGCCCGTCCGGCGGCATGTACGCCTTCTTCAGGGTGCAGGGGCATGACGACTCGCTGGCCTTTGCCAAGCGGCTGGTGGAGCGCCATGGTCTGGGCCTCGCGCCAGGCGTGGCCTTTGGCGTAGAGAGCGAGGGCTGGCTGCGCTGGTGCTTTGCTTCACGCGACTCCCGGCGGCTGGATGCAGGGGTGGGGCGTCTGGCCGCAGCCCTTGGCCTATAATGACGCAAACTTTCCTGCACTGGGGAGTTCACAGCACGGTACGGGTCGGTTTCACCTGTATTCGCAAGTTGCACAGGAAACCGTCGCAGCGCCGCGTGACACCTCAGTCGGGGCCTGGACAGGCGGTTTCCCATATCAAGGAAATCCCATGACCATGGCAAGCGCGCAAGTCGCAGAGATCATCCAGTCCAACGCGCGCAGCGCTGCGGATACCGGTTCGCCGGAAGTGCAGGTGGCATTGCTCACCGCACGCATCAACGAGCTCACGCCGCACTTCAAGCAGCATGTGCACGACCACCACGGCCGCCGCGGCCTGCTGAAGCTGGTCAATCAGCGCAAGCGCCTGCTGTCTTACCTGAAGGACAAGGCGCCTGACCGCTACACCGCGCTGATCAACAAGCTCGGCCTGCGCAAGTAAGGCCGCGATCGAGGACCACGGCCCGGGCGCATGCAGCACCGCGGGTCGGGTCGGAGCAGGGCACTTGAAGGGCATCCGCTTGTCATTCCATCGAGGCCACCTCGCGGGTCTCGATGGAATGGCATGCCGCCAAGAGAAGGCCGCTCCTGGTCAAGGGCACCACCGCAAGCGTGCCGAACCGTCATAGGAGTACCGCCATGAGCATCTTCAACAAAGTTACGAAGACCTTTCAGTGGGGCCCGCATACCGTCACGTTGGAAACGGGTGAAATCGCCCGCCAGTCCAGCGGCGCCGTCATCGTCAACATAGACGACACCGTGGTGCTGGCCACCGTGGTGGCCTCGAAGAGCGCCAAGCCCGGCCAGGACTTCTTCCCGCTGACGGTGGATTACACCGAGAAGACCTACGCCGCCGGCAAGATCCCGGGTAGCTTCTTCAAGCGCGAGGGCCGCCCGAGCGAACTAGAGATCCTCACCTGCCGCCTGATCGACCGTCCGATCCGCCCGCTGTTCCCCGAGGGCTTCTACAACGAGGTGCAGGTCATCGTTCATGTGCTGAGCCTGAACCCCGAGGTGCAGGCCGACATCGCCGCGATGATCGGCACCAGCGCCGCGCTGGCGATCAGCGGCATCCCCTTCGACGGCCCGATCGGCGCGGCTCGCGTGGGCTACGTCAACGGCGAGTACGTGCTCAACCCAGGCAAGACGCAACTGCTCGACTCTAGACTCGACCTGGTGGTCGCCGGCACCGAGTCCGCCGTGCTGATGGTCGAATCCGAGGCCGACATGCTGTCCGAGGAGATCATGCTCGGCGCGGTCGTCTTCGGCCACGAGCAGGGCAACATCGCCATTGCCGCCATCAACGAGCTGGTGCGCGACGCCGGCAAGCCCGAGTGGGACTGGCAGGCGCCGCCCAAGGACGAAGCCTTCATCGCCAAGCTGAACGGCCTGGCCGAGGAGCCGCTGCGCGCGGCCTACCAGATCCGCAGCAAGCAGGCGCGCACGCAGGCCTGCCGCGAGGCCTATGCCAACGTACTGGCCGCGCTCAAGGCCGAGGGCGCCGAGTACGACGCGGTCAAGGTCGAGGCGATGCTGTTCGACATCGAGGCGCGCATCGTGCGCGGCCAGATCCTGGCCGGCGAACCGCGCATCGATGGGCGTGACACGCGCACGGTGCGGGCGATCGAGATCCGCAACGGCGTGCTGCCGCGCACCCACGGCTCGGCGCTGTTCACGCGCGGCGAGACGCAGGCGCTGGTGGTGGCCACCCTCGGCACCGAACGCGACGCGCAGCGCATCGACGCGCTGGCGGGTGAGTTCACCGACTCCTTCATGTTGCACTACAACATGCCGCCCTTCGCCACCGGCGAGGCTGGCCGCTTCGGCAGCCCGAAGCGCCGCGAGATCGGTCACGGCCGCCTGGCCAAGCGCGCGCTGGTCGCCGCGCTACCGAAGAAGGAAGACTTCCCGTACACGATGCGCGTGGTCAGCGAGATCACCGAGTCGAACGGGTCGTCGTCGATGGCCTCGGTGTGCGGCGGCTGCCTGGCGCTGATGGACGCCGGCGTGCCGATGAAGGCCCACGTGGCCGGCATCGCCATGGGCCTGATCAAGGACGGCAACCGCTTCGCCGTGCTGACCGACATCCTCGGTGACGAGGACCACCTTGGCGACATGGACTTCAAGGTGGCCGGCACGACCCACGGCATCACCGCGCTGCAGATGGACATCAAGATCCAGGGCATCACCAAGGAGATCATGCAGGTTGCCTTGGCGCAGGCCAAGGAAGCACGTCTGCACATCCTGGGCAAGATGCAGGAGGCGATGGGCGAGGCCAAGGCCGAGGTGTCGCAGTTCGCGCCGCGCCTGTACACCATGAAGATCAACCCGGAGAAGATCCGCGACGTCATCGGCAAGGGCGGAGCGGTGATCCGCGCGCTGACCGAGGAAACCGGCTGCGTCATCGACATCGGCGAGGACGGCACCATCACCATCGCCTCGACCGACAGCGAGAAAGCGGAGTACGCCAAGAAGCGCATCACCGAGATCACCGCCGAAGTCGAGGTGGGCAAGGTCTACGAGGGCCCGGTCACCAAGATCCTGGATTTCGGCGCGCTGATCAACCTGCTGCCCGGCAAGGACGGCCTGCTGCACATCAGCCAGATCGCGCACCAGCGCGTGGAGAAGGTCACCGACTTCCTCGAAGAAGGCCAGGTGGTCAAGGTCAAGGTGCTGGAGACCGACGAGAAGGGCCGCGTCAAGCTGTCGATGAAGGCGCTGCTGGAGCGCCCCGAGGGCATGGAAGAGGAACGCGAGCGTCCGCCGCGCCGTGAATACGGCGATCGTCCGCGCCGCGACCGCGAGGACCGCGGCGACCGTGGCGACCGCCCGCGCCGCGAGGCCGCGCC
>JBEIHU010000084.1:0-16343 GCA_040381175.1 Burkholderiaceae bacterium
CAAAGTGCTGGTGCGCGGCCAGCCGCCGGTCCATCCCGCCGTACAGACGCCGCGTCTCGGCCATGAAGCGCTGCAGGCCGTAGGCGCGCTGCGCTTCGTCCTGCAGCGCGATGAAATGGTGCACCTGGCCGGGCATCGGCCCGAAGCCGCCCACCTGGAACATCAGCCACTCCAGCACCGCGATGCGCGCCGCCGGCTCGGCGGGCCAGAAGCGGCTGCTCTTTTCGCCCAGGTACACCAGGATCGCGCCGGACTCGAACACACTGATCGGCTTGCCGCCCGGGCCCTGCGGGTCGACGATGGCCGGGATCTTGTTGTTCGGGCTGATCTTCAGGAACGCGGGCGCGAACTGCTCGTCCCTGGTGATGTCGACCACCTGCACCCGGTAGGGCAGGCCCATTTCCTCCAGCGCGACGCTGATCTTGCGCCCATTGGGCGTGTCGAAGGCGTGCAGCTCGATCGTCATGGCTGCGCCGAGCGCATCGCGCCCAGGATCTGCTGCGAGCCGGCCGCGAGCATGCGCGCGTCGGAGCCGACGGTGACGAAGCGGAAGCCCCGGGCAGCGCGCGCGCGCGCCACCTCGGGCATGCCGTTGTGCACCCCGGCGACCACGCCGTGCGCCTGGGCGCGAGCGAGAATGTGCTCGATCGCCTGCGCGGCCTTCGGCTCGGGGTTGTCGAAGTCGGGCCTGCAGCCCAGCGCCAGCGACAGGTCGCTCGGGCCGATGTAGACCGCGTCCAGCCCTTCCACCGACAGGATCGCTTCCAGGTTGTCCAGCGCCTGCGCGGTCTCGATCATCGCGAAGGCGACGATCGTGTCGTTGGCCTGCGTCGCGTAGTCCGGACCGCCGTACATCGCTGCACGCACCGGACCGAAGCTGCGCGTGCCGCGCGGCGCATAGCGGGTGTAGGCCACCAGCTTCTGCGCATCCTCGCGGGTGTTGACCATCGGGCAGATCACCGCATAGGCGCCCGCGTCCAGGCTTTTCATGATGATGCCGGGCTCGAGCCAGGGCACACGCACCACCGGCACGGTGGACGTGGTCGAGATGGCCTGCAGCATCGTCACCATCGACGCGTAGTCGATGACGCCATGCTGCATGTCGATGGTCAGCGAGTCCCAGCCCTGGTGCGCCATGACCTCGGCGGCGAAGCTGTTCGGAATCGCAAGCCAGCCGTTGACGGCGGCCTCGTTGTCGCGCCACAGCGTGCGCAGGCGGTTCTCTCTCATGGCAAGGATCTCCGGTTCGGCAAGGTCAGGTCAGGATGCCCATCATGCGCTAAACGCCCACGGCCCGACGCAGCCACGGCGAAAGCTGCGGCACGCAGGTGACGAGCATCGGCACGATCAGCAGCAGCACGAAGAAGGGTAGCAGCGCAAGCACCGCCTTTTCGATCGGCAGCTTGCCGACGGCGCTGCCGCCGAACAGCACCGAGCCCACCGGCGGGGTCGTCAGGCCGATGCCCGGCTCGACGATCAGGATCATGTCGCAATGCACCGGGCCCACGCCGACCGCCTTGACCAGCAGCAGCAGGATCCCGATCGGCTCCGGCCATCGCGCACCGAGGCCCCGCGTGTAGCGCGCGAACACGCCCACCGGGATGATCAGGCCATGCCCGGGATCGACAGGCTGGCGATCCAGATGCAGGCCAGGCACACGCGGCAGATGCGGCGCCTTCAGGCGAAGGGGCCCATGCGCACGAACGCGCCACCCTGGTACTGCGCCACCGGGTCGGACGGGTCGGGTGCGGCAGTGCGGGCATAGACGGCGTCGCGGAAACGGTCCGAGCTGTCCTTCGGCACATAGCCCACATGGCGGGCGCAGCGGTTGTCCCACCAGGTGACGCTGTTGTCGGACATGCCGAAGATGATGGTGTGGCCCAGCACCGGCGTGCTCAGGCAGGCCAGCACCAGGCGGTGCAGGTCGTCGTAGCTGAGCCAGGTGGCCAGCATGCGCCGGTCCTTCGGCTCGGGGAAGGACGAGCCGATGCGCACGCAGGCGGTTTCGATGCCCCAGCGGTCGAAGTACAGCCGCGACAGGTCCTCGCCGAAGGCCTTGCTCAGCCCGTACAGGCCGTCGGGCCGCGGCGGATCTTCGGCGCTGATCGTCTGGCCCTGGCTGTAGAAGCCAGTGACATGGTTCGAGCTGGCGAAGACGATGCGGCGCACGCCGTGCTTGCGGGCGGCTTCGTACAGGTGGTACAGGCCGACGATGTTGGCCTGCAGGATCGGCTCGAACGGCGCCTCGACTGACACCCCGCCCAGGTGCACGATGGCATTCACGCCAGCCACGATGGCGTCCACCGCGGCGGCATCGGCCAGGTCGGCCAGCAGCACCTCTTCGCCCGGTCCGGCGGCCACAACCGGCTCGCGGTCGGACAAGCGCAGCAACTCGCAGTGGGCCCTCAGGCGCGGCCGCAACTGCCGGCCCAGGCCGCCGGCGGCGCCGGTGAGCA
The DNA here is from genome assembly GCA_040381175.1 of Burkholderiaceae bacterium. GTDB lineage: Bacteria > Pseudomonadota > Gammaproteobacteria > Burkholderiales > Burkholderiaceae_C > Rubrivivax. The sequence continues at coordinate 2,457 of JBEIHU010000084.1, forward strand.
GGATCTTCGCGTGGCTTCGGATCGTCATCTTCAGGCTCGGGGCGCTGAACATCGGCGCCGCATTTGGTAAAGTTCGATCAGTCTACTATCATAAGTTGTCTGATGACTTTGAATTCTCCGGCTCTGCTGCAAGCCATGTCAACCCCTTCCGCATGCACCCCAGGAAAACCCTAGAGCCCGGCGCTCAAGCCGCCCCGGCCCGGCGCCGCGGCGGGCTGGTCGGCGAGGTCGTCGACAGTCTCGGCGGGCACATCCGCGACGGCCGGCTGCGCGCCGGCGACAAGCTGCCCACCGAGACCGAGATCATGGCCAGCCACGCGGTCAGCCGCACCGTGGTGCGCGAGGCGATGTCGCGGCTGCAAGCTGCGGGGCTGGTACAGACGCGCCACGGAATCGGCACCTTCGTGCTGCCGCCGCCCGATGCCGGCAACTTCCGCATCGGCGCTGCCAGTTTCGCCACCGTCGCCGACGTGATCTCGGTGCTCGAACTGCGCATCAGCCTGGAAACCGAAGCCGCCGGGCTCGCTGCGCAGCGGCGCAGCTCCGAAAACCTGGACGCGATGGAATCGGAGCTGAATGCGTTCCACGACTCGATCCGCAGCCAGTCCGACGCGGTGCCGTCGGACCTTCGCTTCCACTTGGAAGTGGCCCGCGCCACTGGTAACCGCCACTTCGCCGACCTGATGAGCTACCTGGGCACGATGGTCATCCCGCGCATGCGCATCAACTCCGCCGGCAGCGCCCCCGAGGGCCGGCTGGCCTACCTGCAGCGCATCAATAGCGAACACGAGAGCATCTACATCGCCATCCGCAGCCAGAACGCCGAGGCGGCACGCGCGGCCATGCGCATGCACCTGTCGAACAGCCGCGAGCGCCTGCGCCGCGGCGGCGTGGCCGATCCTGCACACCGCAGCCAGTCGCCCGAGCCGGCGCCATGCAACCCGGCATCCGGGGTCGCAGAGGCGCCGGCTCCATCCCCGGTCATGGAAGTTAAGTTGTCTGACAACAGATGAATAATGATTCTGCTCCAGCACTACTGTGCGTCGCCGGCATCGGTGCCGGGCCGGGCTTGGTGCCGCAGCTGCGCTGCCTGGACGACCTGGCGGGCGAAGTGCAGACGCTGCGGGTCGGCGCGCGCAGCCTCCAGCGGCCGGGCGGCGTGGCGCTGACCGTCCGCGCGCGGCCGACCGTCCGGCTCGACGGCATTCCCGGTGACCGCGCCGCTGATGCGGCGCAGCTGCTGACGCCGCCGGCCAGCAGGCGCTGGTGGGCCGGGCGGCGCGCTGGCCACGCTGCAGGCCACCACCGCCGCCCGGCCAGGCCATGCCGAGGGCATCGAGATCAACGGCACGCCGGGCACCGCCACGCTGCAAGCCGGCGCACCTCCGGCGCATTTGGTGGGCGGCAAGCGCATCGCGGTTGCCGCCGAGGGCGGCAGCGGCGGTGGCGCCGACCCGATGGCCTTCGTCCACGGCCCGCAACGCGCGGCACTTCAGGACTTCGTGCAGGCGCTGCGCGAGGGCCACGAACCGGCCGTGTCCGGCCGCTCGGCACTGGCCGTGCAGCGCGTGATCGACGCCATCGGGGCGCCGGCGCGCAGCGGCCAGGCCGTCGCGCCGAGCTGAACCCACGAGAACGAGGACACCACCCATGCCACCGCCCCCGCCCGACGGCGTGCCCTTCACGCCCAACGTCCGCTACCCCGACCCGGCCATCGAAGTGCTGGACCCGGCCTTCCTGAAGCTGCGGCTGTACAGCGCCAGCGTCGAACAACTGGCCAGCGGCTGCCGCTGGGCCGAAGGCCCGCAATGGTTCGGCGACGGGCGCTTCTTGCTGTTCAGCGACATCCCGAACGACCGCATCCTGCGCTGGGACGACTGCAGCGGCAGCACCAGCGTGTTCCGCGCGCCGTCGAACCATGCCAACGGCCTGGCGCGCGACGCCTTCGGCCGGTTGCTGGCCTGCGAGCACCTGAGCCGGCGCGTGACCCGCACCGAGTACGACGGCACGATCACCGTGCTGGCCGATCACTTCGAGGGCAGGAAGCTCAACTCGCCCAACGACATCGTCTGCACGCGCGACGGCAGCATCTGGTTCACCGACCCGCTGTTCGGCATCGCCGGCCATTGGGAAGGCGCACCGGCCGAAAGCGAAACACCCTGGGCGGTGTACCGCATCGACCCGGCAGGGGGCGCGCTGCAGCGCATGATCGACGATATCGCCGCGCCCAACGGCCTGGCCTTCACGCCTGACGAGCGCGGCATGTACGTGGTGGAAAGCCGGGCCGAGCCGCACCGCAGGATCTGGCTGTACGACCACGCTGCCGACGGCCGCCTGTCGAACAAGCGGCTGTTCGTGGATGCGCAGGGCCCTGGCGCCTACGACGGCATCGCAGTGGACGCGCTGGGCAACGTCTGGTGCGGCTTCGGCAGCAGCAGCGGCGCGCAGGCGGCCGAGCTCGATGGTGTGCGCGTCTACGACCCGTCCGGCCAGGCCATCGGCCACATCCACCTGCCCGAGCGCTGCGCCAACCTGTGCTTCGGCGGCGCCAGGAAGAACCGGCTGTTCATGGCCGCCAGCCATTCGCTGTATGCGCTGTTCGTCAACGTACAGGGGGCGGCGTGACACGGTGGCGGCGCAGCAAGGCCCGGCGCATGTCCCGGCCGCGGCAGGCATGCCGGCGTCCGGGTCTGGGCTAGGCTTCGCCCTGCCCTCCACCCATGTAAGCCCGCCATGTCCGACGCCCTGTGGTCCTGGTCCGCCCAACGCCTTGCCGCCGCGATCCGCTGCGGCGCCATCTCGGCCCGCGAGGCCGTGGCCTCCAGCCTGCAGCGCGTGCACGCGGTCAACCCGGCGCTGAACGCCATCGTCGACCTGCTGGCCGACGAGGCGCTGGCCGCGGCCGATGCGGCCGATGCCGCGCGCCGACGCGGCGATGCGCCGGGCCCGCTGCACGGCGTGCCGGTGACGGTGAAGGTCAACGTCGACTGCCAGGGCCGCGCCACCACCAACGGCGTGGTCGCCTTCAAGGACAACCTGGCCACCGAAGACAGCCCGGTGGTCGCCAACCTACGGCGCGCCGGCGCGGTGATCATCGGCCGCACCAACACCCCGGCCTTCTCGGTGCGCTGGTTCACCGAGAACGACCTGCACGGCCGCACGCTGAACCCCTGGTCGCGCGAGCACACGCCCGGCGGCTCCAGCGGCGGCGCATCTTCGGCCGTCGCCGCCGGCATGGGCGCCATCGCACACGGCAACGACCTCGCCGGCTCGGTGCGCTACCCCGCCTACTGCACCGGCGTGCTGGGCTTGCGCCCGTCCTTCGGCCGCGTGCCGGCCTACCTGGCCAGCGCCCGGGAGGAGCGGCCGATATCGATGGCGATGATGTCGGTGCAGGGCCCGCTGGCGCGCCATGTGGCCGACCTGCGCCTGGCACTGCAGGCGATGAGCGTCGGCGATGCGCGCGACCCGTGGTGGGTGCCGGCGCCGCTGAGCGGCCCGGAGCTGCCGCGGCGCGTGGCGCTCACCGTCAACTGCCAGGGCCTGCCGGCCGACCCGGCGGTGGTGGCCGCGGTGCGCCAGGCCGGCGCCTGGCTGGCCGACGCGGGCTACGTGGTCGAGGAGCTCGAGCCGCCCTCGCTGAGCGAAGCGCAGGAGCTGTGGCAGCTGATCGGCAACGACGAGGCGCGCAAGTTCATGTGGCCAACGGTCGAGCAGCTCGGCGACGAGGGCGTGCGCAAGTCCTTCGGCTGGATGCTGGCCGGTTCTGCGGTGCTGGATCATGCGGCGCACCTGAGGGCCTTCGCCAGGCGCGCCACGCTGCTGCGGCACTGGCAGATGTTCCTGCAGCAGCATCCGCTGGTGCTGTGCCCGGTGTCGGGCGAACCGCCCTTCCCCTGGGGCCTGGACGTGGACAGCCAGGCGTCGATGCAGCGCGTGATCCGCGCGCAGGAATCGATGTTCGCGGTGCCGGTGCTCGGCCTGCCGGCGCTGTCGGTCCCCACCGGCATGGCCGGGCCGGTGCCGATGGGCGTGCAGCTGATCGGCCCGCGCTTCCGCGAGGACCTGCTGCTCGATGCGGCCGAGGTGATCGAGGCGCGCTGCCCGCCGATGACGCCGGTCGATCCGCGCTGAGCACGCGCGGCCCGCAGGAACGCTGCCGCGGGCTGGCCCACCCCGGCCTGGACGCGCAGCTTCTCCTATACTGAACTGCAGGCGTCCCGTCCGCGCCCGCGTCAACCTCCAGAGGTGGCACCGTGCAACTCACCACGCAGCAGTTTGCCGATACGATCGTGGTGGCCCCTACCGGGCGTATCGACCACCGCAGCGCTGCCGAGCTCGAAGCCGTGTTGCTGCCGCTGGTCGGCCAGGCGGCCGAGCGCCGCGGTGCGCTGGTGCTGGACTTCGCCGGGGTCGACTACATCAGCAGCGTCGGCCTGCGCGTGCTGATGATCGCCGCCAAGCAGATGCGCACGGCGCAGGCACGCCTGAGCGTGGCGGCGCTGCGAAGCGTGGTGGCCGAGATCTTCAGCATCAGCCGCTTCGACAAGGTGCTGACCGTCAACGCCACGCTGGAAGACGCGCTCGCCCAGTCCTCGGACGCGGCGCTGGCCGCCTACCGCCGCACCCGATGAAGGGCGTGCGCTTCTGGGGCACGCGCGGTTCGCTGCCGGTGGCGTTGACTTCGGCGGCGTTGGGCGACAAGCTGCGCGGCGTGCTGCGCGCCGCGCGCGGCCAGTCCATCGACTCCGACGACGACATCGAGCGCCTGCTCGCCGGCCTGTCCTTCGCGCTGGCCGGCACCTACGGCGGCCACAGCGCCTGCCTGCAGATCGACAACGGCGGCCCGGACTTCGTGCTCTGCGACATGGGCAGCGGGCTGCGGCCCTTCGGCCAGGCGGCGATGGCGCAGCGTGCCGGCAAGCCGCAGACCTTCCACATCTTCATGTCCCACCTGCACTGGGACCACATCATGGGCCTGCCCTTTTTCGTGCCGGGCTTCATTCCGGGCAACCGGGTCGTCATCCACGGCAGCCACCGCGAGCTGCAGATGGCGCTGCGCCGCCAGCAGGAGCCGCCGTCCTTTCCGGTTGGCCTCGACACCATCTTCGAAGGCCGCGTCGAGTTCCGGCACCTCGAGCCCGGCGTCCCGCACGAGGTGGCCGGCCTGCGCGTGACCACGATGCTGCAACGCCATACCGGCGATTCCTACGGCTACCGCTTCGAAGCGCAGGGCAAGGTGCTGGTCTACAGCACGGACTCCGAGCACCCGCTGGCCGACCCGGCGCACACCGAGCGCTTCGTGCACTTCTTCCGCGACGCCGACCTGGTGGTCTTCGACGCCATGTACTCGCTGGCCGATGCCATCTCGGTCAAGGCCGACTGGGGCCATTCGAGCAACGTGGTCGGCGTCGAGCTGTGCCAACTGGCCAACGTGCGCCACCTGTGCATGACCCACCACGAACCGGTGTTCGACGACGCGGCCATCGAGGCCATGCTGGCCGAGACCCGGAGGCTGGAAGAGATAACCCGCGGTGGCGCAGCGCCGCTACGGATCAGCGCCGCCTATGACGGGCTGGAACTCGCGTTGTGAAGGCCCGGCCCGGCGCGCCCGAGCCGGCGGTCGGCTGGGCTGTCCGCATCCGGCTGATCGGCGCGGCGCTGCTGCTGGCGCTGGCGCTTCTCGTCGCGCTGCACGGACCGTGGGTCGAGCGGCTGCACGGCGCCTGGTTCGATGCCCACCAGGCCCTGTGGCCGCGCCACGTGGCCACGCTGCCGGTGACGGTGGTGGCCATCGACCAGAAGAGCCTTCACGAGATCGGCCAATGGCCCTGGCCGCGCAACGTGCTGGCGCGCCTGGTGCGCATCGTCCAGCGCGCCGAGCCGGCGGCCGTCGGCATCAACATCCTGATGCCCGAGCCCGATGCACTGTCGCCCGAGCGGCTGCTGGCCCAGGCGCAGGTGGAAGACCGCACGCTGGCCGAGGCGCTGCGCGCCCTGCCCACCCACGATGCCCAGCTGGCGCGCGCGTTGTCGCAGGCACCCGCCGTGCTGGTGGTGGCCGGCACCAGCGAGCCGACGGCACATGCCCTGCGGGCCGCGCCGGTCACCGTGCAGGGCAGCGGTGACCCGCCGCTGCCCGAGTATCCCGGCGCGCTGACCAGCATCGAGGAGCTCGACAGCCAGGCTCGGGGCTGGGGGCTGATCTCGGCCGAAAGCTCGCGCGGCGTGATCCGCCGCATGCCGATGGTGGCCAGCATCAACGGCACGCTGGTGCCGTCGCTGGCGCTGGAGATGCTTCGCGTGGCGCAGAGGGCACCATGGCTGCAGCTGGAGGTGTCGGCTGGCCGTGTCGATGGCGTGGGCACCGGCCGGCTGCGGGTGCCTACAGAGGCCGACGGCACGGTGCGGATGTACTTTTCACGCCATATGCCGCAGCGCTTCGTCTCGGCATTGGACGTGCTCGACGGTCGCGTGCGCGAATCGGAGCTGCGTGGCCAGCTGGTGCTGATCGGCCTGACCGGCGTGGCACTGCAGGAGTACCAGAACACGCCCATCGGCCAGCGCATGTCGGGTAGCGAAATCCAGGCACAGCTGATGGAGAACCTGCTCGAGGGCACGCTGCTGCACCGCCCGAGCTGGGCGCCGGCGCTGGAAGCCGGCGTGCTGCTGCTGCTGGGTGCCGTGCTGCTGTGGGCCGTGCCGCGCTGGCGCAGCTACCCGGCGGCCTTGCTGCTGCTGGCCTGCGTGACCGTGCCGGTGCTGCTGGCCTGGGGCGCCTTCCGCTGGCAGCATCTGCTGTTCGACGCACTGACGCCTTCGCTGAGCCTGCTGCTGTTCTTCGGCGTGCTGCTCTTGCTGACGCTGGCCGAATCGACGCAGCAAGGCCGTGCGCTGCAGCGCCTGGTGCAGGCACAGCGCGAGGACGGAGCTCGACTGGCCGGCGAGCTGCAGGCCGCGCAGCAGGTTCAGACCGCCAACCTGCCAAGCCCGGAGTCGCTGCATGGCGACGCGCGGGTCGAGCTGCACACCACGCTGCAGCCGGCGCGCGAGGTGGGCGGCGACCTGTACGACTTCTTCATGCTCGACCGGCAGCGCCTGTTCCTGCTCATTGGCGACGTGGCCGGCAAGGGGCTGTCGGCGTCGATCTTCATGGCGGTGAGCAAGGCGTTGTACAAGAACGCGATGCTGCGCACCCCGCAGGCCGACATCGGCGCCATCATGGCGGTGGCCAACAACGAGGTGTCGCGCGACAACCCGGGCAACCTCTTCGTCACCTGCTTCGCCGCCATCCTCGACCTCGACAGCGGCGAGCTGCACTACTGCAACGCCGGGCACGACAACCCGTACCTGCTGCACGCGAGCTGCGCTGAGCCGCGGCGCATCGACGACGGCGACGGCCCGCCGCTGTGCGCGATGCCCGATTTCCATTACGGCGGCGCCACCATCCGGCTGCAGCCGGGCGAGTTGCTGTGCCTGATGACGGACGGCGTGACCGAGGCGCAGACGGCCGAAGGCGAGCTCTACGGCAACCAACGGCTGCAGCGGCGGCTGCAGGAACTGCAGCGCCGCGGCGCAGGCGCGCGCGAGGTGGTGGAGACGCTGCGCCGCGACGTGGCCGCCTTCTCGGCCGGCGCCGAGCCAGCCGACGACCTGACCATCCTGGCGCTGCGCTGGAACGGGCCCCAGGGAGCCGCCGCATGATGCAGCAGCCGCTAGCGCACCAGGATCTCCACCCGCCGGTTGCGCGCCTCGGCCACGCCGTCGGCGGTGGCGATGATCGGCTCGCGCTCGCCGCGGCCGACGATGACGATGGTCTGGTCGGCCACACCGCGCGCCACCAGCGCGCGGCGCACCACCTCGGCACGCTGGCGCGACAGCGCATCATTGAAGGCGTCGGTGCCGGCACGGTCGGTGTGGCCGATGACCAGCAGGTCGGGCACGGGCCGGCGGGCGATCTCGGCGAAGACGCCGTCGAAGGCGCGCTTCGATTCGTCGGTGAATTCGTCCTTGCCCTCGACGAAGTACAGCGTGAACTGCTGCGGCGGCAGCGGCCGCGCGGCCAACGCCTCGCCGAAGCGCGAGCGCACCTGCTCGGCACTGGAGTTGGCGGGCTGCGGCCCCTGGTCGGTCAGCTGCGCGGCGGCATAGGGCTTGTCCAGCAGCAGCTCGCCGCCAGCCTGCGTGACGCGCACGGCGGTGTCCCTGCCCTGCGGGTCGGGCAGCAGCACGACCATGCCCTGCGGCCTGGACGCGCACGCCGCGAGCAGCAGCGCCAGTTGCAGCGCCGCCAGGACGCGCCAGGCGCTACTCATCGACCGACACCACGAAATCGGTGCCACGAACGCCCAGCTGTGCCGAAGGGGTGCGCACGGTCATTGCCTGCGGCGACTGCCTGGCGATGCGCCCCGACACCACCGCCAGCGTGCCGCGCTGCAGCTGCGCGTCGAAACGCCCCTGGCTGGTGGTGTCGTCGAACTCGAAACGCTGCAGCGACAGGATGCTGTTCGGCCCGGCCGAGAGCAGGGAGTTGTCTCGCATGGTGATGCCCACCGTCCCGTCGGCGCCGGTTCTCAGCGTGTCGGCGGCTTGCAGTTGCATGCCCACCTCGGCCGGCAGCAGCGCGCCCTTGCGCTCGACCGACACCTGGCCCTTGCGCGTCTTGATCTGGCCGATCTCGGCAGCCGCCGGCAACGCAAGGCCCAGGGCCAGCGCAAGCCAGCTGCAGCGCAGGGCGGTGAAAAACGAAACGTCCATGCCAGCCTCCAGTCACCCGGCGCAGCTTAACCCCGGTGCGCCATGAGCAACCGCGAAACACGTATCTTCAGGGCCTACGCCGAACAGCTGGCTGCGGCGACCGGCTTCGTCGCCGAGTTCTGCGAAAGCCGGGACGTGGACCCCAGTGACGCCCTGCGGCTGACGCTGATCGTCGAGGAGTTGTTCACCAACACGCTGATGCACGGCCACCGCGGCGACCACGATTCGCCAGTGCACATCGAGCTGGCGGTCGAGCCGGCGAGGCTGGCGCTGGCCTTTGCCGACCGCGCGCCACCCTTCGATCCGTTGCAGCACCTGGCCAAGTTGCCGCCGCAGCTGGACGCCCCCATCGACGAGCGCATGCCCGGTGGCCTGGGCCTGCCTCTGGTGGCTCAGATGTGCGAGCGCTTCGACTATGCCTACATGGACGGCTTCAATCGGCTGACGCTGGTGCTCAAGCGCGAGGGCTGAGCCACGGCCGGCGGTTCGCGTCGCCGCCGGACGGGTGGATCGGCCAGGGTTCGGTCTTCGCCCCCGGGGGGCACGGCTGGCTGGACCCGCGCCCCCGCCGCCTGCTGTGGCCGCTGGTCGCCGTCGCCGCGCCGGGCTTCGTTCGCGCCTACCAGATCATCGTCCGGCAGCCCCCGTCCGTTGACCGGATCGACTCGGCTCGAGCGGGCCATCTGCATCACCGTTGGACGATTCGGGAGCTTTGGGCGGAGGCTGCGGCGGGGCGCCACTGCCCGGCCCCCCAGGGGCCGGCGCGAACCGGCCTTGCAAGGGCGGAATCGGGATGTCGGTCGTGCCCGGACGAACCCACCGGGGGCCTTCACGGGTGCGGTCGATGCATCCGCCGGCGGCGTAGACGCCCCTGAGGTCGCGAAGCCGATACATGCGTTCGAAAATGATCGCCGAGCGGCTGTCGTCGGAGAGCGTGTCCTCGACATGGCGGCGCACGATGGACTCATCGACCCGGATGTCACCCTCGGCGTCCCTGTAGACCGCGTCGCGCCAGTGGTAGATCTCCACGCACTTGGTGAGGATCGTGAAGGGCTCGTTGCGCTTCCACATGTTGGCAAAGAGCCCCTGGCCCATGTACATGGTCCAGGACCCTTCGTATCCCGACGCATCGGCCGAAGCCTCGTCTGGGTTGCGGAACCACACCCGATCGCCGGGCACGTAGTAGCCCATCGGCAACGGAGCCTCATTGCTGCCCAGTTCATGCAAGAAGGTGTCGTGGAAGCGACCCGACGCGATGGCCTTCTTGCGCCACTCGGCCTCGAGGGCGGCCAGCAGCGCGGGGTGGCAAAGGCGCATTTCCTCGGCCATGCCCAATAGGACGATGTACTCGGTGGCGCGGTAGCAGGAGAACGCGTAAACGCGGCCGGAGATGTCGGGCTGCGTGGTCAGCCGCAACGCTGCGATCAGGTCGCGTGCCTCGCGCAGCGTGAAGCCTCGGTCTTCGTCGTAGAGCCACTCCGAGGCGGGCCGATCCACCTTGGCGGTGTGGAAATCCATGGCCGTGCGAGATGCCGCACGGCACAGGTTGACGCGCATGCGCAGTGCGCTGGTCAGTTCGTCGACGGAGGGAAGGTTGACCGGCACCGGGCTGCCAAGCAGGGCCACCAAGATCTCGCGTTCCAGCACCAGTTGATCGTCGATCGGTCCAGGCGCGCCGTCCCTGCGGGCGAAATCGCGTTTCAGCCGCAGCGACAGGCCAAGCGTGTCGTGGCCGGGTGTCCAGGCCTCGAGCGCATCGGCGCTCAGGCGGATGCTCAGCGCAACCCGGCGCTCGCGGCAGCGGTGGACGGCGAGTTCGAAGTGGGCGGGCCCCAGGCCTCGCTCGGCCAGCAGCGCCGTCAGCGGGTCCACAGCCGCCGCCGGGTTGGACAACGGCCCCAGGACGGTGCCGGTGGTCGGGGCTGCAGTTTGCACTGGCACGGGCATTCATCCTTCATGCAGATCGAGGAGACTGGCCGCCTGCGGTCCACGCCACCCCGATGCGGACGATTGTGAAGTCGGACCGAGCCGCCTGCCAGCACCCGCAGCCGCGTCCTATGGAAAACGATGATGCCGCAGCGCCCTTGCCGCACCCTTCGGTCGGCAAGACGCCGAAGTCCAGGACAACGCCAACCCTGCCCACCTTGCCGGCAGAGATTGCCGACCGGGCCGCGGCAGGCCCAGGCGCGAAGCTTCGACGGACCGCCTCCGGTGTGGATCCGGTTGCCTGGACACGTTCCGGCGGATGACCGGGATGGACTGGCCTGTCGGCGAGGCGCTTGCGCTGCGATGCGTGACGCCTGCGACGGCGCGCAAGTGGCTCCGGCCCCCGGGCCGGCGCCGGCGTGGCACCGCATGCGCGGCCCGGGGGAGGCCGATGCTGACGGCGCAGGCGAATGCCGCAGGCCGCAGGCCGCGGCTTCACAGCACCAGCAGCGCGCGGAAGTCGTTGACGTTGGTGAAGGTCGGCCCCGGCACCACCAAGTCGCCCAGGACTTGGAAGAAGCCGTAGGCGTCATTGCGGTCCAGGTACTCCGCCGCCTTCATGCCCGCGGCCGCGGCGCGCGCCAGCGTGTCCGGCGTGACGACGGCGCCCGCGTTGTCCTCGATGCCGTCGATGCCGTCGGTGTCGGCCGCCAGCACGTGCACGCCCGGCTGGCCCTGCAACGCGATGGCGCAGCCGAGCAAGAACTCGCCAGCGCGACCGCCTCGACCGGGAGGGGCTCCGTTCGATCCGGATCCGGCGTCCCTGCTCTTCACGGTCACCGTGGTCTCGCCGCCGCTGAGGATGACGCAAGGTTTCGCGAGGGGCGCACCGCGCCGCGCCACGTTACGCGCCAGTGCAGCATGCACCTTGCCGACATCGCGCGACTCGCCCTCGATCTCATCGCTGAGGATGTGCGCCTCGATGCCCGCCAAGCGCGCCAACGCCGCGGCCGCCTCCAGGCTTTGCTGCGGGGTTGCAATCAGGTGCACCTCGTGGCCGGCAAAGCGCGCGTCGCCGGGCTTGGGCGTCTCGAAGGCGCCGCTGTCCAGGCCGGCGCGTGCGGCAGGCGGCACGTCGATGCCATAGCGCTGCAAGACGCGCAGCGCGTCGGCGCAGCTGCCCGGGTCGGGCACCGTGGGCCCGCTGCCGATGACCGCCGGCTCGTCGCCCGGCACGTCGCTGATCAGCAGGCTCACCACCTTCGCCGGCGCGCAGCGCACGGCCAGCCGCCCGCCCTTGATCGCCGACAGGTGCTTGCGCACGCAGTTCATCTCGGCGATGGCCGCGCCGCTGGCCAGCAGCGCCTTGTTGATCGCGCGCTTGTCCTCCAGCGACAACCCTTCGGCCGGCAGCGACAGCAGCGCCGAGGCGCCGCCGCTGATAAGGCACAGCACCAGGTCGTCGGCCGTCAGCCCTTCGGTCAGATCGAGGATTCGCTGCGCTGCGCGCTCGCCGGCTGCATCGGGCACGGGGTGCGAGGCCTCGACCACCTCGATTCGGCCCGGCCGGGCCTTGTAGGCCGGCGGGACATGGTGGTAACGCGTGACCACCAGGCCGGACAGCGGGGCATCCTGCGGCCACAGCGCATCGACGGCCGCAGCCATCGCGCCGCCAGCCTTGCCGGCACCGAGCACCAGCGTGCGGCCCTTGGGCGGTGACGGCAGGTAGGGGGCGGTGTTCCGTGCCGGCAGCGCCCGTGCCACAGCCGCGTCGTAAAGCGCGCGAAGGAACTCTCTGGGATGAGTCTTCGGATCGGGGCTCATCGCCGGGATGTTAGCGAGCCCCGATGGCGCTGACTCACGCCTTCGCGATCTCGTGATTGGCCATCAACTCCAGCGCACGCACCAGCGCCGACTGGTCCAGCGCGGCCATGCAGTTGGCCGCGCAGGCCTGCATCAGCTGCGCGGCATTCGCCGTGCCCGGCAGCGCCACGCCCAGCGCGCGTGCGCCGGCCAGCGCCAGGCTCAGGTCCTTCTGGTGCAGCTGGATGCGAAAGCCCGGGTTGAAGGTGCGCTTGATCATGCGCTCGCCATGCACTTCCAGGATGCGGCTGGAAGCGAAGCCGCCCATCAGCGCCTGCCGCACCTTGCCCGGGTCGGCGCCGGCCTTGGCGGCGAAGACCAGCGCTTCGCCCACCGCAGCGATGTTCAGCGCCACGATGATCTGGTTGGCCACCTTGGTGGTCTGGCCGTCGCCGTTGCCGCCCACCAGCGTGCTGTTCTTGCCCATCAGCTCGAACAGCGGCTTGATACGCTCGAACGCACTCTGCGGCCCGCCGACCATGATGGTCAAAGACGCGGCCTTGGCACCGACCTCGCCGCCGGAGACCGGCGCATCCAGGTAGTCGCAGCCCAGCGCGTTGATCTTCTGCGCGAAGGCCTTGGTCTCGATCGGCGAAATCGAGCTCATGTCGACCACGGTCTTGCCCTGCGACAGACCCGGAGCGATGCCGTCCTTTCCGAACAGCACCGCCTCGACATCCGGCGTGTCGGGCAGCATGGTGAAGATGACGTCGGCGCGCTCGGCCACGCCCTTGGCGCTGGTGCACTGCGTGGCCGAGCTTTCGGCTATCGCGGGGTGCAGCTTGCTGCGCGTGTGCACGAACACCTGGTGGCCGGCATTGATCAGGTGCAGCGCCATCGGCGCTCCCATGATGCCCAGGCCGATGAAGCCCAGCTTCTGCGGGGAGGAAGTCATTCAGTGGTCTCCGTGATGTCAGCGCGCCAGCGCCTGGATCCAGCCCAGGCCGTCTTCAGTGCGCGCGGCGGGCTTGTACTCGCAGCCGATCCAGCCTTTGTAGCCGATGCGGTCGAGGTGCTTGAACAGAAAGGCGTAGTTGATCTCGCCTGTGCCGGGCTCGTTGCGCCCCGGGTTGTCGGCCAGCTGGATGTGGCCGATGCGCGCCAGCTGTGCGCTGATGGTGTTGGCCAGCTCGCCTTCCATGCGCTGCGCGTGGTAGATGTCGTACTGCACATAGGCGTTGTCGGCGCCCACCTCGTCCAGGATCGACAGCGCCTGCGCCGTGGTGTTCAGGTAGAAGCCCGGGATGTCGAAGCGGTTGATCGGCTCGATCAGCAGGTTCAGCCCCTCCTTCTTCAGCTCGGCATCGGCGTGGCGCAGGTTGGCGACGAAGGTGCGGCGCA
>JBEIHU010000085.1:0-15899 GCA_040381175.1 Burkholderiaceae bacterium
ACAGGGTCCTCTTTGTCGTAGACTTCTCTGATTACTTTGTAAGGAACATATTGCTTATTGCTCTTGAGATGGAGGTAGATTCGATAGCCGTCAGGGTAGTTCAGCTTTTCAGCAGTGTCGTAAATCCGCTGCGCCATCACAGAAGGCTCTGCTAGTGTTTTTTGGCTCATTTATATATCCATGCTTTTGGCTCGAGTGCGTTCGACAGCTGACGTTTTTTTCTTTTGCTACCAATAAAGGAATCACAAACCATGAATTCTGATCCGCGACCATCGATGCCTTCTCGCCCGGCTGCTGCAGATATCGCAGTCTACAACGCGTGGGCTTTTCGCAACGGAGAAGATCCTTGGGGGCCACCTGCAGCTCCAGCCGCGGCGGCGCCGGCCGTGCCCAGCCCTGGCGGCAGCCGCTGGGTGGCAGTGGGCTTCGACCAGCTGCCCGGCTGGTCGGCCGACCGCAGCGCCGAGGTCTGGCCCGCGCTGCTGAAGGGCTGCGACCGCCCGGCGGCGGGCTGGGCCGCGCTGTGCGCCGAGGCCCGACTGACAACGCCCGGCGACGACACGGCCACGCGCCGGTGGCTGGAGCAACGGCTGCAGCCTTATCGCGTAGAGGCCGCCAACGGCAATGCCCAGGGCCTGCTGACCGGCTACTTCGAACCGCTGATCAAGGCCAGCCGCGCGCGCCGCGGCCCCTACCAGGTGCCGCTGCACGCGCCGCCGTCCGACCTGGCGGCGCGCAAGCCCTACTGGACGCGCCAGCAGCTGGACACGCTGCCCGCAGCGCAGGCCGCGCTGCGCGGGCGCGAGATCGCTTACGTCGCCGACCCGCTCGATGCCCTGGTGCTGCAGGTCCAGGGCTCTGGCCGGCTGCTTCTGGAAGGCGGCGACGGCCGCGTGCAGACCGTGCGCCTGGCCTATGCCGGCCATAACGACCAACCCTATGCATCGGTAGGCCGCTGGTTGATCAACCAGGGCGAGCTGCGCGCCGATGGCGCCAGCTGGCCGGCGATCAAGGACTGGGCGCGGCGCAACCCCGGGCGCGTGCAGGAGATGCTGTGGAGCAACCCGCGGGTGGTCTTCTTCCGCGAGGAGCCCCTGCCCGACCCGAACCTGGGCCCACGCGGCGCCCAGGGCGTGCCGCTGACGCCGGGCCGTTCTATCGCGGTGGACCCCAGGAGCGTTCCCTACGGCACGCCAGTGTGGCTGGACAGCACCGAGCCGCTGTCGTCAACCGCGTTGCAGCGCCTGGTGATGGCGCAGGACACCGGCAGCGCCATCACCGGTGCGGTGCGCGCCGACTACTTCTGGGGCTGGGCCCAGGACGCCGAGGCCCAGGCCGGGCGCATGAAGCAGCCGTTGCGCTTGTGGGTGCTGTGGCCGCGCGCCGCGCGCTGACATGCCCCGGGAGCCTGCCCGGCCTGGACCCGGATTCACGAGCCCGGGCGCTGAAAGCTCCTACGGCAGGCTGACCCGCACCTGCAGGCTGCGCTGGCGCGACGCGGTGGCGGCGCTGAAGCCGCTGCGCGAGACCTCGGCCTGGCGGCTGTTCAATTGCGCCACCTCGACCCATTCGCCCAGCGGCAGCTGCACGGTCGTGAAGACCGACAGCTGCGGCGGCAGCGCCTGGGCCGGGTTCGGCGTCACCGGCCCGGCGCTCTGAGCGGCAATCTCCAGCAGCACCGGCGCGTTGCCGCCCGGCCAGCGCGGTGCGACCTCCATGCCGTTGACCAGCTCGATCCACTGGCTGCGCACAGCCGCACCCGCACCCCAGGGTGTCCACACCACTTCGGTGTCCTCGACCGCCATGCCCTGGGCCAGGCGCAGGCCGGCGCGGCCGCCATTGAGCACCAGCACGCGCTGCACCGCGCCGAGACCCTGCTGCCGGTTGCCGCTGCTGAGGCTGACGCCCCCGCTGCCGTCCACCCGCCCACCGCTGCCGATGGTGATGCTGGCTCCCGCGGCGGCGTCGCGCCGGCTGCCCATGCTGTTGTCGCTGATGCGCATCTCGACGGCCAGATTGCGCGGCGGTGGCGACGGCTGCGCTGCGCCCAGCCCCGGCCATGGCAGCAGCGCAAAAGCGGCCGCGCGCACCAGGGCGCGGCGACCAGGTACGGGTGAGGGCTGCGTCATGGCCGCATGCTGGCACAGCGGCGGCGGATCCGCGCGGGCGGCAGGCCCGCCGGCCGGCACAAGTTGGCTGCGGCCCGGCATGCCACAGCCTCAGCGCGGCGGCACCGTCAGCGCCTCGAGCCGGCCGAGCCAGTGCATCGCCTGTACCGGCGAGTCCCCGCACATCTCGGCCGCCGGCTGCAACGAGCTGCACACCGCCGGGCGCCCGGGTCGACCGAACAAGCGACAACGCAGCTGCTCGTCGAGCTGCACGCAGCGCACGCCGGCCGGCTTGCCCTGCGGCATCCCGGGGATCGGCGAGCTGATCGACGGCGCGATGCAGCAGGCGGCGCAATGCTCACGGCAGTTCATGCCGCATGCACCGCCTTGCGCCGTGCTGCGCTGAAGTCGCGCGCAGGGCCGCCGGCCCGGGTGGGCGCCCGGCACCGGGCGCTCCCCAGCCTGGCGGCAACGGCGGCGCGAGCAGGCAGCGGCCAACTCCGCAAGAATCGGAACTCGCTGCCCGCCTCCGGCGAGCGCTGTCCCGCGGTGATGCCTGTGCCCCATCCATGAGCTTCCTGTGGCCCCATAACCTCTGGTGGTTGCTGGCCCTGCCGCTTCTGCCGGCGCTGTACCTGTGGTTGCTGCACAGGCCAGGCAAGCCGGCGCTGCGCTTGAGCAGCGTGGACCTCGCCCGCCGGGCGTCGGGGCGGGCCTGGCGCCGGCACCTTCCCCCCGCGATGCTGCTGGCGGCGGTGGCGCTGCTGCTGCTGGGCCTGGCGCGGCCGATCGCGCCGTTGACGCTGCCCTGGGCGAACCCGACGATCATGCTGGCGATCGACGTGTCGCTGAGCATGCGCGTACAGGACGTCGCGCCCACCCGCATGGTGGCCGCACAGGAGGCGGCCCGCAGCTTCCTGCAGGAGCTGCCGCGCGGCATCGACGTGGGCATCGTCACCTTTGCCGGCAGCGCCCAGGTGGCGCAGCAGGCGACGCTGGATCGCCCGGCGCTGCTCGGCGCGATCGACGCCATCCAGATGCAGCGCGGCACCGCCATCGGCAGCGCCATCGTGCTGTGCCTGGCGGAACTGTTCCCCGAGCACGGCATCGACCTGACCGAGATGAACTTCGGCCCGCAGCGCCAGGGCCGAAGCCTGGACCGGCCGGCCAGGCCGGGGCCCAAGGCCATCGAGCCGGTGGCGCCGGGATCCTATGGTTCTGCGGCCATCATCCTGCTGAGCGACGGCCGCCGCACCACCGGCGTGGACACGCTGCAGGCTGCGAAGATGGCGGCCGAGCGGGGCGTGCGCATCCATGTCGTCGGCCTGGGCACGCCAGATGGCCACCTGGCGCTGGGCGAGGGCATGTCGATGTACCTGCAGCTGGACGAAGCCACTCTGCGCGAAGTGGCGCGAATGACCGGCGGCGAGTACCACCATGCCGCCAGCGCCGAGGCGCTGCGCGGCGTGTACCTGCAGCTCGGATCGCGCCTGCAGGCGCAGACGCGCGAAACCGAACTGACGGCGTTGCTGGCATTGCTGGCGGCGCTGCTCATCGTGGCGGGATCGGCGCTGTCGGTGCTGTGGTTCGGGCGCGTGGCCTGAGCCGCGGCCGCGCATAAGGCAGCGCCGCAGGGCGCCGCACCGGGGCCGGTCATGCGCCGTTTCAACCCTCGGGGCCGGCATCGAGCTCGGCCTCGGCCTCGATCTCGACGAGATAACCCTGGCCCACCAGCGCGGCTGCCTGCAGCAGCGTGTTCGCCGGCCGGATGTCGCCGAAGCAGCGCCCGTGTACCTCGCTCACCGCCTGCCAGTCGTCGACATCCTGCAGGTAGACGCGCGTGCGCACCACGTCCTGCAGGCTGCCGCCGAGCGCGCCCAGGCTGGCGGCGATCTTGTCGAGCACGTAGACCGCCTGCGCCGCGGCATCGCCAGCCCCGACCAGTTGGCCGGCGCCGTGCGTGGCGGTGGTGCCGGACACCAGGATGCGCCGGCCGACGCGCACGGCGCGCGCCTAGCCGGCCAGCGGCTCCCAGACACTGCCGCTGTCGACGCGCCAGCGCCCAGGCCGGCCGGGCACCGGCTGGCGCGGCCACACTGGCGGCAGCGCCGCCAGATGGTGGCTCAGGTCGCCCGAGGCGGTCAGGAACGGCGGGCGGCGGTACTCGTCGCCGCAGTCGCCAGGGATCGGCCGGGTCGCGGCAAAGGCCGCATCCAGCAGGGCCAGGTCTTCGGCGTCGAGCGCGAAGCCGAAGACGCGCAGGTTGTCCTCGCGGTGCTGCGACTCGCCGAGCCGGGCGCCGACGATCGCCGCCGCCACGGCCGGCTGGTCCAGTACCCAGCGCGTGGCCACGTTGGACAGCGACACGCCATGTTTCGCCGCGATGTCGCCGGCGGCGCGCAACACGCCCTGCAGCGCGGCCCAGCCGCCCACGGCATCGATGAAGCGCCGGTACTTCATCTTGCTCCAGTCGTCCACCTGCACGGGCTCGGCCGCGCCCAGCCAGCGTTCGCTGAGGAAGCCGCCGGCGAGCGTGCCGTAGGCCAGCAGCTTGACGTTGCGCTGCAGGCACAGGCGCGCCATTTCCGCGGTGGCGCGGCGATCCAGCAGCGACAGGCACACCTGGTTGCTGGCGATCGGTATGCCCTGCGCCAGCAGCACGCGCAGGTGCGCGGTATCGAAATTGGTCAGGCCCAGGTGCGCGATCAGCCCTTCTTCGCGCAGCCGGGCCAGCTCGAGCATGGCATCCAGGTAGCCCGGATGCTCGAAGCTCCACCAGTGGAACTGCATCAGGTCGATGCGCGCCACGCGCAGCCGGTCGAGCGCGCGCTGCACGCCCTCGCGCACCGTCGCCGCCGTCATCGGCCCCGGCTCCGGGCACCACTTGGTGAAGGCGCGCACGCCGCGGCCCTGCGGCGACGCCAGCAAGGTGCCGGTGATGACTTCGGCCGAACCGTAGTGGTCGGCCATGTCGAAGCTGTCGAAACCGGCCGCCGCGTACTCGGCCAGGTGGGCCGCGCCGCGCACCGGGTCGAGCATGGCGCCGCTGCGTTCCATGTCCGCCACCTGCCACAAGCCGGTGACGATGCGCGAGATCTCCAGCCCGCTCGCCAGCAGCGTGCGCGGGGGGCGGGCGCTGGCGAGCGTCATTTCGGCAGGCGCGCCTGCACCGCCTGCACGTCTTCCAGCGACATCTGGCCGACGGTGACCACCTCGCCGTTGGTGATGCGCCAGGTGCGGAACGGGCCGACGATGTCGCCCACCCTGTCGAACTGCACCGGGCCGATGACGCCCACGTAGCGCACCGGCTTCTTTTCCCTGATCAGCTGCAGCGCGCGCACGAAGCCCTGCGGGCCGGCGTGGACCACCTCGCCGCCGGGCTCGGTGACCTTGCGGATCGAATCGCGGATGGCCGCGGCCTCGAACTTGCCCGCATGGGCGATGGCCAGCCCGAGGATGGCGCCGGCATCGAAGGCGCGGTCGGCGGCCGGCGCGCCGGCATCGAAGCCGCCGCTCATCGCCGGATAGGCCTGGGCGAAGAACTCGGTAGACGGCGTGCGCGTGGTGCCCGACGAGGTGCCGAAAGCGTTGTTCAGGAACTGCGGCCCCACGCCCTTGATGAAGTCGGCCGCGTTCATGCCGTCGTTGAGCAGGAAGCGCTGCGGCCCGCCCTGCTGGATCCAGGTGCGCACGATGGTGGTGCCGTCGCCGGGGTAGCCGATGAAGTACAGCGCCGGCGGGTCGCCCTTCAGCGCGTTGGTCACCTCGGCCGCGTAGGACGGCTGCTGCGGGTTGTAGGGCGTGGTGCTGAGGATCTTGCCGCCCAGCGCCTCGTAGGCGCGGCGGAACTCGGCCAGCATGTTCACGCCGAAGTCGTTGTTGACGTTGATGATGGCCAGCTGCGTCATGCCCTGGTCCATCGCGTACTTGGCCGCCGCCGTGCCCTGCAGCGCATCGCTGGTGATGGTGCGGAAGAACCAGCCGCCGGTCTTGCCTTCGTTGCCCAGTTTGGTCAGCGTCGGCGAGGTCGAGGCCGGCGAGATCTGCACCACGCCGGCCGGCGCGGTGACGCTGGTCACGACCGGGATCGACACGCTGCTGATGATGCCGCCGATGATTGCCGGCGTCTTCTTCAGGTCCACCAGCTGTCGGGCCTGGTCCACCGCCACGCTGCCCTGGCTCTGCGCATCTCGCAGGTCGAAGGCCAACCGGCAGCCGGCAATGCCGCCGGCGCCGCCGGCCTTGTTGAGCTCGTTGAAGGCCAGCTCCACCGACTTGGACGCCGCCTGGCCGAAGCGGCCGGCCGCCCCGGTGAGCGACACCACCATGCCCACCGTGTGCGTGCAGGTCGGCGCCTGCGCCGCGGCATGGAAGGGCGCGGCCATTGCGGCAGCGGCCAGGGCGATTGCAGTAGGAGTGAACAGCAGGCGCATGGTGGTCGGTCTTTCTCTTTGCAGTGTTGAGGGTCAGGACTTGTTGAGGTTGTACTTCATGATGCGGCCGTGCCGGCCGGCCTTGTCGCGCTCCAGGCTGTAGGTGTCGCCCTCGGGCCCGGGGTGCGCCGCCAGGATCGGCGCCAGCCGCGCATGGTCTTCGGCATCCAGCCGCAGGCCGAACACCGCCAGCGTATCGTGCAGATGGTCGGCGTAGCGCGCGCCGACGATCGCCGCGGCCACGCCCGGGCGGTCGAGCACCCAGCGCGTGGCCACCGTGGCCACGCCCACGCCGTGCTTCTCGCCGATGGCCTTGCACGCCCGCAGCAACTGCTGGAAGGCCCCCCAGCCGCCGAAGTCGTCGATCACCAGCTTGTACTTGATGAGCGAGCGGTTGGTCAGCTCGGACCCCGGCTCGGGTGCGCCGAGCCAGCGTTCGGAAAGGAAGCCGCCGGCCAGCGTGCCGTAGCACAGCAGCGGCACGCCCAGGGCCAGCAGGCCATGTTCGGGCCGGCGGTCGAGCAGCGAGTACTGCACCTGCATGCTGGCCAGCGGCACGCCGGCCTCGCGCATCGCGGCGCTGTGCGGCGTGTCGAAGTTGGTGCCGCCGATCAGGCGGATCAAGCCCTCGCGCTGCAGCGCGCTCAGCGCCAGCGCGGCGTCCACCAGGCCCGGCACGCGGTAGTCCCACCAGTGCAACTGCACCAGGTCCAGCCGCTGCACCTGCAGCCGCTGCAACGAGCGTTCGACGATGCGCCGGACGTAGGCTGCGTCCACCCGGGCCAGGTCGTCGTAGTCGGGCACGCACTTGGTGTGCACCTGCAGCAGCGGCTGCCCCGTCGCGCGGCGCAGCGCGTTGAAGTCGCCGTAGATCGCCTCGACACCGGTGTAGATGTCGGCGCCGTCCACGGTGTCCAGCCCGGCATCGACGAAGGCGCCGATCTCGGTCACCGCGCGCGCTCGGTCCACCGCGCCATGGTCGCCGGCCAGCTGCCAGCCGCCGCGCACGATGCGCGGGATGCGGTAGCCGCCGGCCAGCTCGAAGCTTTCGATCGTGTTCATTCAGTCCCTCGGCGGCAAGGGCACGGCCGTGGTCTCGCCGTGGCGGAACATACGCCGGCCCAGGCGCATGATGCGAAAGCGTGTCGGGCAATGCGGGTCGGGGCAGGCGACTTCGGCATCGGTGCTCATCCAGTCGTTCGGGTCGGTGGCGCGCTGCTTGGCCGGCAGCAGCGGCAGCAGCGCGGCCAGCGAATACATTGAAAAGCCTTGCCCGGGCGGAAAATGCAGCATCTCGCCGCGCACCTCGAAACTGTCGCCGGGCCTGGCGTGGCACTGGATGCTGGCGCCGGGCGGGGCCACCACCTCGACGCGCAGGTCGTAGAGCTCGAACGCATCGTCGGCCATGGGCTATTCTCCACGCCGCGATGAAGAGCGACGATCTGCTGGTGGCGGCGAAGGTTAGCAAAGTCTTCGGCGGCCAGCACGCCGTCGAGGACGTGTCGCTGAGGCTGGCGCGCGGCACCATCGGCGGCCTGATCGGCCCCAACGGCGCCGGCAAGACCACGCTGTTCAACTGCCTGAGCGGTTTCCTCAAGCCCTCGGCGGGCCAGGTCTGGCTCGATGGCCGGTCGATCGGCGGGGCGGCGCCGAGCCGAATCTTCGCCGCCGGCCTGGCGCGCACCTTCCAGATCCCGCGGCCCTTTCCCGAGATGAGCGTGCTCGAGAACGTGATGCTGGCGCCCACCGGCCAGCTCGGCGAGCGCTTCTGGGCCAACTGGCTGCGTCCCGCGGCGGTGGCCGCGCAGGAACGCGCCACCCGCGACAAGGCGCGCCACTGGCTCGATTTCGTTGGCCTGTCGGCGCTGGCGCCGCAGCCGGCGCGCGTGCTCTCCGGCGGCCAGCGCAAGCTGCTGGAGCTGGCGCGCGTGATGGTGGCCGAGCCGAAGCTGGTGCTGCTGGACGAACCCGGCGCCGGCGTCAACCCTGCCCTGCTCGACCAGATCGTCGACAAGGTGGCCGCGCTCAATCGCCAGGGCGTGAGCTTCCTGATCATCGAGCACAACATGGATCTGGTGATCAGCCTGTGCAACCCGGTGATGGTCATGGCGCAGGGCCGGCTGCTGGTGTCAGGCGAGCCGTCCGCGGTGCTGCGCGACCCGCGCGTGATCGAGGCCTATCTGGGCGAGGCGGCATGAGGCGGGAAGAGCGCCGGGCCGCCCCCAAGCCGGCCGTTTGCCGGCTTCAAGCAGTCCACTGGACTGCTTGCCGCAAGCTCACCCCCTCGGGGGATCGACGAAAGCACCCGTTCGGCGAGGGGCCCCAATGACGGTTGCGCTGTCGGTCGAGCAACTGGAGGCCGGCTACGAGCCTGGCCTGCCGATCGTGCGCGGCGCCTCCCTGGCGGTGCAGGCGGGCGAAATCGTGGCCATCATCGGCCCCAACGGCGCGGGCAAGTCCACGCTGGTCAAGGCCGTGGCCGGCCTGGTGCCGATCAGCGCCGGGCGCACACTGCTGGGCGAGCAGGACATCACGCGGCTGCCGGCGCACGAGATGGTGCACCATGGCCTGGCCTTCGTGCCGCAGACCGAGAACGTGTTCGCCAACCTGACGATCGCAGAGAACCTGGAGCTGGCCGCGGCGCTGCTGCAGCACGGCAAGGCCGAGCGCGCCCAGCGCCTGGCGCCGGTGTACGCGATGTTCCCCGACCTGGCGCGCCAGCGCACGCTGGCGGCCGGGCGGCTGTCGGGCGGACAGCGGCAGATGCTGGCGGTGGCGCGCGCGCTGATTGCGCGCCCGCGCGTGCTGATGCTGGACGAGCCTTCGGCGGGCCTGAGCCCGAAGCTGGTGGGCCAGGTGCTGGACATGCTGCGCAGCGTGCGCGACGCCGGCGTCACCGTGCTGCTGGTGGAGCAGAACGTCAAGGCCGCGCTGGCCGTGGCCGACCGCGTGGCGGTGCTGGCCGAAGGCCGCGAGCGCATCGTCGCCCCCAGCCAGGAGCTGCGCCGCGACGCGCGCATCGCCGAGCTCTACCTCGGCCGCCATGCCGGCGCACCGACGCAGGCGGCCTGATGCTGCAGATCCTGGCCGACGGCCTGGTCATCGGCTCGGTGGTCTCGCTGGGAGCCATCGGGCTGAGCCTGACCTTTTCGATCCTGCGCTTTTCCAACTTCGGCCACGGCGAGCTGCTGGCCTGGGGCGCCTATTTCGCGTTGACGGCGCTGGCGATGTTTGCCGCCGTCGGCGGTGTGGGCACGTCGGCAATCGCGCCCTTCTCCTTCGGCTGGCCGCTGCTTGCAGCCATGGCCGTTGCGGCGGCGCTCACCGTGGTGCTGGTGCTGGCCCTCGACGGGCTGCTGTTCAGGCGGCTGCGCCGGCAAGGTGCGATCACGCTGGTCATCGCCAGCTTCGGTGCCGCGCTGGCGCTGCGCAACCTGCTGCTGTTCGTCCATGGCGGCGTTCCGCAGTACTACTCGCAGGAGCTGCAGATTGCCATCGCGCTGCTGCCGCGCAGCGTGTGGGGCGGCATGCGCATCACCCCCGACCAGCTGTTCGTGCTCGGGCTGACCGCGGTCACCGTCGTCGGGCTGCACCTGTTCCTGAAGCTCAGCACGCTCGGCCGCGCCATGCGCGCCACCTCGCTCAACCCGCAGCTGGCGCGCGTGGCCGGCATCGACCCCGAGCGCGTGCTGCGCGCCACCTGGGTCATCGGCGGCATGCTCGCGGCCGTGGCCGGCGTCTTTGCCGGCCTGACCGTGCAGCTGCGACCGACCCTCGGGCTGGACCTGCTGCTGCCGCTGTTTGCCGCCGTCATCCTGGGCGGCATCGGCTCGGTCTGGGGCGCGGTGCTGGGCGGGCTGATCGTCGGCCTGGCCGAAAGCGCGGCGGTGTCGGTGGTCGGCGCCGAGTACCGCGCCGCGGCAGCCTTCGCGGTGCTGATCGCCATCCTGCTGGTCCGCCCGAACGGGCTGTTCGGGGAGAAGGCCTGATGGCTGAACTGATGTCGCACCTGGGCGGCTGGCTGTCCTACTGCAGCTTTTTCCTGGTCTTCGCCAGCAGCTTCGCCATCATCGTGCTCGGCCTGAACCTGCAATGGGGCTACACCGGGCTGTTCAACGTGGGCGTGGCCGGCTTCGTGGCCGTGGGCGCCTACACCTCGGCCATCCTGACCACGCCCGAGACCGCCGACAGGATCGGCGGCTTCGGCTGGCCGGTGGCGGCGGGCTGGCTGGCCGCGATGGCCGCGGCCGGGCTGGCCGGGCTGCTGGTCGGCGCAGTGGCGCTGCGCCTGCGCGACGACTACCTGGCGATCACCACCTTCGGCGTGGCGGTGACGATCCAGCTGGTGGCCACCAATGCCCAGCCGCTGACCGGCGGGCCCTTCGGCGTGCAGTTCATCCCCAAGCCGCTGCAGGGCTGGCTGGGCACCGGCGTACCCTGGACGCTGGGCTACCTGGCGCTGACGCTGGCGCTGCTGGCGCTGGTCTACCTGGCGCTGGAGCGCCTGGTGCGCAGCCCCTGGGGCCGCGTGCTGCGCGCCATCCGCGAGGACGAAGCCGCGGCCGCGTCGCTGGGCAAGCGGGCGTTCTTCTTCCGGCTGCAAAGCTTCGTCATCGGCAGCTCGCTGATGGGCCTGGGCGGGGCCGTCTATGCGCACTTTGTCGGCTACATCGCGCCGGAGGACTTCCTGCCGATCCTGACCTTCCAGCTGTGGGCCATGCTGATCGTCGGCGGCTCGGGCAACAACCGGGGCGCGCTGCTCGGCGCCTTCGTCGTCTGGGGTTTCTGGACCGCCGCCGGCGGCCTGTTGCGCGGCTTCGTGCCACAGGCCGAGCAGGCGCGCGCTGCCGCGCTGCAGGTGGTGCTGATCGGCGTGCTGATCGCGCTGATGCTGGTGCTGCGCCCGCGCGGCCTGCTGGGCGAGGAAGTCAGCGTTTCGCGCGTGCACTGAGCCGCCGCCGCGACCTGGCCCGGCGCGCCGCGAGGCCGCATGCGCACGGCTGCAGTCGGCGGCGGGCTGCACCGACCCGCGGCCCGCCGGCCCTCAGCGCAGATGCCCCAGAGGCAGCGCCGCGCCGGCCTTGACCTCGCCCAGCGAGAAGCTGGTGTGGAGGTCCTTCACGTTGGGCAGCTTGAAAAGCTTGTCCATCGCCCAGCGCGAGTAGGCGTCCAGGTCGGTGCACATCACCTGCAGCTCGAAGGTGCCGGCGCCGCTGATGTAGTGGCAGGCCACCACCTCGGGCAGCGCGCGGATGGCGTCTTCCAGTGCCTGCGTGGCCGCGGCGTTGTTGCGCTCGGCATCGACGCGCACGAAGGCGAGCACGCCCAGGCCGATCTTGCGCCGGTCGATCTCGGCGCGGTAGCCGGTGATGTATCCCTGCTGCTCCAGCCACTTGACGCGCCGCCAGGTGGGCGCGGCCGACAGGCCGATGCGCGAGGCCAGCTCGGCATTGCTCAGCCTGGCGTCGCGCTGCAGCTCGCCCAGGATGGCGATGTCGTAACGGTCCAACACGGCGCCATGGGTTTCGCCCGTGGGCTCGGCCGCGGACTCCCGGGTTTTCCCGAAAGTCGATCTTGTCAGAAATTTCTTGTCTTTCTGATTCATTTTCTCGAACAGTTGTTGCTGCGAGTATGCCTATATGGGCAAACATAGAAAAGACTTCACGAGCCCGAGCTTTTACACTGCCCCACTCGCTTCGTCCCTGGCGAAGCACGTACGCGCCATGCGATGCAAGATAGGCGCGTGCATGGCTGCCCGATGGATTCAACTGGAGTGCCCGCCGCATGAACGCCCCATTGCCCGAATCGGTCCGCAAGGCCCTCGAGAGCGTCACGCTCGACGACAAGTACAGCCTCGACAGCGGCCGCGCCTTCATGAGCGGCGTGCAGGCGCTGGTGCGTCTGCCGATGCTGCAGCGCCAGCGCGATGCACGTGCCGGCCTCAACACCGGCGGCTTCATCAGCGGCTACCGCGGCTCGCCCCTGGGCGGCTACGACCAGGCCCTGATGGCGGCGAAGAAGCACTTGGCCGAGCAGCACATCGTGTTCCAGCCCGGCGTCAACGAGGAACTGGGCGCCACGGCGGTGTGGGGTACGCAGATGCTCGACCTGTACCCGCAAAGCAGGAAGTACGACGGCGTCTTCGGCATCTGGTACGGCAAGGGCCCCGGCGTGGATCGCTGCTCCGACGTGTTCAAGCACGCGAACATGGCCGGCACGTCCAGGCACGGCGGCGTGATTGCCATCGCCGGCGATGACCACGTGGCCAAGAGCAGCACCGCAGCGCACCAGAGCGACCACATCTTCAAGGCCTGCGGGCTGCCGGTGTTCTTCCCCTCGGGGGTGCAGGACATCCTGGACATGGGGCTGCATGCCTTCGCGATGAGTCGCTTCTCTGGCGTGTGGAGCGGCATGAAGACGATCCAGGAGGTGGTGGAGTCCTCGGCCTCGGTCAGCGTCGACCCCGATCGCGTCAAGATCATCCTGCCCGAGGACTTCGCCATGCCGCCGGGCGGCCTGCACATGCGCTGGCCCGATCCCGCGCTGGACCAGGAGGCGCGCCTGTTCGACTACAAGTGGTACGCGGCGCTGGCCTACGTGCGCGCCAACAGGCTCAACCATAACGTGATCGAAGGCCCGAACGACCGCTTCGGCATCATCGCCAGCGGCAAGGCTTACAACGACACGCGCCAGGCACTGGCCGACCTGGGCCTGGACGCGGCCACCTGCCGGCAGTTGGGCATCCGGCTGCACAAGGTCAACGTGGTCTGGCCGCTGGAGGCGACCATCACGCGCGAGTTCGCGCGCGGCCTGCAGGAGATCCTGGTGGTCGAGGAAAAACGCCAGGTCATCGAGTACCAGGTCAAGGAAGAGCTTTACAACTGGCGGCCCGACGTGCGCCCCAACGTGCTCGGCAAGTTCGACGAGCCCGATGGCGACAGCACGGGCGGCGAGTGGAGCATGCCCAACCCCAGCGAGAACTGGCTGCTGCGCGCCAAGGCGGACCTGACGCCGGCGCTCATCGCCAAGGCCATCGCCAGGCGGTTGAAGAAGCTGGGCGTGGGCCAGGACATCGTCGCGCGCATGGACGCGCGGCTGGCCATCGTGGCCGCGCGCGAGCGCGAACTCA
Source organism: Burkholderiaceae bacterium (assembly GCA_040381175.1). GTDB lineage: Bacteria > Pseudomonadota > Gammaproteobacteria > Burkholderiales > Burkholderiaceae_C > Rubrivivax. The sequence continues at coordinate 13,671 of JBEIHU010000085.1, forward strand.
CCGAGCTGAAGTCCGACACCGGCGAACGCATTCCCTGGTTCTGCAGCGGCTGCCCGCACAACACCAGCACGCGCGTGCCCGAAGGCTCGCGCGCCACGGCCGGCATCGGCTGCCACTACATGGCGGTGTGGATGGACCGCAGCACCAGCACCTACACGCAGATGGGCGGTGAAGGCGTGCCCTGGGTCGGCCAGGCGCCCTTCACCAAGGACAAGCACATCTTCGCCAACCTGGGCGACGGCACCTACTTCCACAGCGGCTCGCTGGCCATCCGCATGGCCATCGCCTCGGGCGTGAACATCACCTACAAGCTGCTCTACAACGACGCAGTGGCGATGACCGGCGGCCAGCAGGTGGGCGAGCGCCCCGAAGGCCACAGCGTCCTGCAGATCCAGAAGAGCATGGTGGCCGAGGGCGTGAAGAAGGTGGTCATCGTCACCGACCAGCCCGACAAGTACCAGGGCGCGGCGCTCGAACCCGGCATCAGCGTGCACCACCGCGACGAGCTCGACCGCATCCAGCGCGAGCTGCGCGAGATCGAGAGCGTCACCGCCATCATCTACGACCAGACCTGCGCCACCGAGAAGCGCCGCCGCCGCAAGCGCGGCAAACTGGTCACGCCGGCCAAGCGCGTGGTCATCAACGAGGCGGTGTGCGAAGGCTGCGGCGACTGCAGCGTGCAGAGCAATTGCCTCAGCGTGGAGCCGGTGGAAACCGAGTTCGGCCGCAAGCGGCGCATCAACCAGAGCACCTGCAACCTGGACTACAGCTGCACCAAGGGCTTTTGCCCGAGCTTCGTCACGGTCGAAGGCGGCCAGCTGAAAAAGCCCAAGCGCGAGCAAAAGGGCGACCTGTCGGCGCTGCCGCCGCTGCCGGAGCCCGCGCTGCCGAATGCCGACAAGGCCTGGGGCATCGTGGTCGGCGGCGTCGGCGGCACCGGCGTCATCACCATCGGGCAGCTGCTGGGCATGGCCGCGCACATGGAAGGCAAGGGCGTGGTCACGCAGGACGCCGGCGGCCTGGCGCAGAAGGGCGGCGCCACCTGGAGCCACGTGCAGATCGCCAACCGGGCGGAAGACATCCACACCACCAAGGTCGACACCGCGCAGGCCGACCTGGTGATCGCCTGCGACTCGATCGTCGGCGCCACCAAGTACACGCTGGCCGTCATGCAGCACGGCCGCACCTACGTGGCGCTCAACACCCACGGCACGCCGACCGCGGCTTTCGTGAAGAACGCCGACTGGCAGTTCCCCGGCGGCCACTGCGAAAGCGCCGTGCGCGCCAGCGTCGGTGACGGCCTGGTCGGCGCCTTCGATGCCGAAACGGTGGCCGTGCAGCTGCTGGGCGACAGCATCTACACCAACCCGCTGATGCTGGGCTATGCCTGGCAGCGCGGCCGCATTCCGCTGAGCCATGCGGCGCTGATGCGCGCGATCGAGCTGAATGCAGTGCAGGTGGACAACAACAAGTCGGCCTTCGAATGGGGCCGGCGCTGCGCCCATGACCTGGCCTCGGTGCAGGCGCTGTTCAAGGCGGCGCAGGTGATCGAGTTCGTGAAGAAGCCCTCGCTCGACGAGATGGTCGCCAAGCGGGTGGAATTCCTCACCGGCTACCAGGACGCGGCCTACGCGGCGCAGTACAAGGCCTTCGTCGACAAAGTGCGCGACGCTGAATCGAAGCTGGGGCCAGGCAAGGCATTGGGCGAAGCCGTGGCCCGCTACCTGTTCAAGTTGATGGCCTACAAGGACGAGTACGAGGTGGCGCGGCTGCACACCGATCCGGCTTTCCTGGCGAAGATCGAATCGATGTTCGAGGGCGACTACAAGCTGGTGCACCACCTGGCGCCGCCGCTGACGGCCCAGCGCAACGACAAGGGCGAGCTTGTGAAAAAGGCCTACGGCCCCTGGATGCGCAAGGCCTTCGGCCTGCTGGCCCGGCTGAAGGGCCTGCGCGGCGGAGCGCTCGACCTGTTCGCCCGCACCGAAGAGCGCAGGACAGAAAGCGCGCTGATCCAGCAGTACCGCGACTGCATCGACGAGCTGCTGCGCACACTCAGCGCCGAGCGGCTGCCGCTGGCTGCCGAGATCGCGCGCATCCCCGAAGAGATCCGCGGCTACGGCCACGTGAAAGAGCGCCACCTGAAGGCCGCGCGCGCCAAGTGGGACGGCCTGATGGCGCAGTGGCGCGGCGGCGGCGCGCGCAAGGCGGCTTGAGCCGCGTGCCTGC
>JBEIHU010000086.1:0-15844 GCA_040381175.1 Burkholderiaceae bacterium
CGCCAAGACCAGGATGCTGGTCATCACCGGCCCCAACATGGGCGGCAAAAGCACCTACATGCGCCAGGTGGCCATCGTGTGCCTGCTGGCCGCCATGGGCAGCTATGTGCCAGCCAGCGCCTGCCGGCTGGGGCCGCTGGACGCGATCCACACGCGCATCGGCGCGGCCGACGACCTGGCCAACGCGCAGAGCACCTTCATGCTGGAAATGACCGAGGCCGCTGCCATCGTGCACAGCGCCACCGAACACAGCCTGGTGCTGATGGACGTGGTGGGCCGCGGCACCAGCACCTTTGACGGCCTGGCGCTGGCCAGCGCCATCGCCAGCCAGCTGCACGACCGCAACCGCAGCTTCACGCTGTTCGCGACGCACTACTTCGAGCTGACCGAGTTCCCTGCGCGGCATGAACGCGCCATCAACGTGCACGTGGGCGCGGTGGAAAGCGGCCACGACATCGTCTTCCTGCACCAGATCGAATCCGGCCCCGCCAGCCGCAGCTACGGCGTGCAGGTGGCGCGGCTGGCCGGCATGCCGGCCTCGCTGGTGCGCCAGGCGCGCCACGCGCTGGAAGCGCTGCAGGCCCAGCAGCAAGCCGGCGACGCGCAGGTGGACCTGTTTGCCGCCCCGCCGCCGGCTGCCGCGCCCGCGGCCGGCCCGATCAACGCGGCGCTGGCCGCCATCGACCCTGATAGCCTCACGCCCCGGGAGGCGCTGGAGGCGCTGTACCGGCTGAAGACCCTGCAGAAAGAGCAACGCTCATGACCTACTGTGTTGGCATCCGGCTCGACGCCGGGCTGGTGTTCATGTCCGACTCGCGCACCAACGCGGGGCTGGACCAGATCAGCACCTACCGCAAGATGATGATCTACGAGCGCCCCGACGACCGCTTCATGGTGCTGCTGTCGGCCGGCAACCTGAGCGTGTCGCAGTCGGTGCGCGAGCTCCTGCAGGTGGAAAAGCTCGACCGCGGCGAGCACGAAGAGCCGCTGACCATCTGGAACGCCACCAGCATGTTCGATGCCACCCGCGTGCTGGGCGCGACGGTGCGCCGCGTTTACGAGCAGGACGGGCCGTCGCTGAAGGCCGCGGGCATCGACTTCAACGCCAGCATGATCTTCGGCGGCCAGATCAAGGGCGAGGCGATGCGGCTGTTCATGGTCTATTCGGCCGGCAACTTCATCGAGGCCACGCGCGAGACCTGCTTCTACCAGGTGGGCGAAAGCAAGTACGGCAAGCCGATCCTGGATCGCGTGCTGACGCCCTCCACCCGGCTGGACGAGGCCGCCAAGTGCGCGCTGGTGTCGATGGACTCGACGCTGAAGTCCAACCTTTCGGTGGGCCTGCCGCTGGACCTGCTGGTCTACCGCGAGGGCGAGTTCCGCAGCGACCATCTGGTGTGCATCGACGACAACAACCCCTACTTCCGCATGATCCGCAGCACCTGGGGCCAGCGGTTGCACGAGGTCTTTGCAGGCATCGACGACCCGCGCTGGGACGGCGGCGACGCCGTGCACCCGCTGATGGTGCGTTCGCAGCGCTACGAGCCGATGCGCAAGATCACCCAGCCCACCGAACGCATCGTTTGACGGCTGCAGCCGGTGTCTTGCTGTCGGTCAGACTTCGTTGGATTCTTCGCCGAACGACTGCGGCATACGAACGGTTCCGGTCAGTCAGACCCGAAAATCGCTGTCACGGAAGCGGCCATCCCAGTCCGTGGAGGCCCCGGCTTCGCCGATGGACCGGGCAGGGCGCGAAGTCATGGCGATTCGTCGACCCACGGACTCGACAGCGCGACTCGCGCGAGATTGGAGTCAACAGTGTCGCGGGTCACGACCGTCAGCCCGTGTTGCAGGGCGGTTGCCGCGATGATCAGGTGGGGCTGCGAAAACGTATGGCCGACCTTGCGCCCCTGTTCAACGAGGAGCCGCCACTTGGACATGAGGACATGACATCCTCGGAGACCTCCAGCACGCGCTGATCGAACATGGGACGCACTCTGTGAAGCAGCCAGTCATTCAGTTCGGCGCGCCGACTTGGATCGCCCACTGCCTCGATACCGAAGCGGATCTCGGCGGAGGTGACGGTGCTGACGAACAAGTCCTCTAGTCGTTGGCCGGCGATGAAGCTTCGCACCCGCGCATTGGAGCGCGGCCGACACAACTCCGAGATCACATTGGTATCGAGTGGCCAGCCAGTCACAACTTGACCGCCCGCACGGGCATCGCAGAACGGCGAGATTCGACCTCGATCTTGCGATGCGGCGACGCTTGCAGAGCCTCGATCAGCAACTCCCCGGTTCGCGCGCCCTTCAGGCGATTGAATGCGGCTGCGTCGACACCCACCACCGCATCGCGGCGATGCAACGTCACGTGCCTCGTGCCCACTGATGTGGCGTTCACCATGATTGCTGACTGGATCGCCGAATCGGCTTTGCCGACAAGCGCATGAGGCAGTCGAAGGGCAGCGGCTCGCAGCGCGCAGATGCATCGCATCATGCCGTCCGCCTGCGTTTCGTCTGCATGCATCGTGACCTGCGGCGCCACGAACGAATCGAGCGAGCGCAAGGGTACGGGAGCACCCGTGGAGACTTGGCTCATGGATGATTCGCTCCGGCAGTTGCCGACATCGAAAGAACCGCCGGCGTCAGGTTGGCTGCTCCTGCAGCCACCCTTTGCCAACGGCGGCACCTGGCCGTGAAGGTCTGCTGATCGGCTGCGCATTCAAGGCTGGTTCGATGGCGGCAACGCGCCGTATTCGGCCTTCGCCGCCGCAATCCCCGAAACCCAGCCCGCATCACGCAGGCGCGGCCTGGCGCAGCACGGCCAGGTAGCCAGGCTGCAGCTCCATGCGGGGCGTGATGCCGCGCTGCCGAAGCAGCGCGTGCGCCTTCGGCAAGCTCCAGCAAGGCACCTGGGTGAACAGGTGATGCTCGAGGTGGTAGTTCACCCAGTACGGCGCCAGCAAAGCACGCTCGACCAGGCTGGCCTGCGTCGTGCGCGCCTGGCGCAGCGGGTCGGGCTGGTCGCGGCCCACCAGCGCATGCTCTGCGATGTTGCGCACGCGCGTGACCAGCGGCAGCCAGGTGGCCATCGGCAGCAGCCACAACACCAGCCAGGTCCAGCCCAGCCCGGCCAGGGCGAAGACCGCGAACCCCAGCGCATTGCCGATGACGAAGCGCCGGCCCCGCACGAGTTCCTGCGAATCGCGCTGCAACGGCGAGCGCTTCGACGCCGCAGCAAACAGCGGCGCGATGCGCTGCTTGTAGAAGGTCTGGCCCGTCAGGTCGCGCAACAGCTTGCGTTTCAGCGAGGCACGGGCGATGGGGAACGGCGCCGACAGGCCCAGGTCCGGATCCTCGGCCTGCTGCACGTAGCGGTGGTGCTGCAGGTGGTAGGGCCGGTACTCGCCCAGCGACGACGAGCAGAACCAGCGCGCCACCGCGTCGTTGATGCGTCGATCCGGATGCACAAGCCCGTGCGCGGCGTCGTGCATCAGGATGAACAGGCCCAGCTGCCGCGTGCCGATGACCATCACCGCCAGCGGCAGCGTCATTGGCCACACCGTGCCCACCAGCATGGCCAGGCCGATCACGCCCCAGCAATGCACCACCAGCCACAGCCCGCGCCAGCGCGAGCGTGCGGTGAGTCCTCGCCACTCGTCGGGGCTGAAGAACTCGGCCGGGTCGGCGCGTGCGGCGACGGCCATGCTCAGCCCTCCTGCGGCACCAGGGCCCGGAACAGCGCCCACTCGCCGGGCACGCCCTTCAGCGCGTGCAGGCCGCGCTCCTCGAAGTCGATGCCCGAGCCGGCGACCAGGTCGCGCGCGGTGCTGGTGACCCAGACCTCGCCGTCGCCGGCCCTGGACATGACGCGCGCGCCGATGTGCACCGCCATGCCGCTGACCTTGTCGCCCAGCGCCTCGACCTCGCCGGTGTGCAGGCCGGCGCGGATCGTGATGTCGATGGCACGCAAGTCGGCCACCATCGCCGCGGCACAGCGCATCGCACGTGCCGGGCCGTCGAAGATGGCGAAGTAGCCGTCGCCGGCGGTGTCGATCTCGCGGCCGCGGAACTCGCCCAGCCGCGCCCGGCACAGGCCGTGGAAGCGCTGCAGCAGGTCGCGCCAGGCGCGGTCGCCCAGCCGCCCGGCCAGTCCGGTGGAGCCGACGATGTCGGTGAAGAGCACCGTGGACAGAAAGCGCTGCGCCGCAGCTTCGGCCTCACGCAAGCCGTCAGCGCCGGCGAACTGGCTGATGGCATCGATGATGGCTTCCATGTTGCCTTCGGTCGGCAGATGGTCCGCACCCGGCAGCTCCAGGTACACCGCCTGCGGAATCCGGTCCGCAAGGAAGCGGCCGTTGGCGCAGCGGATGACGAGGTCGCCGCGCCGATGGATGATCAGCATCGGCCTGCGGATCTGCGGCAGGATGGCGCGCACGTCGATCTGGTCGTTGGCCATCATCAGCCGCCGCATCGCGCTGGGCGATGCCGTCTGGCGCTGGTAGCGCGCCATGCGCTCGCAGAAGTCGGCGTCGCCGGCGCGGCTGGGCGCGAACATCGGCGGAGAAGCCAGCGTTCCCCAGGTGTCGCCGACGGCCTTCAGCATCTGCGCCAGCGTCGGCGAATGCGGATAGTCGGGCGCCTTCGAGAAGCGCGCCATGGTGGCGAACAGCACCAGCCGCTCGACCAAGGCCGGGTAGGTGGCGGTGAACAAGGCGCCCATCGCACCGCCTTCGGAATAGGCGAAGACCACCGCACGCTGCGAGCCGGCGGCCTGCATCACCGCGCGCACGTCGTCCATGCGCTCTTCGAGCGTGGGCACGCCTTCGAAGCGGTCGGACATGCCCTGGCCGCGCTTGTCGAAGCAGATCACGCGGAAGTGCTGCGCCAGGCGCCGCATCATGCGCACGTGGTTGTCGTACTGCCAGTTGGCGTCGAGGTTCGAGATGATGCCGGGGATGAAGACGAGGTCGCGCGCACCGCTGCCGAAGACCTGGTAGGCGATGCTCAGGCCGTCGCTCTCGGTGTAGCGGGTTTCGGGGATCGGCAGTTCGGTGCTCACAGGTTGTCCCCATGCTGCCACAACGGGCCCAGCGTCTCGGCCGCGCGTCGACCCTGGATGCGCGCCACCTCGGGCAACGTCAGCGTGGGGCGGATGCGTCGGGCCGCTGCCAAGGCGACGCGCGCCTCGGCCTGGCGGTCCAGCCGCAGCAGCGCCACCGCTTCGAGAATGCGGCTCAAGTGCAGGCGCGGATCGCGCCCGGCGCTGGCACGCGCCTCGACGAGTGCGGCCTCGGTCTCATCGCCATGCAACAGCAAACTGCCCAGGGCCCAGCCCCAGAAGCCCAGGCGGCGGTCCTGCGGGCTGATGCGCATGCCGCGACGCATGCAGGCCACACCCTCTTCGATCCGTCCCTGCAGTCCCAGCGACGCGCCCATGGCAACGTGAGCCTGCGCGTTGCTCGGGTCGATGGCCAGCGCGCGCTGCAGGGTCTCGATCCCTCGCTCGTGCTGGCCGAGGTCGGACAAGGCGCAGCCGGCGAAGCCGAGCACCGTGGTGCTGCCGTCGTCGAGCGCAATGGCCCGTTCGGCCTGTTCCAACGCCTCCTGGGTCAGTTCGGGCGTCTGTGGCAGAACGCCCGTGTTGCCGCCCAAGGCGCTCATCAGCGCGAACGCCGCACGCGCCTGCGCAAAGTCCGGGTCGAGCTCGAAGGCGCGACGGAAGTGGACGCGCGACTCCTGCAACGCCTCGTCGGTCCAGCCCTTCAGCGCGGTCGCCCCCAGGCCCTGCTGATAGCTGCCCCAGGCATCCACGTTCTCCGGGCGCAGGCGGCGGACGTGCGCGATCTCGGCGCGTGTCAGTTCGGGCTCCAGTTCGGACATGACCCCGCGCGCGATGCCGTCCTGCAGGTCCGCCGTGTCGTCGCTGCGGCCTTCAACGCGCCCGGACCACAACACTCGCGCCGACGCGGCGTCAATCAGTTGCGTGGAGACACGCAACATGTCGCCGACAGCGCGCAGGCTGCCTTCGACGATGTAACGCACGCCGAGGCTGCGCGCGATTGTCGCGGCACTGGCTTCGCGATTGCGAAAGGCGAAGGACGATGACGGCGCGATCAACTCGAAGCCCGCAACACGTGCCAGCAGCGCGATCACGTCTTCGGCCAGGCCGTCGGCGAGAAACGACAAGCGCGGATCGTCCGCCAGCACCTTGAACGGCAGCACCGCGATCGACGGCCGGCCGCCGGCAGCGGCCGCAGGGGGCGTCGAGGGCGCAGGGCTGTTCGCTTCGCCGGCGACCACGCGCCAGGTCCGAATCGGGAACGCGATGTTCTTCACCAAATGCTCGCCGGCGTCTGTCAAGCTGGCAGCGACACGGCCGCGCACCGCGCCGGCGATCGCGTCGGACACCAGGATGCCGCCTACATCGGCCAACGCCTGCAAGCGCGCGGCGATATTGACGCCGTCGCCGTACACCGTGCCGTCGGCCTTCTCGATCACGTCGCCCAGGTGCACGCCGATGCGGAAGTGCATGCGACGCTCTACCGCTTCGGCCTCGACCAGCGCATTGACCTGCACCTGGATCGCCAGCGCGGCGTTGACCGCGCCGGTGGCGGTGCCGAACACCGCCAGCACCGAGTCGCCAGCCATGTCAATGATCCGGCCCTGCTGCGCCTCGACCTGTGTGCGGAACACCGCACGCGCCGCGTCCAACGCCGCCACCGTGGCCTTGTCGTCTATCGACATCAGACGCGAATAGCCGACCGCATCGGCGGCCAGGATCGCTGCGAGACGGTGTTGCAGAACGTTCATGCCGACTTGCGCGCCCCGCCGCTCATCCGTGCTGCAGCCCGACTCTGCCCAGCCGCCAGCGCAGCGTGTCGATGCGGTCCTCGCCGAAGAAGGGCTCGCCCTCGAAGACGAAGGTCGGCACGCCCCAGTGGCCGGCCGCGGCCAGCGCCTGCTGGCTGGCCTCGATCTCGGCGTCGTGCGCGGCCGGCTCGGCGATCGCCGCGTCCATCGCCGCCAGGTCCAGGCCGGCGCGCTGCGCCGCCTGCGCCAAGTGATCTCCCAGGTGCCAGTCGCGCGTGCCGCCGAAGATCAGCGAAGAGACCTCGCGCGCGAACTCGATACCGCGGCCTCGGCGCTCGGCCTCGACGCCCAGCCGCGTCAGCCGGTAGATGTAGGGCTGCTCAGGCGCGATCTTGTAGCTCTGCATGTCCTGCACGATCGGGTCCGGATGCGGCCACGCATGCGACATGCCCAGCATCTCGGCGCGGCGCGGCCAGTCGACGCGGATGTACCGGGCGCGCTTGACGTTGTCGGGGCTGAAGAAAGACGGGTCGCGCACGGCCAGCGGCAGCACCGGGCGGAAGCGGACCTCCACCTCGAAGTCACGTTCCAGCTGTTGTGCCCCCGGCACGGCCAGATAGGAGTACGGGCTGCGGAAGGACCAGAACAGATCGACGGGTACAGTCATCGGCAAAGTGTAGGCTCAGCCTCAGCGCAGGTACAGCGCCTCGAAGCGCAGGCGCACCCGGCCCTGGGCGTCGCCCAGCCACAACGCGTCGCCGACGATCTGGCGCGAGGCCGTGGCCCGCACGGCGGCCAGGTAGCCTGCCTCCTGCGCGCCGGCCGGGCCGGCGCAGGCCCGGCGCGTCAGCGCCAGGGCCTTGAACAGAAAGCCGTCGCTGCCCTGCTCGAAGCGGCCGCTCAACGGGTTGCAGCCGCCGAACCCGCGCACACGGTTGCCTTCGCCGGACAGTTGCAGGAAAGGCTCGCGCTGGCCAGCGGCCAGCGTCACCGGCCGGCCGTCGATCTGCACCAGGCGCCAGCGCGTGTTCAGCAGCGCGGCCGTCGCCGGCGCGTCGGCGGCGCAGGTCTCGCCGGGCCAGAGACGATCGAAGGCCTCGACCACGATCGCCTCGCGCGGCGGCAGCCCCGGCCCGGGCTCGCGCATCACGAAGCGGCCCTGCAGCGTGGCCAGCACCCAGCGCCCGCCCTCGCCTTGCGCCAGGTAGGCACGCTCCAGCTCGAGATGCGCGCCTTCGATCATCACCGGCCAGCGCCGCCCGGTGAGGCATTCGCTGAAGCTGGCCGCATCGGCCAGGTAGAAGTACAGCCCGCGCATGCGCATCGGGCCGTCGATGCGGTCGAGCACGGCCTGGCGCTGCAGGGCCTCGACCGTCCGGCCGTGCGGGCCGATCAGGTGCAGTGCGCCGTCGGCTGCGGCGCTCAGGCGCAGCGGTGCCTCGCGCCCGCCGCGCAGCAGCAGCGTGCCGTCGGCCTCGCGCCCCCAGCGGCCCAAGTCGTAAGCCGGCGCTTCGCCGCTGCGCACGCGCAGGCGGTAGCTGTGGTCGGCAAACAGCGTCAGCACGGTCTGCGGGCCGGCCCAGGTGGCGTCGTCGGCCCAGGCGCAAGGCGCGGCCAGCACGCAAAGCAGCAGCAGGCGGCGCAGCAGGCTCATCGCTTCATTGTTGCAGGCCATACTGTGAGCCTGCCTTGCCGAGAGCGTACATGAGCATCACCATCTTCCAGGCCCGCAAGATCCTCACGATGAACCCGTCGCGGCCGCTGGCCACGCACGTGGCGGTGCGCGACGGCCGCATCCTCGGCGCCGGGCCGCTGGAGGAGCTGGCAGGCTGGGGACCGTACACGCTGGACGACCGGCTGGCCGCCAAGGTGCTGATGCCGGGGCTGGTGGAAGGCCACAGCCACCTGATGGAAGGCGCGTTCTGGCGCTTCGTCTACTGCGGCTGGTTCGACCGCAGCGACCCGGACGGCAAGGTCTGGCCCGGCGCGAAGTCGCTCGACGAAGTGGTGCAACGCCTGAGCCAGGCCCAGGCCGCGCTGGACGACGCCGCCGCGCCGCTGGCCGGCTGGGGCTTCGACCCGATCTACTTCGACAACCGGCGCTGCGTGCGCGAGGATCTGGACCGCGTCTCGGCCACGCGGCCGGTGGGCATGATCCACGCCAGCGGCCACATCATCAACTGCAACAGCGCGGCGCTGGCCGCCGTCGGCTGGCTGCGCGGCGGCATCGACCACCCCGGCGTGCCGCTGGGCAGCGACGGCCTGCCCACTGGCGAGCTGAAGGGCCCCGAGGCGATGATGCAGGTGGCCCAGGTGCTGGGCATGGACCGTGCGGTGCTGGCCGGCGACGAGCCGGCGCTGCACCTGTTCTCGCGCCTGTGCGTGCGCGCCGGCGTCACCACCGCCACCGACCTGGCCAGCCCGCTGCCCGATACTGCGGTGGGCATGATGCTGCGGGTGACCGCGCGCGACGACTTCCCGGCCCGCATCGTGCCGCTGCTGCGCCTGGTGGGCACGCCGGCCGACGGCGTGGAACGCGCCGTGGCGCTGCGCGAGCGCAGCACCGACCGGCTGCGCCTGGGGCGCATCAAGATGGTGGCCGACGGCTCGATCCAGGGCTTCTCGGCGCGCCTGCGCTGGCCCGGCTACTACAACGGCGCGCCCAACGGCCTTTGGTACATGGCGCCGCAGCAGATGGGCCAGACGCTGTCGCTGGCGCTGCAGCGCGGCGTGCAGGTCCACACCCACACCAACGGCGACGAAGCCACCGAGCTGCTGCTGGACCTGATGGAGCAGGCGCTGGGTGAGCGGCCGATCCCGGACCACCGCTTCACGCTGCAGCATTGCCAGCTGGCCGACGCGGCGCAATACCGCCGCATGAAGGCGCTGGGGCTGTGCGTCAACCTGTTCGCCAACCACCACTTCTACTGGGGCGACGAGCACTACCGCCTGACGGTGGGCCCGGAACGCGCCATGCGCATGAACTCCTGCGCCACCGCGCTGGCGATGGGCGTGCCCTTCGCGATCCACAGCGACGCGCCGATCACGCCGCTGGGCCCTTTGTTCACTGCCTGGTGCGCGGTGCACAGACTCAGCGCCAGCGGCCGCGTGCTCGGCGAGCATGAGCGCATCGGCGTGGCCGACGCGCTGCGCGCCATCACGCTGGGCGCGGCCTACACGCTCAAGCTCGACGGCGAGATCGGCTCGATCGAGTGCGGCAAGCGCGCCGACTTCTGCGTGCTCGACGAGGACCCCCTGGCCGTGCCGAGCGTGGCGCTGAAAGACCTGCCGGTGTGGGGCGTGGTGCAGGACGGGCGGGTCTTCGCCGCGGCCGACCTGCCCACCGATTGAGATGCCGCCCCCGATCCCGGTCACGCTGGTCGGCGGCTACCTTGGCGCGGGCAAGACCACGCTGGTCAACCACCTGCTGCGCGAGCGCGGCGGGCGGCGCATCGCGGTGCTGGTCAACGACTTTGGCGAGCTGCCGATCGACGACGCGCTGATCGAGTCGCGCGACGGCCCGCTGCTGCAACTGGCCGGCGGCTGCGTGTGTTGCAGCTTCGGCAGCGACCTGATGGCCGCGCTTCAGCAGATGCGCTCGCTGGAACCGCCGCCCCAGCACATCCTGATCGAGACGAGCGGCGTGGCGCTGCCGGCGTCGGTGGCACGCACGCTCGGCCTGCTGAAGGGCCTGCAGCTCGATGCGCTGCTGGTGCTGGCCGATGCCGAGGCCCTGCGCCGCGACGCCGATGACCGCTACGTCGGCGAACTGGTGCGCGAACAGCTGAGCCAGGCCGACCTGCTGTTGCTGAACAAGACCGACCTGCTGGCGCCGACGCAGCTGCCGGCTGTGCACGATTGGCTTGCCAGTATCGCGCCCCGGGCGCGGGTCCTCGACTGCACGCAGGCACGGCTGCCCGCCGAGCTGCTGCTAGGCATCGGCCCGCCGCAGCCGGCGGGCCGGACCGGCGCCGTGCTGCCCGACGCAGCCGCGCTGTTCGACAGCTTGAGCCTGGAGTTCGAGCATGCCGTCGACATGGCGGCGCTGGCGGCGCGGCTGGCCGCACCGCCTCTGCGGCTGCTGCGCGCCAAGGGCCTGATGCGCGACCACGATGGCTGCATCCGCTCGCTGCAGCTGGTCGGTGCGCGCAGCGCGCTGGCCGAGGTGGCTCACGTCCGGCCGCAGGCCGGCAGGCTGGTGTGCATTGCGCTGCGCGGCGAACTGCATCCCGGGCGCATCCGCGAGGTGCTGGTCGACTGCGCGGCCTGATCACTGACGCTGCAGCACGCGCTGCAGCTTGGCCATCAGCTCGCGCTGATCGATCGGCTTGGTGAGGTAATCATCGAAGCCCGCCGCCAGCCCGCGCTCGATGTCGGCCGGCATGGCGTTGGCGCTGACGGCGATGACCGGCGTGTTTTGCGTGGTGGCCTCGGCGCGCAGCCGGCGCAGCACTTCATAGCCATCGATGCCGGGCAGATGGATGTCCAGCAGGATCAGGTCCGGCCGCTGCTCCTGCGCCAGCTGCAGGCCGGCTTCCGGCAAGGCGGCGCTGATCAGTTTCAGCCGCGTCTGCTGGCCAAGCATGGCCTCCATCAGCAGCACGTTGACCGGATTGTCCTCGACATAGAGCACGGTGCCCGCTTGGCCCAGTTCCGCCTCCGGTGCGACGGGTGCGGCGTCGGCACTGGCCAGCCGCACCCAGAAGCGGCTGCCGGTGCCAGGCTCGCTGTCGAGACCGATCTGGCCGCCCATCAGCTCCACCAGTCGCTTGCTCAGCGCCAGCCCGATGCCGGCGCCGTCGACCGCGCCACGCTCGGCGCCCAGCCGCTCGAAGGCGTGGAACAGGCGCGCGCGCTGGGCTTCGTCCAGCCCCGGGCCGGTGTCGCTGACGGTGATGCGCAGCGCCTCGCCATCGGGCGCCACCAGCAGGCCGACCTGGCCGCCGCGCCGGTTGTGCTTGATGGCGTTGGACAGCAGATTGAGCAGCACTTGCCTCAGGCGATCGCGGTCGGCGACCACGCGGCCCGGCAGCGACAGCGAGTGCGGGTCGGGCAGCTGCACCCGCTGCCGCGCGGCCAGGGACTCGCTGGCCAGCAGGCATTCCTGCAGCAGCGGCGCGACCTCCACCGCACTTGGCGCCAGCACCAGCTGCCCGGCCTCGATGCGCTCCAGGTCGAGCAGCTCGTTGATCAGTCCCAGCAGGCGCTGGCCGGCGCGCAGGATCTCGCGCAGGTGGGTGCGCGAGGGCTCGGCCAGCGCCAGCGCGGTGTCGCCCTGCAGCAGTTGGCCGAAGCCCAGGATGGCATGCATCGGTGTGCGCAGCTCGTGGCTCATTCGCGACAGGAACTCGGACTTCGCACGGTTGGCCGATTCGGCCTCGTCGCGTGCATGCACCAGCTCCAGCGTGCGCTGCTGGACGCGCTGCTCCAGTTCGGCATTGAGGGCGCGCAGCGCCGCTTCGGCGCGGGTGCGGCCGCTGACGTCGCGCAGGTTGAGCACCACGCCGCCCACCGCGGGGTCGGCCAGGCAGTTGTTGGCCAGGACGGCCTGGTGCCGCCACTGCCCGTCGGCATGGTGGACGCGGACCACCGCCTCGACGTCTTCGCCCCGGCCATCGAGCATCGTGGCCATGTACGCGCGGCCCAGTTGCACGTCGTCCGGGTGCAGCCAGTCGAAGACGCAGCTGCCCAGCATCTCCTCGGCCGCGAAGCCCAGCAGCCGCAACGCCGCCGGGCTGGCATAGCTGACCATGCCCTGCGCGTCGCAAACCACGGTGAGCACCTGGGCCCGTTCGATGAAGGCGCGGAAACGGCTTTCGCTGGCCTGCAGAGCCAGCTCGGTGCGCCGCTGGCTGGTGATGTCCTCGACCGTGCCTTCGTAGTACAGCGGCGCGCCGTCGCCGGCGCGCACCAGATGCGCGTTCTCTCGAATCCAGATGCGCTCGCGCGTCTTGTGGCGATAAACCTCGGAAACGAAGTCGGTGACCTGCCCATCGCGCTGCATCAGCCGCTGGAACTCGGCGCGGCGCTGCGGCTGCGCGTACCACTCCACGCCGATGTCGTTGACCGCAGCCAGCATCTCGCTCTCGCTGGCATAGCCGTTCAACCGCACCAGCGCAAGGTTGGCACGCAATTGCCTGCCGCCGATGCTGGAACGGTAGGCGCCGATCGGCAGCAGTTCGAACAGCGTCGACGCGGCGTCCATCACGAGCTCGGGCGGCGTCCAGACCGCGGCGGCGGCCGCTCGCGCGGCGGCGGTGCCGCGGAGCGCGCGCGTTCGTCGGCTTCACGCCGGGCCAGCTCCAGCAGGCCCGGCAGTTCGTCCGACGCCACACCCTTGAGCGCGCAGAAGTTGGCCACGCTCAGCGAACTGCCCTCGTAGGCACGCAACAGCTCGGCGCGGGCGCGGCGCTGGGCCTGCTGCTCAGCCTCGCGCGCAGCGCGCAGGCCGCGGCGCCGCGCGAGCTCGTCCAGTGCAGCCTGACGGTGCTCGGCCGAGATCTCGCCTGCCGGCGCGCCGTCCAGGTCGAAACGGTGGGCTGCGCGCGTCAGCGCGATCAGGTAGCCGGTGCGGCCGGTGTGGCGACGCAGGAAGGCCGACAGCTCCGCCTTGGCGAACACGCCCGGCGCGCGTTGCTGGATGTCGGCCTGGATGCGCAGCTTCAGCGGCTTGGGCATGCCGGCAAACAAGTCTGGGAACCGCTCGCGCAGCCGCTCGGCGCAAAGGTCGGCGCCGGCCTCAGCGGCGGCGGCGGGTGCGGGTGCGGCACCGGCGGTCATGGGTGGGTCAGGCGGCGTTGCATGCCAGGCATTTTGCCCCGGCTGGATTGCGACAGCCCGGCTTGCCGTTGCGCCACGGCGACCGAGGCAGACCGCCATGCACATGAACTCCCTGCACGAGCAAAGCGTGGGCGTGCTGCCGGAGAGGATCTGCCTGCGTCAGCTGGCCCATCAACGCCCGGAACCGGCTTTAGGAGCACACCACAAGCGACCTCGTGGCCGAGCGCCTGGCCGCCTCTGGCCGCCTGGGGCTGCGAGGTGCACTGCGGCCCGGGCGGCACGGGCGAGGCCGGCCAGCTGCGCCATGGCGGCGGCAGCGGCAGCATCTGCATCCGCGCCGACATGGACGCCCGGCCCATGACCGAGGCCGCCGGAGTGCCCTGCGACAGCCGGCACGACGGCAAGATGCACGCCTGCGGCCGCGACAGCCATACCGCCACGCTGCTGGCGGCGGCAGGGCTCCTGGCGCAGACGCAGCGCATCGGCGGCACGCCGAACATGGTTTCCCAGCCCGCCGAGGAAGGCACGGGCAGCGCCCTGCGCATGGTCGAAGAAGGGCTGTTCCAGCGCTTTCCCTGCGACGCGGTGTCGGCGCTGTACGACAAGCCGCGGCAGGCGGTGGGCAAGCTGTCGCGCGGCACGCCGGGCATCGGCTCCACCGGGCACCTGTCCACCGGGCTGTCCAAAACGCAGGCCGGCGCGTTCGTCACGCACATGCCCTCCCTCGGCGGCGGCCCAGTGCTGCAGGACCTGGCGGCCGGCCAGACGCAAATGTCGGTCGACAACATGCCCCCGGCACTGCCGCTGATCCAGGCCGGCAGGCGGGGTGCGCCGGGCGTACTTCCGCCCAACCGGTGCCGCAACTGCCTGGCGTGCCGCCAATTGCCGGCGTGCTGCCGGGCTACGAGGCCTAAGCCCGGTTCGTGCTGGTGGCGCCGGCCGGCACGCCGCAGCCCATCATCGACAGGCTTTCGGCCAAGGTCGACCGCATGCTGCAGAAGACCGACGTGGCCGAGCGCTTCGCCAAGCTGGGCGCGACGCAGGTGGGCGGCACGCCGAAGCAGCTGGGCGAGTTCATCGCTGCCGAAACCCGCAATTGGCGGCTGGCGGTGAAGGCCTCGGGCGCGAAGGTCGACTGAGGGCCCGCCTCATCGGCTCGGCAGCCACCCTTGGCCACTGCGGGCATCTTCAGGCCCTGGATCGCTGCGCCGCGGCCTGCGCCAGCGCCTGCAGCGCTTCGGGCGTGAGGCCCAGCGCCTCCTGCACCGGCCGCGGCGCGCTCGGGTCCCAGGACGCGCGCGTGCCCACCGTCATGCCGCCGTCGACCACCAGCTGCGTGCCGGTGACGAAGCTGGCCGCATCGCTGGCCAGGTAGAGCACGGCCTCGGCAATGTCGCCGGGCTGGCCGGTGCGCCCGGCCGGCTGCAGGCTGCCGCCGCGCTCGGTGAGCGTGGCCGCCATCTGCTGCGCCGCCTGGCGGTCCAGGCCGAAGCCGGCGCCGAAGATCGACGTGGCGATGAAGCCCGGCACCACCGCGTTGACGCGGATGCGGTGCCGCGCCAGGTCGGCCGCGCACAGCTTGCTGAAATGCAGCACCGCCGCCTTGGCGGTGGAATAGGCCACCGGCGCGTAGCCGGTGGCCAGCGCCGAGATCGACGAGGTGTTGACGATGGCACCGCCGCCGCGCGCCTTCAGGTGCGGCAGCGCGTACATCGTGCCGGCCATCACCGAGCGCAGCAGCAGGTTCATGGTCAAGTCCCAGCCTTCCAGCGTCATCTCCTCCATGCCGCCGCGCTGGCCGCCGGCGCCGGCGTTGTTGAAGACGATGTCCAGGCCGCCAAACCCGGCCGCGGCCCGGTCCACCGCCGCCTGGATCTGCGCCGGCTGGGTGACGTCGCAGTGCGCGTACTTCAGCCGCCCGGCGAAGCGCTGCTGCAGCGCCTGGCCGGCATCGTCCTGGATGTCGGCGGCCAGCACGCAGGCGCCTTCTTCGATGAACAGCTGCGCCGTGGCCAGGCCGATGCCCGAGCACGCGCCGGTGATGAATGCAACCTTGCCTTCTAGCCTCGTGCCCATGCCCTCTCCCGCTGTCTTGCTGGCGGCGCAGTGTGGCACAGTGCCGCCTCACTCCCAGGCGCCCCATGGCCCTCAAATCAACCCTCTACAAGGCCACGCTGCAGATCGCCGACATGGACCGGCAGCTGTATGCCGACCATGCGCTGACGCTGGCGCTGCACCCTTCCGAAACCGAG